>NZ_JBGCUE010000003.1 GCF_041102575.1 Tenuifilum sp. 4138str | reverse complement strand
CATTCTGTAAATCTATGAAATTTATAGAAACTAAAGTACCTGCAATGAAATTGCAGGGTTTTAACCAATTCCTATGATAATAAAAAAAGAGCTGACATTAAATCAACTCTAAAGTCGGGGTGGGGAGACTCGAACTCCCGGCCTCTACGTCCCGAACGTAGCGCGCTAGCCAACTGCGCCACACCCCGTTTGCGCTTGCAAAATTACTACAATTTTACAATCACCATAATAGTATTGCCCAGTTTTTTGGATTTTTTTAACTTGTACATCCAAATACAATTCACCCTTTTAAATGGACGAATCGCTTTTACACTTCCAGTGGCGCTACCAGCACTATACCCTAAATGGGCTCAACACTACAAAAGGCGAGACAGTTGAAGTTATCGATCCCGGATTGTACAATACCGACTCAGGCCCCGATTTTTCCAATGCAAAAGTTCGAATTGGGGATACTCTTTGGGTAGGTAATGTTGAAATGCACATCAAATCGTCCGACTGGTTTACCCATAACCATCAAACCGACAACGCTTACAACAATGTAATTTTACACGTAGTTGTTGAGCATGATAGAACCGCAGTAACATCGAACGGAACAGAAGTTCAGACACTTGTCATTCCTTACCCCAACGAATTGGTGCAAAGCCATGAAAACCTTATCAAATCGACCGAATGGATCCCATGCGCCAGTAAAATTGGGATTGTTGATTCATTGCTAATTAATTCAACCATTGATCGAATGCAGGTTGAAAGACTAGAAGACAAGAGTAAACGTGTGGCTGAGCTGGTTAGCCAATGCAATGGGAGTTGGGAGGAGGCTTTCTATCGTGATTTATGCCGTTCATTTGGGCTAAAAAGTAACGCACTTCCCTTTCAGCTTCTGGCCCAAAGCTTACCGCAAAAAGTATTGGCTAAACATAAAAACAGTGTATTTCAACTTGAGGCCCTACTATTTGGTCAATCGGGCTTGCTCGATAAAGCAAAAACCGATAGCTATGCTATTTCTTTGAAACAGGAGTACACCTATCTGAAAAACAAATTCTCACTTACACCCATAGAGCCAAGCCTCTGGAAGTTTATGAGGCTCAGGCCGGCATCGTTCCCAACTATTAGAATTGCCCTTTTGGCAATGCTTGCACACAAATCGTCGGGTCTCTTCTCTCAGCTTATGGAGGTGAAAAATATTGATGATGTAATTAAATTCTTTGCTGTTGAAGCATCGGATTACTGGACTAACCACTACATTTTTGGTGAGGAATCAATTTCCAAGAAAAAACGTTTGGGCGAGGAAACCATAAGGTTAATAACCATAAACACAATTATCCCTTTCATGTATAGCTATGGTCGGAGCAGGGCAAAAGCTGACCTTGAGGCCAACGCACTAGCTATACTCCAACAAATGCCACCCGAGAATAATACAATTGTCAGAAACTTTGGTGCCTTGGGCATCAAAGCTTTATCGGCTTTTGACACTCAGGCATTGGTTCACCTAAAAACCTTTTACTGCGAAACCCGAAAATGTATTTACTGCCCTATTGGTGTTAGTATTTTACGAAAACAATTATAATTTTAATGCGTTGTAAAAATTGCTGAATGGAGCAAAAAGGAGGTAGAACACTAGCGCTTGCAATTGCCATTCTCCTAAGTATAATAACTATAGGAACAGTAGGCTATATTCAGCTGGAAGACTTCACATTTACTGAAGCAATCTACATGACCGTTATTACAATCGGTACAGTAGGATTTAAGGAGGTTCGCCCGCTTTCAACTGAGGGAATGTGGTTTACCATAACGCTAATCATAATAAGCATTGGATTCTTTGCCTATGCAGCTACCTTCTTAGCCAAATACTTTTCGGAACAAATACTTTCCCGATACTCAAATAAGAAGATCATGGAAAAGAAGATTGCCAAAATGCAAAACCATGTTATAGTGGTGGGATACGGACGTAATGGTTCACAGGCAGTTGAAGAACTGCTTGCGCATAACATCCCTGTTGTTGTTATTGAGAACAGGCCCAAAGTGATTGAGTATATACAGCAAAACCCTAAAATAGCATATGTTGATGGCGATGCCACCCTTGATATCACCTTGCAGAAAGCAGGGGTGGATAAAGCCAAAGCGCTTATTACGGCTCTGGCGAACGATGCCGACAACCTTTTTGTAGTAATAACCGCCAGGGAAATGAATCCAAAACTTAAAATCATTAGCAGAGCATCAGCCGTTACAAACGATAAAAAATTAAAGCTTGCTGGCGCCGACAATGTGATACTGCCCGACAAGGTTGGAGGACAAAAAATGGCAAAGCTGGTTATTCAACCGGATATTCTTGAGTTTGTTGAGAATATCATGCTAAAACGAACCGGGAACATTAGCCTTTTTGAAATATCATGTAGGAAAATTCTCAAGGTTGGGGCAAAATCGTTGGATGAATTACAAATAAGGGAAAAAACTGGCGTTAATGTAATTGGCGTTAGGAATCCCTTTGGCGAATACATTTTAAACCCAGAACCTAACCACATACTTACCCACGACTCCTTACTGTTTGTTCTGGGGACTACAGAGCAAGTTGAAAAGCTAAAAGATCTAATCTCCTAAAACATTTTAAAAATGAAAATCCTTGTTACTGGGGCAAATGGCCTTGTAGGGAAAAACATAGCAAAAACTTTAAGTACCACTAACCAGGTTGAAGTTTTTGCCACATCGCTCAAAAAGTTTCAGCTCGAGGGGGTAACCACTTTTACATCGAACCTGTTGAATGCTGACATCAACCACATGGTTGATGATATTAAACCCGAGATTGTTGTTCACTGTGCTGCTCTTTCCAGCCCGGATGCCTGTGAAGTTGACAGGTACGCCTGTCACAGGATGAACGTTGAGCTTACCAAACGCATTGTTTCGGCCTGCATTGACTATAATGTTCACCTTGTGTTCCTCTCAACCGATTTCATTTTTGACGGTTCTAAAGGTAACTACACAGAGATGGATGCACCTAACCCAGTAAATTACTATGGGGAATCGAAACTTGAAGCGGAAAAGTTAATACAGGCCTCGGGTGTAGTCAATACAATAGTAAGAACCTCCTTGGTTTACGGGGTTGAGTCCAAACTTTCGCGTCCAAACATTATTATCCGTGTATTCGATAACCTCAGCAAAAACAAGCAGTACAAAGTACCAAGCGATCAAATTCGCACCCCAACCTATGCTCCGGATTTAGCTTCTGCCATCACCCAGATCTGTTTGAACAGGGTTACAGGCATTTATAATATTTCTGGCGACCAAATAATTTCAGTTGCTGATTTTGCCATACTTGCTGCAAAAGCCTTTGACCTGAACCATGAATTGCTGCTGCAAGTAAATTCAAAAGACTTAGCCGAGGCTGCTCCCAGGCCAAAAAACACCTCGCTGGTTATAGGCAAGGCAAAAAACGATTTAAACTTCAAACCTACTCCCATTGAAATGGCACTGGAAAAAATTAAAACTACGCTAAATAGTTAAAATATACTATAAACATACTAACATGCTGTATACCATATTTTTAAGCATTTAAAAATTAATAGCTGTTCGAAAAAAAAGTATCAATTGTAACGATATTGAAAAAAAGGTTTTATCTTTGCACCTCAAATTAAGTAGTAAATCTACCCACTAATTATCAGTGTTATGAACTATTTGACGGCCGAACAGAAAAAAGAGATTTTTGAGAAGTACGGGAAGTCCAATACCGATACCGGCTCACCTGAGAGCCAGATCGCGTTATTCTCCTACCGTATCAACCATTTAACTGAGCACCTAAAGGTTCACCGCAAGGATTACGGTACCCAGCGCGCTCTGTTAAAGTTGGTGGGTAAGCGCAGGAGGCTTTTGGATTACTTAAAAGAAAACGATATTGAAAGATATCGAACAATAGTAAAGGAATTAAATCTCAGAAAGTAAGAAATCAAAAAAGGCAATTTCTAAAATTGCCTTTTTTTAATCACTATCATAACCTCCAGAGGATGGGAATCCTTTGGGGTTTAATTGTTTAAACAAAGGCAGTATTTTATTGTTGATTTTATCTATATAAATTTTAACTATGCAGAAAGTTGTAAAAAAGACAATCGATTTGGGCGATGGCCGAACCATTACCATCGAAACCGGTAAACTGGCCAAACAAGCCCATGGCTCGGTTGTGCTAACAATGGGTAAAACCATGCTTCTCGCTACAGTTGTAAGCGCTCAGGAAGCAAAAGAAGATGTTGATTTCATGCCGCTTAGCGTGGAGTACAAGGAGAAATTTGCTGCAAGCGGCCGTTTCCCAGGAGGTTTCTTAAAACGCGAATCAAAACCATCGGACTATGAAATTCTGGTGGCCCGTTTGGTTGACCGTGCATTACGTCCCCTTTTCCCTGACGATTACCATGCCGAAACCTTTGTTACCGTTAACCTTATTTCCGCCGAGAAGGAAATTATGCCCGACGCACTTGCCGGATTGGCAGCATCGGCAGCGCTTGCCGTTTCCGACGTTCCTTTCCATGGCCCAATCTCAGAGGTTAGAGTGGCTCGCATTAACGGTAAGCTAAAAATTAACCCTACCTTTAAGGAAGTTGAGGAGGCCGATATCGATATGATTGTTGGCGCCACCTACGATAATATTCTGATGGTTGAAGGCGAACTGAAAGAGGTGTCGGAAGCCGATATGCTGGAAGCAATTAAGTTTGCCCATGAGGCCATTAAACCACAATGCTTGGCTCAAATGGAGCTCGCCAAGGAACTTGGCGTAGTTAAACGCACCTACTGCCATGAAACCAACGACGAGGAACTCAAGGCAAAGGTTCATGAGTTTTGCTACGACAAGGTTTACCAGGTAGCCAAATCGATGCTGCCCAAGCAAGAACGCACGGCCGCTTTCGAAGCCATTAAGCAAGCCTTTATTGAAACCATTCCGGAAGAGGAGCGCGAAGCAAAGCAGTTCATGGTGAACCGCTACTACCATGCGGTAGAAAAGGAAGCCATGCGCAACATGATACTTAACGAGGGTGTTCGCCTCGATGGGCGCAAAACCCACGAAATACGCCCTATCTGGTGCGAGGTTGATTACCTGCCCATGGCACATGGATCGGCCATTTTCACCCGTGGCGAAACACAATCGCTTACCACAGTAACCCTCGGCACCAAGCTCGACGAAAAAATTATTGATGAGGTTCTGATGCAGGGAACTGAGAAGTTTACACTGCACTACAACTTCCCACCTTTCTCCACCGGCGAAGCCAAACCCTCAAGAGGTGTGAGCCGCAGGGAAATTGGACACGGAAACCTTGCCCACAGGGCGTTAAAGAACATGGTACCCGATGCGCCAGAGAACCCATACGCAATTCGCGTTGTGAGCGATATACTTGAATCGAATGGTTCATCATCAATGGCCACTGTTTGCGCAGGCACCCTGGCGCTGATGGATGCAGGAGTTCAGATTAAGAAACCCGTATCGGGTATAGCAATGGGGCTTATCACTGAGAAAGGATCGGATAGGTATGCCGTACTTTCCGACATTCTTGGCGATGAGGATCACCTTGGTGATATGGACTTTAAGGTGGCAGGAACCCGCGATGGTATTACAGCCACCCAAATGGACATAAAGGTTGATGGCCTATCGTACGAAGTACTTGCTAAAGCTCTAAAGCAAGCCCACGATGGACGTATGCACATCCTTGATATCATGATGCAAACCATTTCCGAACCCCGTCCCGACTTTAAACCCCACGCCCCCCGTATTGAACAGTTCAACATACCTCGCGAAACCATTGGTGCCGTTATTGGCCCTGGTGGTAAGGTAATTCAGGAAATTCAGCGCGAAACCCAAACCACTATCACCATTGAGGAAATTAATGATCACGGTGTAGTTAGTGTTTTTGCTGAGAGTGCTGAAAGCCGCGATGCTGCCGTTAAATGGATTAAAGGAATTGTTGCTGTTCCTGAGGTAGGCGAAATTTACAAGGGTAAGGTTAAGTCCATTATGCCCTTTGGTGCATTTGTTGAAATTCTTCCCGGCAAGGATGGGCTGCTTCACATATCGGAAATTGAGTGGCGTAGGCTAGAGAAGGTTGAAGAGGTGCTCAAGGAAGGCGAGATGGTTGATGTTAAGCTTATTGAAATCGACAAAAAAACCGGAAAGCTGAAACTCTCGCGAAAAGTTTTGCTGCCAAAACCGGAGAAAAACAAATAGTAAAAGCAGGGTAACCCCTGCTTTTTTTATACTTTCAAATATTGTGATTCTATGTCGTTTAGTTAACAAATATATTCATGCCTCTCATCCTGAGCGCAGCGAAGGTTCTCTAACCGACCCCATGTGACGTTTCGCTTAGCTCAACATGACAATTGCTTCACGAACAACGAATCACGAAAAACTAACAACGCTTCCAGCCCCGTAGGGGCGTAATATTTGTAACAACATTATTATTCCCACATGTATAGCGATGCTCGCAATACACTTTCCAAAGAGCAAGGGTAAAGCGTTGCATCGCAACAGTAAGGTATTACAAAGAGCGTTTTTTATGTTCTTTCTTGTCTTGATACAAGAAAGAACCAAAGAAAATCTAGGCTGAAAAGCCCGACCCGATGGGTGCCCCGAGGGTGGAACTTCCACGCGATACTATTCGCCACGCCTACGGCGTGGCTCATGTGGTATCGCTTTCTAGGCCCACCGCCACGTTCCACCCCCGACCCATTGCCGGGTCTGGCTTTTATGCCTCTGCGTATGGTACTCCGTGTTGGTTGAGGAATCGCATTAAAGAAGATTTGAAGGTACTTATAGATGCTTCGACTAACTAAGCATGACAATAGTTCCACGAACAACGGACAACGAACAACGAGCAACTAAGACCGCGTCCAGCCCCGTAGGGGCGCAATATTTGTAACAACATTATTATTCCCACATGTATAGCGATGCACGCAGTACTTTTTCCAAAGAGCACGAGGAAAACGTTGCATCGCAACAGAAAAAACTGAAAAGAGCGATTCCAAAAAAAACAATAAGAATAAAAGGGTTTAAGGTAAAGCGATGCTTCGGCTAGCTCAGCATGACAAGTAGCAGAAAGGAAGATAGTTTTTTATCATCCCCAACAAAATCGAGGGATCTCTTCAAAGGATTGAAGAGAAAAGAGCAATGAGATGCTTCGGCGAAGTCTATCCCTATAAATCGGGACTCAGCACGACAGCGTGATGTTTCGCTTGCGCGCAACATGATAAATGACCTTAACTAAACGATATTGTATTGCGATTGCTTTTTTTTTCAGAAATTAGTGCAAGGTTTGCATAATTTTATTGTATTTTTGTTAGTATATCACAACAAAATTTTGAAAGCGATGAAAAAGATATTCATATTGATGTTGTTAGCCACACCAATTTTGATTACAATGTCGTGTAACACCGCCAAAGTTAAATATCCCAAAACCAAGCAGGTAGATGTAGTTGACGAGTATTTTGGAGTAAAAGTGGCCGATCCCTACCGTTGGCTTGAGGATGACAAAGCACCCGAGGTGGCTGAATGGGTTAAACAGCAGAATGAGGTGACTTTCAACTACCTTAATGCAATTCCTTTCCGCAACAAAATAAAAGAAAGGCTAACCACCATTTGGAACTATACCTCAATGGGGGCACCTTTTAAAGCAGGCGGCAGGTATTTCTTTTTCAAGAAAGAGGGACTTCAGAACCAAAGCGTCCTTTACATGATGGAAAACCTTGAGGCTGAGCCTAAGGTAATTCTTGACCCAAACACCTTTAGCGAGGATGGAACCATATCGCTATCGAATGTTAGCGTTTCGCGCGATGGCAAGTACCTTGCCTATTCCATTAACGATGGCGGTTCGGACTGGCAAAAGATAAAAGTGATTAAACTGCCCAGTGGGGAGCAACTTCCTGACGAAATCAGCTGGGTAAAATTTTCATCCATTGCATGGCTAAACGATGGCTTCTTCTATAGCCGCTACGACGAACCCATGGGCGGCTCGGAACTTTCCAATATCAACCAAAACCATAAAGTTTTTTACCACAAGGTAGGAACACCAGTGGAAACCGACAAGCTAATTTTCTCAAATAGCCAATACCCCTTACGCAACTACTCCGCACAAACCACCGATGATGAAAAATACCTCATCATTTATGAATCGGAATCAACCTACGGTAACTCCATCTATGTAAAAAACCTAAAAGACCCCAGGGCAAACTTTTCCAAGATTACCACAGGCTTTGAGTTTGAGTACAGCGTGCTTGACCATATTGACGACAACCTCATTGTTTTAACCAACTACAAGGCGCCCAAGTATAAGCTGGTAAAAATCAACGTGAACAGCATGGATATTGGCAACTGGCGCGACATTCTACCTGAACGGAAAGATGTACTGAAGGAATGTGCCCTAATCAACAAAAAAATAATTGCCAACTACATTGTTGATGCTAAAAGCCAGGCCGAGGTTTACAACCTGGACGGAAGTAAAATTACGGACATTGAACTTCCAACCCTTGGCACAATATCAGGAATAAGCGGCGATATAAATGATTCTATTGCCTTTTATTCATTCTCATCGTTTACAGTTCCCCCAACCGTTGTAAAGTACAACGTAAACACCAATACTTCGACACAATTCTTTAGCCCTAACATCGACTTTAAGTTTGATGACTACGAAACCAAGCAGGTATTGTACACTAGCAAGGATGGCACTCTTGTTCCAATGTTTATTGTCCACAAAAAGGGCATTAAGCTCGACGGTAACAACCCTACCCTGCTTTACGGCTACGGTGGCTTCAATGTAAGCCTACTACCCTACTTTAGTACATCGCGCTTATTCTGGCTAGAGCAGGGTGGCATATTTGCCATGGCAAACCTAAGGGGCGGTGGCGAATACGGTGAGAACTGGTATCGTGCGGGCACTAAGCTAAACAAGCAAAACGTTTTCGACGACTTTATTGCAGCAGCCGAGTACTTAATCAAAGAAAAGTACACCTCACCAAAAAAACTTGCCATCCAAGGGGGTTCAAACGGAGGCTTGCTGATTGGTGCAGTAACCAATCAACGTCCCGATTTATTCAAGGTAGCCATCCCTCAGGTTGGCGTAATGGATATGCTTAGGTACCATAACTTTACCATAGGCTGGGCTTGGGCTAACGATTACGGCACCAGTAACGACTCCATTCAGTTCCTTAACCTTTACAGCTACTCCCCGCTCCATAATATCAAACCTAAAACCAATTACCCGGCCATACTCGTAACCACTGCCGACCACGACGATAGGGTTGTACCAGCACATTCGTTCAAATACATTGCTACCATGCAGGAGAAAAACCCTAACCCCAAAAATCCTGCCCTGATACGCATTCAAACTCGTGCTGGACACGGAGCAGGTATGCCAACCTCTATGGTTATTGATGAGTATGCCGATATCTACGCCTTTATAATGTATAACATGGGAATGCAATACTAGAGTTGATAAATTTTTTAAAGGGGTTGGAGTATTACGCTCCAACCTCTTTTGTTTTATACACCAAAAAATATAACTTAGCCATGAACAAACGCCTTTGAAAAACTATGCATTACCTTGTAATTGAAGGAAATATCGGTGCAGGCAAAACAACCCTTGCAACCATGCTGGCAAAAGAGCTCAATGCCAAGCTAATCCTGGAACAATTTGCCGATAACCCCTTTCTTCCAAAATTCTATAAAAACCCTGAACGGTATAGTTTCCCGCTTGAACTCTCATTCCTGGCAGAGCGATACTCACAGCTCAATAACGAGTTACGTTCCGCTTCCCTTTTCCACTCATTAACAATTGCGGATTACTACTTCATGAAATCGCTAATTTTTGCTCAGAACACACTGAACGGCGATGAACTTCAGCTTTACAAGCAACTATTTTCCATTATTTACAGCACTTTGCCAAAACCCGACCTATATGTATACCTACACTTACCTACAAATCAGCTGCTTAAAAACATTCAGAAAAGGGGACGCTATTACGAACAAACCATAACCGCTGAATATCTAAATGGAATAACCGAAGGATATTTCGATTTTTTCAAACAACATCCTGAATACACTTTCTTAGTAATTGATACTTCAAAAATTGACTTTGTGGCAAACCGCGATGATTTTTTAAAAATCAAATCGACGATTTTTGACCAACATTACAAAAAAGGTGTTAACTTGGTGTCGCTGTAAGACAAATGTTTATTTTTGTTCCATGAATTTGATAAATTGGAATTTAAGTAGTATGTTTGTATTTACTAAATTGAGTGCTTACAATTAAGCAGAATTAATAACTAACCAACTTTTATATGAAAATGAAAGGTTTAAAACTATCGATTATTGCCTTAGCCGGTCTGCTTTTGGCCGGTTGCGGTGGGGTTGAGAAAATGAAAGAATTACCTGCCGGTTTTACTTTAAAGGTAACCCCAAACCCCGTAGAAGTACATGCTAACAAAGTAAAGGCTACTTTTGAAGGTACTATTCCTCCAAAGTACTTCAACAAGAAAGCCACTGTTGAAATTACCCCTGTTGTGGTTTACAAGGGTGGTGAGTTAGCTCTTCCCTCAAAGGTTTTACAAGGTGAAGACGTTCAGGCCAACAACCAGGTTATTAACTACGAAGCTGGTGGTAGCTGGAAACATGATGTAGAGTTTGATTACAAGGACGAGATGTTCAGCTCTGAAATTGAACTCCGTTTTGTTATTACCTACAAGGACAAAAAAGTTCCTTTCGATGCTCCTCAAAAGGTTGGCATTGGTACAATGGCTACCTACAAGCTGGTAGACATTGATGTTAAGCCAGTAATGCTAAACGACAAGTTTGTACGCGTTACTCCTGAGGAAAAGGAAGCACAAATTAATTTCGTAATCCAAAAGGCTGACATCCGCAAATCGGAGTTAACCAAGGACGAAATCAAGATGTTAAACGATTTCCTACTTGCAGCTGCTCAGGCTAAGAACATGGAGATTAAAGAGCTTAAGATTGCTGCTTATGCTTCACCCGATGGCCCTGAAAAACTAAACGACAAGCTGTCGCAGGATCGCGGAAAGAACACCGACAAGTACCTTGCCGACGTATTCAAGAAAGCTAAAGTAGAAGGCGTTACCCCAACTGTTGAATTTACAGCTGAAGACTGGGATGGTTTCCAGAAAGCTGTTCAGGCTTCCGATATCGAAGACAAAGAGCTTATCATTCGCGTTCTTTCCATGTACTCCGATCCAGTAGTACGTGAAAAGGAAATCAAGAATCTTTCAAAGGTTTACAAGGTATTGGCTGAAAAGATTCTCCCACAGCTCCGTCGTTCAAGAATGATTGCTAAGGTTGATGTTATTGGCTACTCCGATGATACCCTAAAGTACATGGTTGAAAACAACGCTTACGACAGCCTTAACGTTGAGGAAATGCTTTACGCGGCTACACTTGTAAATGATGTTAACAAGAAGATTGAAGTTTACATGAAAGCCGGCGAAAAGTTCAACTGTGCTCGCGGTTACAACAATGCTGCATACTACTACATTCTGAACAAGGATGCTGCTAATGCTAAAGCTGCTTTGGATAAGATTCCTGCCGATCAGAAGATTGCTGCCGTTACCAACAACCGTGGTTGTGTAGCTATGCTTGAAGGCAACTTTGATGAGGCTGAAAAGCTATTTGCCGATGCAGCTGATGCTGGTAGCGCTGTTAAGTACAACCTCGGTATTATTGCAATTCTTAAAGGACAGTATCCTGCAGCTGCTGAATACCTTGCTGGTAGCGATTCATTCAACCAGGGTCTTGCTCTTCTATTAGCAGGAAAGGTTGATGCTGCCAAGAACACCTTTAACAAGGTAGAAACAGCTAAGGGTTACTATGGCCGTGCAATTGTTGGCGCTCGCCTTGCTGAAGAAGCAACTGTACTCGATAACCTACGCACTGCTTTTGGTAAGGACGCTTCACTAAAAGATCGTGCTAAGGAAGATGTTGAATTCCGTACCTTCTTCCAGAACGAAGCTTTTAAAGCATTATTCTAATATAAATACATTACTAAGAAACGGGGCTGCACATGCAGCCCCGTTTTTTTTATTGCAACAAATAATACCTGAAGTTCAGCAGACACTAAACAAGTAATAACGCTAAATATTAGTCGACCATTACTTTAACAAAAAAATCCCAAAGCACTATACCAGCCGAGACCGAAATGTTAAAGGAGTGTTTGGTGCCAAGCTGTGGGATCTCAATGCAAACATCTGAAATATCCACCACATCCTGTCCTACACCTTTAACTTCGTTTCCAAATACCAATGCGTATTTCTGCCCTTTTGTCGGATAAAACTGGTTAAGCAGCACCGAATGCTCCACCTGTTCTACTGAAACAATCACATATCCCAATTGTTTCAGTCCTTCAACTGCTTTGACTGTGCTATCAGCATACTCCCAGTCTACTGAGTTCTCAGCACCCAAAGCGGAGCGATGGATTTCAGGGTGAGGTGGAGTACCTGTAATTCCACACAGGTAAATTTTTTCAACCAGGAAAGCATCGGAGGTTCTAAACACAGAGCCTACATTGTTTAAACTCCTGACATTATCGAGGACTACAGCAATTGGTAATTTTTCAGAGGATTTAAATTCATCAATCGATTTTCGCCCAAGCTCTTCATTTAACAACTTTCTGTTTTTAACCATATCCACAAAAAATTTAACAAATTTAGTTAATCCTTTTTTTGTAACTTAGATGCATTAAAAAAATGATGTTTTTCTATGAATCTACATGAGTATCAATCGAAAGAAATACTAAGGCAAGCTGGTGTTCCAGTGCCAGTAGGGTTAGTAGCTTTTACCAAGGATGAAGCCATTAGGGCTGCACAGGAAGTAATGAAAATCACGGGTACTGACACAATAGCCGTAAAGGCTCAAATTCATGCTGGCGGACGAGGCAAAGGCGGTGGCGTTAAAATTGCAAAGTCCATTGATGAGGTATCAACATACGCCTCGAATATTTTAGGGATGAATCTGGTAACCCACCAAACCGGGCCTCAAGGTAAGCTTGTACGAAAGGTACTAATTGAGCAGGGTATTTATCAGCCGGGTCCATCGGAAATAAAAGAGTACTACATAAGCATCCTGTTAAATAGAGCATCAGGAAGGCACATGATTATATACTCCCCCCAGGGAGGAATGGACATTGAAGCTGTAGCTGCTCAAACCCCTGAACTAATCTTTAAGGAAGAAATTCACCCCGTTGGGCTTCAGGCATTTCAAGCACGTAAAATTGCGTTCAACCTTGGATTATCAGGCAAAGCCTACCAGCAAATGGTTAAGTTTGTTATGTCGCTCTACGAAGCCTATACCAAAAACGATCTTTCGCTACTTGAAATCAACCCTGTTGTAAAAACATCGAACGACGATATTTTGGCCGCAGATGCCAAGTGCAGCATTGACGACAATGCTCTTTTCCACCACCCCGATTTGGCTGAGTACCGCGATATTTACGAGGAAGACCCCGCAGAGGTAGAAGCAGGCGAACACAACCTTAACTTTGTTAAGCTCGACGGTAATGTTGGCTGCATGGTAAACGGCGCCGGTTTAGCCATGGCAACCATGGATATTATTAAGCTCTCAGGCGGCGACCCTGCCAACTTCCTTGATGTAGGAGGTGGAGCAAATGCCAAAACCGTAGCAGCCGGTTTCAGGATAATACTAAAAGACCCTAACGTTAAAGCCATACTTATCAATATTTTTGGCGGCATTGTACGTTGCGACCGCGTAGCACAAGGTGTGGTTGATGCCTATAAGGAAATTGGAAATATTCCTGTTCCAGTTATAGTTCGTTTACAGGGCACCAATGCACTTGAAGGCAAAAAGCTGATTGACGAGTCAGGCTTAAAGGTGTACAGCGCAATCACACTGCAGGAGGCAGCAAACCTGGTAAAGCAAATGGTTAACTAAAATAAAAAACGGGGCAAAGCCCCGTTTTTATTTACTTCTTGGTGGAACAGGTACTTATCCCGAATAGGGAGTAAAGTCCACATGTTCCTGTTAGTGCCGTTGCCAGAGGTACTATTGCCAGTAATCCCCACCAGCTTTGGTAGTAGATTCCTACCCCAGCTATAACTAAAGCAATCAGAATTCTGATTACCTTATCAATTTTGCCTACATTTTTTTCCATTGTTTCAAAGTTTAATGATTGCTTTTCTTGAAACAAACCACAATGGAAAATGTTTACTGCCACTTTATTGGTTTGCGACGGAAAGGCATAGTCATACATCGCGCACCTCCTCCACCGCGGGGGAGTTCACTACCATCGAGAGCCACAACATATTTTTGGTAGGAGTTCAAATCAACCTTGCCAGCCACAATATCTTTTGCTCTGAGAATTTCAAATCCGTTTTTGTTCATCTCCTCGAGCGTATTGATATTTCGACCATAGCCAATTACCCTACCGGGGCCAATGGCAACAAAATTTGCTCCGCTGTGCCACTGTTCACGCTCCTGTATCCAACGATCCTTTGTACCACCACAAACTATTGGTTTTAAATCGATACCAAGGCTTTTGAGTGCAACCAGAAGGTTATCAACCGTTTTTATCTCCTTAACCTTACCTTTATCTATTGTGATGTGAACGGTTTGGTAACGGTTAGGCTGCAGAATTATTGGTTCATAAACCATGCACTTGTCAAAATCGAGCATGGTAAAAACCATATCGAGGTGAATGAATGACTCGGGCTTATAGGGTAATTCCTGTACCAGGATATGCCGTTTCCTTTTATCGTCGCGAGCCAGAAACCTGGACAGAATGAAATCGATACCATGGGTATTGGTTCTTATTCCATTGCCAATCAATAATATATCGTCGCGAACTACAAGAACATCGCCGCCCTCAATGGTGACATCTGCAGGATTGTTAAATGTAGTAGGGTTAATGGTTTGCGTATTAAAAATACCGGAACGAGAGAATATTGCCTCCATAATTATACTCTCCCTATCCCTAACGGCGTTGGCCATTTTAGCTATAAGCACATCCTCACCAATTGCAATTGATGCATCGCGTGTAAAGTAGAAGTTATAGAGCGGGCGAAGTGCAAACCGCTCCTTACTTAAAAAGTTAGTGAGTGTATTACGAACCAATGGAACGCCCTCAATGAGCATCCTGGCCAGTTGCTTTGCATCAATATCTAAAAGATAGTCGAATAGCGACATGGCATTCTCATGACGACATATCTTTTCGAGCAGATACTCCCTATTCTCCTCGTTTCCAAGCACTTTCTCAAGCAAATCAACCACCTCGTAAGTTTTTGCCACCTTTGAAAGCACGCCACTGAGCTGCGAGTACTCCTTACGGGCAACGTTTAGGTTAAGAATATCGCTGTATAATGCTCGTTGAGCATTTTCGGGGGTCATATTTTCCACCTCGGCTCCCGGTGTATGCAGTATTACACCCTCAAGCTCACCTATCTCGGAATTGAGATAAACATTTACCCTCTCCATAGTAGTTGTAAATCAAATTTATTGCAAAGTTAATTGTTTGCGCGGAAAAGCTAAATGTGTTAAGAAACATACAAATACCTAACCCTATGTATTGGTAAAAAATGACTGGCCTATTAGGGAAATTTCAAAGTAATTGGGTTTAAAACAAAAAGTGCCTTGGATTATCCAAAGCACTTTTCTAGCTAAACGATTAAATGTATTTACATGTAATCCTCAATTGGCGCGCAGGTGCACACCAGATTACGGTCGCCATAACCTGCATCAATTTTACTTACATAGGGCCAGAATTTATTCTGCATTACCCAGGGTAGTGGGTAGGCAGCCTGTTGGCGGGAATATGCATGCTTCCACTCATCGGCGGTAACCTCGGGGGCTGTATGCGGGGCATTGGCAATAAGGTTGTCGGCCTTATCGACTTTACCGTTCTTGATATCCTCAAGCTCTCCCTTAATGGCAATCATCATGTCAATAAACCTATCGAGTTCCTGCTTTGACTCGCTCTCGGTAGGCTCCACCATAAGGCTTTCATGAACCGGGAACGATACGGTTGGAGCATGGTATCCGTAATCCATCATACGACGACCAACATCGCTGGTATCTACACCGTAGGCCATCTTAAAGTGGTGACAATCGAGAATCATCTCGTGGGCAACCCTACCGGTTTCGCCGGTGTAAAGAATCTTATAGTGATCCTTTAGCCTGGCAGCCAAGTAGTTTGCGTTAAGAATTGCCATCTTTGTCACCTGGGTTAAACCCTCGGCACCCAACATTAGAATGTATGCGTAAGAGATTACAATTACGCTAGCACTTCCCCAGGGAGCAGCAGCAACAGCAGTAATAGCTTTTTCGCCACCGGTCTTAACCACTGGATGTGAAGGGAGGAATGGAGCTAAATGCTTAGCTACTGCAATTGGCCCAACGCCAGGGCCACCGCCACCGTGTGGGATAGCAAAGGTTTTATGCAGGTTAAGGTGGCATACATCGGCACCAATCTCACCGGGACTGGTAAGCCCAACCTGGGCATTCATATTGGCACCATCCATGTAAACCAAACCACCATTCTGGTGAACAATATCCATCATCTCCCTAATCTTGCTTTCAAATACTCCATGGGTTGACGGATAGGTTACCATAAATGCTGCAAGGTTTTGCTTGTGCTGCTCTGCTTTAGCGCGCAAATCGTCAACGTTGATATTCCCATTCTCATCGCAAGCAACAACCACCACCTGCATGCCTGCCATAGCAGCACTTGCGGGGTTGGTACCATGTGCCGACGAAGGAATCAGTACAACATTCCTGTGACCCTCGCCACGATTGATGTGGTACTGACGGATTACCATTAACCCTGTGTACTCACCGGCTGCACCGGAGTTTGGCTGTAAGGTCACTGCATGGAACCCGGTAATCTCTGCCAGATATTGTTCCAGTTCACGGATGACCTGCATGTAGCCTTCGGCTTGGTCAGCAGGGACAAACGGGTGTAGGCTATTCCATTCCGGCCAACTTAACGACAACATGGTGGTTGCTGGGTTTAGCTTCATGGTGCAACTACCCAGCGAAATCATGCTATGGTTTAGGGCTATATCGCGACGCTCAAGTTTCTTGATGTAGCGCATCATTTCTGTTTCGGAATGGAAACTGTTGAATACCTTATCGGTTAAGAAAGGCGTTTTGCGACGAAGGTTTTCAGGGATTTCAATGGTTTCCTTAATCTCGGTTATAGCATTGAACTTCTTTCCAACAGCTTCGGCAAAAACTGAAAGAAGGTTGTTGACATCGGTTACGGAAGTGGTTTCGTCAAAGCTAATACCTACTGTTCCGTTTGGCTTGTAATTCAGGTTGATTTCGCGAGCAAGGGCACGCTTGCGGATATCATCGATGGTTACACCTGAAGGCAATTCTACCTCAAGGGTATCAAAGATATTTTTAACGTTTTGCTTGTAACCCATACCAACAAGTTCCTTGGCAACCTGAACAGCAGTGCTGTGAACATACGAGGCAATACGGCGTATTCCTTCGGGGCCGTGGTAAACAGCATACATACCTGCCATGGTAGCTAAGAGGGCTTGTGCGGTACAGATATTTGATGTGGCACGTTCACGCTTAATGTGTTGCTCACGGGTTTGCAGTGCCATACGTAGAGCTTTATTGCCATGCCTGTCAATGGAAACACCTATTATTCGGCCTGGCATGCTGCGCTTGAACTCATCCTTGCAGGCAAAGTATGCTGCATGTGGGCCACCAAATCCCATGGGTATTCCAAAACGTTGAGTAGAGCCACAAGCAATATCGGCCCCCCACTCGCCCGGAGGTGTAATTAAGGCCAAACTTAAAATATCGGAAACGGCTGTTACCAGCGCACCAGCCTCGTGTGCTTTTGCAGCAAAAGCGGCATAGTCGCGAATGTTTCCCTTTGCCGATGGGTACTGAACTATAACGCCAAACTCCCGCCCGGAAAAACTATACTCGCTGTAGCAGCCAGTAACAACTTCAACACCAAGGGGATTTGAGCGTGTTTTAATTACATCGAGGGTTTGAGGGAAAATATCCTGATCAACAAAAATTACATTCTTGCCCGCCTTAACAGCCTCGCGTGAGCGGAGGTTGAGCATCATAAACATTGCCTCAGCAGCAGCGGTTGCTTCATCAAGTAGCGATGCATTAGCAATTTGCATCCCGGTAAGTTCAACCACCATGGTTTGGAAATTGAGCAAAGCCTCAAGCCTTCCCTGGCTAATCTCGGCCTGGTATGGAGTGTACGAAGTGTACCAACCGGGGTTTTCAAAAATGTTACGCAAAATAACCGAAGGGGTAACGGTTCCATAGTAACCCATTCCAATAAAACTCTTGTAGAGTTTATTTTTGGACGCAACCTTATGCATATGGGTCAGGAACTCATATTCCGACATGGGAGCAGGTAGGTTTAGCGGTTTTTTAAGCCTGATATTTGCAGGTACGGTTTGGTTGATTAGCTCATCAACCGATGAAACGCCAATTACCTTTAGCATTTCACCAACTTCTTGGTCGCGAGGACCATTATGACGTGACACAAATTTATCGGTATACATGTTAGGTTTTTTATTTAAAGATTATCAGCAAAATTATGAATTTGGGTTATTGATTATAACTAAACAATAGTTTTTTGCTTATGTTTTTTAACACCTAAACTACAAAAAGGGATTCGATGCCTTTTCGATACCAATGGTTGTGCTATTACCATGGCCAGGGTAAACTATCACATCGTCAGGTAACACCATGAGCTGTTCCCTAATGCTCTTAATTAGCGTTTCGTAATTACCACCAGCCAAATCGGTACGGCCAATGGATAGGTTAAATAGGGTGTCGCCGGTTAAAATAAATCTATCCTGCTCCGCATAAAAGCACAAACCGCCTCTGGAGTGTCCGGGAGTGTAAATAACCTTTAGACTATCGCCGTTAAGTTCTATCAAATCTCCATGGCTGATTGTTTCATCGATTCCGGGAACTGTTTCAAGGTATAACCCAAACATCATGGCATGTGCTGGGGCCATTTGTAGCAATGGAAAATCATCGATATGGGCATAGGCCTTAACGCCAAATTGCTTCTTTAGCTTATCGATTCCTAGTATGTGGTCGATATGGCAGTGAGTATTTATCAAACATTTTACCGTAAGGTTTTGGTTATTAACAAAATCCAAGAGTTCCTGAAACTCACTTTCGGTTGAGCAGCCTGCATCAACCACAATGGCCTCGCCCTGTGGCTGGTACAGAACATAGGTATTCTCCTGGAAAGGATTGAAAACAAACTGTTTAATTGCAATCATTAGCTTACTATTTTGCTTTACCTTTTAACAACGGAACAAAAATAAAGTTTCCGTGAGCCGATTCTTTTATGGTTCCATCATCTAATTTCTCAATGAGCATCATGGTTTGGCCATAATCATTCCCTACGGGAATTACCAAGCGCCCCCCTGGTGCGAGCTGATCGACAAGAGCCTGAGGGACTTCTGTAGCGCCAGCCGTTACTATTATACGATCGAATGGGCTATATGGGGGTAATCCCTGGTAGCCATCGCCGTAATGGCAGCTAGGCCGATAGCCCATCTCCTCAAGTAGAGCCTTTGCCGCAAGAAACAATTCCCGGTGGCGTTCTATGGTATAGAGCCTAGCACCCATTTCCATAAGAATGGCAGCCTGATATCCCGAGCCAGTTCCAACCTCCAAAACTTTTTGCATGGGACTAACCTGTAGCAACTGTGTTTGAAAGGCTACAGTAAATGGCTGTGAAATGGTTTGCCCGGAACCAATTGGGAATGCTTGGTCCTTATAGGCAAAGCTTAAAAAACCACTATCCATGAAAAAATGACGAGGCACCTTAAGCATTGCTTCGAGCACTCGCTTATCGCTTATCCCCTTGGCAGCAACCTCTTCCACTAGCTTGCGACGTAAACCTTTGTGACGTATACTATCGTCCTGGAGCATATTTTTTAATATCATTTAAATGGCAAGCAAATTTAGCTTTTATAACGCATAAAATTCCAACTGTTACTAAAAGGTTAATAAATTATGAGGGGTGAGCCACTGAAATGATTACAGAACAATGTATTATTGCAAAACATTAGCCTTTAACTATGACAACCTGCCTTGTAACCGATAGCAATAAGTTAATTCCGTATCAGGGGGAGAATTTTTTCAACAACACCATTGAAGTCAACAACCAACTGATTGATAAGATTTTGCTTGGGATATGTGAAAGCAATTCACAAATAGCAAGGCTGTTTAACTACCCTGAATTGGTGGTAGTTGACACAAACCCAAAAACCTCGTACACAATAATTGCCAATGCCTTACGAGCCGGCATTAACGTATTAACGCCATCGCTTCCCCATTTCAGCAGCGAAAAAATTCAGGAACTTATTACCATAGCCCAAGAGATTGGGGTTGAGTTTGGTTTTTTGCCAAAATATAGCCTTGACCTTCCATCAACCCACACCCCCATCATAATTGATAGCGTAAGAGAGACAATCAACCTAACCTCAACCGAAAATTTATTGCAACAAATTGCAAATGACTTAATACTCCTTTTATCACCAATAAAATCGGAACTCCGCAAGGTTAGGGTTTACTGGTTGCCTTTATACAGCCATCCAGTTTCAACCCTGAAACTGATAGTTGATTTCAACGACAACTCTTTGATTACCTATCAAATTAAAAACAAGAAAGAAACGAGCATATTAAAGGTTGTGCTAACTACCGAGGAGTATGATAAAACTTTCAATATCTTTGAAGCCCAAATAAAACCAGAATCAACAAAAGAAACGGTTATGCAAAACGTGGATTACTTCATAAACCAACGAAAGATGTTGTACCCGGCCGCCATGGCCCTAAAATCGAAGCAAATCATAGAAATAATCATAAAAAAGATCTACAGCTAGCAATATTTTAAAAGTTTCATAGTTATATTGAATAAAAGTTGCGACTTTGAACAAAAAAAAACAGGCATTCCGATATTTGCTTTTCGATGTAGCTGGTAGCGCCCTTGCATGGACGTTATTCAATCTATACCG
This sequence comes from Tenuifilum sp. 4138str, assembly GCF_041102575.1. Lineage (NCBI taxonomy): Bacteria > Pseudomonadati > Bacteroidota > Bacteroidia > Bacteroidales > Tenuifilaceae > Tenuifilum > Tenuifilum osseticum. The sequence goes on along the minus strand of NZ_JBGCUE010000003.1, from coordinate 317,883 downwards.
TAAAAGGGTAATTGAATCAAACCTTTTTGGCATTGACATTCGTTTCAGCCCTGACTATAAGTTTTACCTAGGGCTTGTATTCTTCACATTATTTTGGGTTTCGATGTTTGGCTTGGTTGGGCTTTACCACGACCCATACCGAAAGTCGAGACTCAGAGAATTTGGAGCCTCGCTAACTATTACCATTATTGGAACCGTTGTGCTTTTCTTTGTTCTGCTGATTGACGATTACGTGGTAGCATACCAGAACTACTACAAGATATTGCTTGCCATGTTTCTGCTTGTATTTGCGCTTACCTATTTACCCCGACTTGTAATTACAACCCAAACCATTCACCGGATCCATAATAGAAAAATTGGCTACCCAACCATAATAGTAGGCAGTGGGAAAAAAGCCTTGCAAACCTATAACGATATTAACTCGGAAAAAATATCGCAAGGATACAGAATAATTGGTTTTATCGATTTACCCAATGGCGTTAGGGTTGACCAATCGCTTATTTTGGGAAGTGTAAACAACATACCGGAAGTTGTAGCAAGATACGGAATTGAAGAGGTTATTCTTGCCATTGACAACGAAAGCCCACAAACGCTAACAACCGTTCTAAACCTACTTGTTCCGCTAAATGTAAACATCAAAGCAATACCTAGCATGTACGATATTTTGCTGGGGAAAGTAAAGCTGAATCGTATTATTGGGACTACCCTGGTAGATGTCTCGTTTGAGCCCATGCCTGCCTGGCAGGCAAACCTAAAGGAAATGCTGGACTACTTTATAGCCCTTGTGGGTCTTTTGCTCTCAGCACCAGTTGCGCTTATACTCATGGCTGTAATAAAAACGACATCAAAGGGCCCTGTTATTTTCAAACAGGAAAGGATTGGACAGCACGGTAAACCTTTTCATATATACAAGTTCAGGAGTATGTATGTTGATGCTGAGGCAAACGGCCCCGCTCTATCAAACCAAACCGACCCAAGAGTAACTCCCGTAGGTCGGTTTATGCGCAAAACCCGGCTCGATGAGATTCCAAATTTCATAAACGTACTCAAAGGCGAGATGTCAATTGTTGGGCCACGCCCCGAAAGACAATTCTATATAGACCAGCTAGTAAAAGTTGCCCCCCATTACCTTCATCTGCAAAAGGTAAAGCCGGGTATTACATCGTGGGGACAAGTAAAGTATGGCTATGCCGAAAATATCGAACAAATGGTAGAGCGGCTCAAGTACGACCTTTTATACCTAGAGAATATGTCGCTTTACATCGATTTTAAGATAATGATATACACCATACTAACCATTTTTAAGGGGAAGGGGGTCTAGCATCCCTTTAACTCAAATTTCTGGATAGCTCTATACTCTGGCCCTTGCGGTTTTAAAATGCTTTCGTAGAGCACCAGTTCCTTAACCTCTTGTACCTGGAATGATTTATTTCGGTATTGCTGAATTGCTGCATTCAACTTATCGGAATTGTGCATAAATTTTACTCTGCCCAGGGTAAGATGCGGATTGAATTTTTCCTTATCATCGCTAAAGTCAAACTCGCTCAAAACTTCATCAACTGAAAGTTTAAGTTCATTAAGCAACTTGGGGAAATCAACTCCCACCCAAATAACCCTTGGCGATGGGCGGCCAAAATAACCTATACCTTTAAGGGTTATGCTAAACGGTTCAAATTTTTGCATGGTTGCTTTTAACATTTCAGGCTTAATAGACATTTTTCAGGCTGGCATAGTGTTTAACTCCAATAAATATCGAACTTTGGAGAATTTGAAAGCCTTGAATGGAAGATTTGCTTTTTTTGCTAAGTGTCAAGCTGAAAAAAAACTATTAAATGAGTTTTCGAAGGCATCTGCTCTTGGAATTGTCAATAAATAAAGGCTGACGAGTGTCAGCCTTTATGACCATTCCAGTCGGTCAGGATATTCCTGACAGGTTGCTCTCCAGCAGAGCCTGTTTCTGCTTACCTGACATACAAATCTATTAATACTATTTGCTTCTTTCGAAAAACATTAAAATAAAAAGCCTGAAAAATGTCCATTAGAACAAACTACCTAAAAAATAGCCTGAATTTTGTCCATTACGCCACATTTCACATATACTTGGGATTTGAATGGAAGGGGTATCGCCTAAAAAGAAAATGGTAAGATGCATTATAGCCGGGTCAACCCATTTGATGCTATCGATTTTATGATTGCGCTTCAACTCTTGAAGCAGGTTAATGATATTATCGTGAGGATTAACATCTATTGCCAAAAAAGTGCGTTTAGTTTCCATGATGTTCCCATTTAGGTATTGTGTATAAATAAAAAACAAACTATCTTGTTTGGCAAATTTAAAACGTTTGCACTAATGGGAAACAATAAAAAATTTGCTGTAATACTTTCAGGTAGTGGAGTTTTTGATGGCTCTGAAATCCATGAGGCAGTAATGACCCTTTACGCCATAGCAAAACATGGTGCAACATACGAAATTTTTGCACCAAACATAAACCAGTATCACGTGATAAACCATATAGACGGAAGCGTGATGAACGAAAAAAGAAACGTGCTGATTGAATCGGCTCGGATTGCCCGCGGCAAGATAAAACCGTTAAATGAGTTTAACCCTGAACTTTTTAATGCCCTCATTATTCCTGGTGGTTTTGGGGTTGCCAAAAACCTTTCCACCTGGGCCTTTGATGGGCCAAAATGCAGCATACACCCTCAGGTGGAAGCAGCAATAAAAGGGATGCATAAGCTTAAAAAACCCATTGGAGCGCTGTGCATAGCACCCGTGCTACTTGCAAAAATTATTGGCAATGCCACTGTAACCATTGGTAAAGATACATCAACAGCTCAAGCAATTGAATCGTTGGGCGCCAAGCACCAACCAACCGGCCATGCACAGGTTGTTGTGGATGAGAAAAACATGCTGTTTTCCACACCTTGCTATATGCTGGATGCCACTATTGTTGACATATCGAATGGAGCCAAGGCTGTTGTTTCAGAAATACTCAAATGGATTTAGCCATGAAAAACTTGCACTCCTGGCAGCCATTATAGTTACAATGTTTAACTACAGCTGCCTTAACCGATGCGATGTTGATTGTGTTAATCCACCATCGCCACTTTGGCTTAAGGTTGTTGATAAAACAACGCTCCAAAATTTAATAACTGAAGGGTTTTACCACAGGGATACCATAAAAATCTACTACTTTGATGGTGCAACAAAAAAATACGCCAACATCTATTATGTTGGACCAGTTGGCCAAAACGATATAATACAAACTAATATTGGTATTCTACAACCCTTTGAGCAGCTCAACACGTTTTACCTATACCTTAACCAATACGATACCGATACCATACTGGTACGATACGTAAAGAGTAGCGATGGCTGCTGCACAGCCTACCCACTCGATTCAATTGCCATTAACGGAAAGTATGTTGATGTTGATAATGTTGACTACTCCTTCCTGATCAAAAAGTAAGCTTTCATATCAGCCCCTGCTCGTAAAGGAAGACTAACTCATTGAGAATCTTATCCTCGCCTTGCGGGTCGAACTTGGTTTTGAGATTCGACCCAAAAAGGCGGGCAATGCCCTGCCAGAACGTGGCAGAAAAACCTCCCTTTAACTCCTTTACAAGCTCATATGAAGTACGCCCGGTTTCCCTATCGATGAGCTTAATTAACATTTTCCCCTGCGATATGGTAAGCTTTGTCAAATCCTTCTCAAACTGATTTCGGAGTTCCTTTTCGGCCCTGTTAATATATTCCTTTATCTCTCGGTCAGTTTTAAGGGTCTTCAAATTCTCATTAATTTCTAGCAACTTATACTTTGCAATTTGAGCGTAGGGATATGTTTTCTTAAGGTTGTATATCATTCTGTAGTACTGGCTCATTTCTCTTCGGCTCTTGAAACGGCGTTTACCTACCTTAAGAACATCTTCAATCTTGATATGGGGTACATACTCGCCATCGAGAATGATTGTAGGGTATAAAATAAGGCTATCAGCGGATGTGGCCTGTGCGCCAACATCCTTAACTGCAACAGCAACCAGAAAAGCTACCAAGACAGTACCTACAAATCTTTTCATTCCACCCCCTTGATTCTTATGCCAAAATTAATACCACATCAACCCTTAAACAACTATTATGCAAATTTCCTTCAAATTGTTTCAAAATTGTACTCAAAAATCAAAAAAGTAATTTATTTAACACACTGTATGTGAATTTATTAACACGATCAAGGCCGTATTTTGATGTACTTTTGTTGTAGCTTATCGAAAACGTTTTCGAATGATGAGAAAGTGTTGAAATTGGGTTGTGCAATCCATGAAGCCCCAAAAAAGTTGAAATGGCTTTTAAAAGAATTTAGCTTGCACACCGAAAACCAATTTCTAAACCTAATTGAGTATGAAAAAAATCTTCGGAGTTATTAGTTTAATCCTTTGGTGCGGTAGCCTGCTCGCACAGGAAATTAATGTGAGCGGTACTGTCACATCGAGCGATGGCACAACTCTACCAGGGGTTACCATCGTGGTAAAGGAAAACCCTACAAAGGGTGCTATAACAGACGCAAATGGTAAGTACACCATAAGTGTACTGCCAAACCAAACGTTAGAGTTCTCGTTTGTGGGAATGCAAACCCAAACTGTTCCCGTAGGCGGTAGAACTCAAATTGATGTTGTACTTCAGGAATCAACCCAAATGATTGAGGAGCTCATTGTGGTTGGTTACGGTGTACAAAAGAAAAGCTTAGTGTCGTCGTCGGTATCAAAAGTATCGAGCGAGGATATTGAGAAGGCTGCGCCTACACGAGTTGAGCAAGTTCTTCAGGGTAGAACTGCTGGTGTACAGGTAATAGCCAACTCAGGGCAACCGGGTGAAGGGTTCACGGTTCGCATCCGCGGCGTAGGCACCAACGGCACATCCGACCCCTTATACATTGTAGATGGTATGCCAGTTGGTGGAATTGACTACTTAAACCCAAACGATATCCAATCGATTGAAATACTTAAGGATGCGTCAGCATCGGCTATTTATGGTGCACGTGGTGCAAACGGTGTTGTTCTTATCACAACCAAACAGGGTCAGAAAGGTAAGTTCTCCGTTAACTACGATTACTCCATGGGCTACCAGAACGCATGGCGTAAGGTGTCGTTACTCAATGCCAAGGAGTACGCAATTATCATGAACGAAAGTTATGCCAATGATAACAAAGCCATTCCATTTCCTAATATGGCAGCTATTGATTCATTAGGTACCGGCACCGATTGGCAGGATGAAATTTTTTACAAGAATGCTCCAACATACAACCACCAGTTCTCGGTTAGCGGAGGTAACGAAAATTCAACCTTCCTTTCATCGCTCTCCTACACTTACCAGGATGGTATAGTTGCCAAGGGTAAATCGAACTACGAACGCTACACCTATCGTCTAAACTCAACCCATAAGATTGGCAAGTTCAGCATGGGTAACAACCTGGCATATACCAATAAGGTAACTCGTGGTATTGACCCCAACGCCGAATTTGGTGGCCCGCTAGCTAAGGCTGTAAATATGGATCCCATAACCCCAGTAAAAAACCCCGATGGAACATGGGGCATTTCAAACTATGCCACACAGGAAGTTGTTAACCCCGTTGCTTACCTTAGCTTTCTTAACTCAAACTACACTGAAAACAAACTGGTAGGAAACGTTTGGGGTGAACTGGAAATTATTAAGGGATTAAAGGCAAAGACCAATTTTAGCATTGATTACGCTAACGGTTCAAGCCGTACATTTGTTCCGGTATACTTCCTTAGCGATATTGTAAAAGCCACCACATCGGAAGCCTCCGGTACTGTTAATAAATGGTTCACCTGGCAGAGTGAGAACACTCTTACCTACAACAACACCATTGGCCAACATAACTTTGCTGCCATGGTAGGTATGACCGCAAATAAATACTACCATGAGTATATTGGAGGTAAGAAAAACGACCTAATTTTTAATGATTTTGAGCATGCTTGGATTAATAACGGTACCGACGAAGACAGCTACCGCTCATGGGGTGGTGCCGATGAGCACGCTTTGCTTTCATACTTTGGCCGTGTAAACTACGACTTTGACGGTAAATATGTATTCGAGGGAGTATTAAGGGCCGACGGTTCCTCAAACTTTGGTTCAAATAATCGATTTGGATACTTCCCTGCATTCTCAGCCGGCTGGGTTATGTCCAAGGAAGAATTTCTGCAAGGTTTTACACCTTTATCGTTCCTAAAGCTACGCTTTGGCTGGGGCCGAAATGGTAACGAAGCTATTGGTGCTTTCAAGTACACTTCGCTAATAGGTTCAGGCAGCAAGTACACTTTTGGTACCGATGAGGTAATCACCCTTGGTTCAAACCCTGTAGGAATATCGAATCCTGACCTAAAATGGGAGACCTCAGAGCAAACCAACGTGGGTGTTGATGCCCGCTTCCTTTCCGATAAGCTAACTTTTACTCTCGACCTTTACAATAAGAAAACTAAAGACCTGTTGGTTGTAGCACCAATACCCGGATATATTGGTAACGCTGCACCCACAGTAAATGGTGGTTCAGTAAGCAACAAGGGTATAGAGTTTGAACTGGGCTACAAAACCCTAATCAATGATTTAGGAATTAATGCTAACCTATCGGGTGCATACAACAAAAACGAAGTGCTTTCCATTAACAACAGCGAGGGTAAAATTTATGGTGCAGGACTTGCTGTAGGTATGTACAATATTTGCGTAATGGAAACAGGATACCCAATAGCCTATTTCTGGGGTTATAAAACTGCGGGAGTATTCCAAAACGAGCAACAAATTCAAAACTATAAGTCATCGGATGGTACAGTAATTCAGCCCAACGCTAAACCTGGCGATCTGATTTGGGTTGATAAAAACGATGATGGTACTATTGACGATAAAGACCGTACCATGATAGGTAACCCCTACCCTGACTTCACGCTTGGTATCAATTTAGGGTTAACCTACAAGGATTTCGATTTTAACATGTTCTGGTATGGTGCATTTGGTCAGGAGATTTTCAAAGGAACACGCCGTTACGACCTGCCCATGTCGAACTGGGATGCCTCAGTTCTTGAACGCTGGACCGGCGAAGGCACAAGCAATTCACACCCACGCTTAACCATTGATGACCCCAACCAGAACTACTTCAGAGTTTCCGATTTCTATATTGAGGACGGTTCGTTCCTCCGCCTGAAGAACATAACCCTGGGCTACACACTTCCTCAAAAGTTCAGCCAAAAGGTAAAAATCTCAAAGCTGCGTATTTATGCCACTGCGGTTAACCTATTAACATTCACCAAGTATTCAGGTTTTGATCCCGAAATTGGCGCAAAGTGGGCCCTTGACGTTGGAATCGACCGAAATATCTACCCACAGCCAAGAACTTTCATGTTTGGAGTAAACCTGAGTTTCTAACCTAAACCGGTACAATGAGTATGAGAAAAATTAAAAATATATCAATAATCCTTTTCATGGCACTTGGAATTGTTGCCTGTACAAAGGATTTTCTGGAGTTACAACCTCTAACTGACAGGGTTGAGGATAACTTCTATAAAACCGAGAAAGACGCTTTTGAAGCAGTTGTTTCAATCTACGATGTTTTGCAATGGCAAACAGGTGGTGGCTACCACCCATGGGATCTTGTATGTAATATCCTTTCGGACGATGCTTTTGCAGGGGGATCAGGCCCAGGCGACCGTCCCGGCTTAGTTCGTATGGGTAAACTCTCAAATTTTGTTACTGACGAGGAACCTCTAGGTATTTGGAAAGATAGATTTTCAGGCATTTACAGAGCAAATCTGTTCCTTTCAAAGGTAGATGGGGTTGATTTCAAAACCGAGGGTTTAAAAACCCGCCTTACTGCTGAGGCTCGTTTTCTAAGGGGTTATTTCTATTTTGAACTGGTTCAGTTCTACGGAAATGTTCCTCTAATCCTTAAGCCCCTTGCGCCATCGGAGTATCAACAATCTGCTGCAGATCCTGCTGATGTTTACAATCAAATTGCCAGCGATTTATACTATGCTTACCAAAACCTACCTGCTACTATTACTGCTGCCGAGAAAGGCAGAGCATCAAAGTGGGCTGCTGGTGCATTGCTGGCAAGGGTTTACCTGTTCCACAAAGGTTATGGTAAAGGTGTTCTAAATATCACAACCGACTTAAAAGCCGATGATAAAACCTTTACAGAAACCGACATTGAAACCATTATTGACGACATTGTTGCAAATAGTGGACACGATCTAGTTGCAAACTATGCAGATCTTTGGGGTGTAGCAAACGAGAATAACAATGAATCGATTTTTGAGATCCAGCACACCCAAAAGGCTGACTGGGGCGACTGGGGATGGCGTAACGGTACCGAAGGGAACTGGGCTGTTGTAATGACTGGTTTCCGCGGTGTTGAAGATCCCATTTACGAGTCCGGTTGGAGTTTTCAGCCTGCCAGCCAATCACTTGCTGATGAGTTCGAACCAGGTGATTCGCGTTACTCAGTATCAATACTTGATGCTGCAGCCGAAAGTTTGGTTTACAAGCCTGAAAACTGCTACCAGCATACCGGGTATGCATTCAAAAAGTTCTACCCTCGTAAGGCTGACAGGCCCGCCACTAACGATGCCTTGAACTGGCCTTATAACCGTCCCGTAATCCGTTTTGCCGATGTACTGCTTATGGGTGCTGAACTATACCTCGACAACAATCTTGGTAAAGCACAGGACTACTATAGCCGTGTTCGTAAACGGGCTTTTGGCGATGCACACGTTGCACCTACTCTAACAAACGATCTGGCTGGTCTTGACCTCATATACCATGAGCGCAGGGTTGAATTTGCTGGCGAAGGGCTCCGTTACTGGGATTTGCTCCGTAGGGGTTTAACCTATGCTGAAACAATGATTAACGCAGCAGCAGGTGCAAGTCCTCTGGATGAAACATTCAGCTCTGCAACTAAGGGCTTGTTGCCAATACCCCAGACAGAAATTACACTTTCGGGGAATAAACTAAAACAAAATGATGGTTACTAAAAAATTAAGAAGAGCTATGAATAAACGACACATCATATTTTCCGCTCTGGTTCTTGTTGGGCTTACCTGGTTTGGTTGCGAGCCCATGGAACTAGATAAACCAAATATTGGGAATGCCCCTACAACTGAACAGCTAGATTTTACCATTACCCCTGGCGATGATGCATTTCACTTTGTAATTACTAACACATCTACAGTAAAAGGAATTGCAAACTGGGATCTGGGCAACGGTATTAAAGCTGTTGGGAATTCAGTTACTGCATACTACCCTCTTGCTAAAACCTATAATATCACTCTAACCCTATATGCCTCGGGTGGTAGTACATCTAAAACAAAGGAGTTAGAACAAACAGAGACCGACTGGTCATACCTTGAAAGCCCGTTCATTACTGCTCTTACAGGAGGGGCCGATGCAGCCAACGGAAAGACTTGGGTAATCGATAGCCTTAACGATGCACATTTGGGTGTTGGACCAGCCGATTCGTATTCACCCGTGTGGTGGGCTGCGACTCCCCTTGCTAAATCGGGACACTATCTCTACGACGATGAGTTTACTTTTAAACTCATTGGATTTGAGTACACAATTAACACTCATGGAGCTACACACGTAAACCACGATGGAAATGCCGATGAGGATGGTATTGCAGGTGGTTACTACCTATCTGAAATTTGGAGTGATGCCTACGATATCGATATGACCACCAACGATGCTGCCCGTGGCAACCTAACTTGGTCGGTTTCCGAAGAAGATGGAAAGACCTATATCCAGATTTCAAGCCAATCGGGTAATATTTCATACGATGATGGTAATCCTCGCAAATACGAAGTTTTAGAATGGAATGAGAACTTTCTTCACTTGCGTACAGTTGGTGGTGTAGCTCGTTACCATAAGTTGATTCCTAAAGGATATGTAAAGCCTACCATTTCGTACGATTTAGGTGTTTCTACTACTGCTAATCCTAATGAATATCAGTTTACTCTTGATAATTTAAGCGTTCCATCTGATTTTACAATTTCAAACATTGTATACTCTTTTGGCGATGGTTCTACCTATGAAACCTCCAACTCAAGTGAAGTTGTATTACATACCTACATGCGAAAAGGCCCATACAGTGTAACCGTAACCGTATATGCCAACGATCAAGAATTTACTAAATCAACAACTGTAAATGTTGAAAATAATCATCCTTCATATCAGGAGTATTTACTTGATGCCATGGTGATGTACAACGATTTTGGCGAAACCACTCTGGTTCCCATGGAAGTTGATCAAGCCGATGGTGGTGCTACTATTGAAATTGTTAGCAACCCTGATAATAGTATGTATCCGAACCGTAGTGCACACTGCGCTTTATTTACTAAGTACAATGCACAATGGGCAAATGCTTATACCAAACTCCCCGATGGATATAGATTTGACCTTACTCTTCAACCCGTTTTCAAGGTTTTGGTTTACGGTAAGGCTGGCGACCAGGTACTTTTGAAACTGGAAAACACTGACCGAGGCGGTAATGCTTGGCAAACTGGAACCCATGATTTGATCTACACCATCCAGAATGATAATAAATGGGAAATTGCCGAGTTTAACTTTGCCGGAGTTGGTGCAGGTTGGGATTGGACAGGTGACATTTACACTTCGGATGTGACTACTGATCCTAACTTTAATAAGGATTTCTACAATGTTGTCCGTATTATGATTAATCCCGGTAACAACGGAGGAACCTCTAGCGTTCACCTCGACGATTTGGCTGGGCCTCATATCGAAGGGCTTAAGTAAACTATACTGTTCACAGGGTAATCCTTAACGGGTTACCCTGTTTAAACCCGAAAAACGGAAAATGATGAAATTGAAATTAATAATTGCAGTTGTAACGTTGGCAGCATGGTCGTGTAGTGGCAATAAAGCCACAATGGACCATTCGGGGGGCAAACTATCTATCGATCCAGCAATTGAAGGGAAAGTTGACTCGGTTCTAAAGCTTATGACCATTGACGAGAAGATAGGCCAGCTAAACCAGCTAACCGGTAATGGAGAGACTACTGGCCCTATCACCTTTGCAACTGAGTACCAGGATGCTATTCGGAAAGGTGAAGTGGGAAGCATGCTCAACGTTAATGGTGCAGCCTACACCTATAAGGTGCAAAAAATTGCTGTAGAGGAGAGCCGTTTGGGTATCCCGCTCATTTTTGGCTACGATGTAATACATGGCTATAAAACCATATTCCCCATTCCGCTGGGCGAGGCAGCCTGTTGGGATTTAGATGCCATCGAAAAATCGGCACGTATTGCAGCCATAGAGGCTGCTGCTGCAGGGCAGCACTGGACTTTTGCACCAATGGTTGATATTGCCCGTGACCCACGCTGGGGGCGTGTAATGGAAGGAGCCGGAGAGGATCCTTTCTACGGTTCGCTTGTTGCAAAAGCACGGGTAAAAGGTTTTCAGGGCTCATCGTTGGCTGACCCATCAACTATTGTTGCTTGCGCCAAACATTTTGTAGCCTATGGAGCAGCAATGGGAGGCCGCGATTACAATACGGTAGATATTTCAAACAGAACACTGCACGAAGTTTACCTACCTCCCTTCAAGGCTGCCATTGATGCTGGTGTTGGAACATTTATGTCGTCGTTCAACGAGCTAAACGGTGTACCCGTTACTGGTAACAAGGAAATGGTTAAGGATATCCTTAAGGACGAATGGCAGTTTAATGGATTTATTGTTTCGGATTGGGCCTCAATACGCGAGATGCTGGTTCATGGGATTGCCTCTGACGACTACCAAGCAGCCGACCTAGCCATGAATGCTGGAATAGACATGGATATGGAGGGTCATATCTACATACATCAGCTTAAGAAGTTGCTTGCCGATGGCAAGATTACCGAAAAGCAGATTGATGATGCCGTAAGGCGTATTCTTCGCATTAAATTCATGCTTGGCCTGTTTGATGACCCTTACCGCTACTGCGATACAATCCGAGAGAAAGAGTTAATACTTAACCCTCGTCACCTGGAGATTGCACGTGAAGTTGCACGTAAATCGATGGTTCTGCTAAAAAACGATGGAGTGTTGCCACTTAGCAAGAAACTCAACACCGTTGCAGTTATTGGCCCATTAGCCGATAATACCGAGGATATCATTGGAACCTGGTCAGCAAGGGGTGAAGGCAAGGATGCTGTATCGGTTTTGACCGGTATTCGTCAAAAATTACCCAACACAAAGGTAATTCACGCAAAGGGTTGCGATATTACAGGCGATTCAAAAGCTGGATTTGCCGAAGCAATAGCCACAGCTCGCAAAGCCGATGCTGTTGTTTTGGTAGTAGGCGAGGCGGCCATGATGTCGGGCGAGGCGCTCAGTAGGGCTTTCCTCGATTTACCTGGAGTTCAAAAGGATCTGGTTTTAGCAATCAATGAGCTTAAGAAACCCATGGTGGTTGTTCTCATGAACGGTCGTCCGTTAACCATTGAGTGGATGGATAATGCAGTTCCTGCAATTCTGGAAGCATGGCTCCCGGGCACAATGGGAGGCCCTGCCGTTGCCGATGTACTTTTTGGCGACTACAACCCATCGGGCAAACTGCCAATGACCTTCCCCCGTAATGTTGGACAAATTCCTTTATTCTATTACCATAAAAACACCGGCAGACCACGGGTTGAAACCGAAAGGTACACCTCAAAGTATATTGACAGTCCAAATACACCGCTTTACCCATTTGGCTACGGACTTAGCTACACCTCTTTCGATTACAGTAATTTTGGTATTAGCGCCAATGAAATTGGCATGAGCGATACCCTTAAAGTTTGGGTAGATGTGACCAATACCGGAAATTACGATGGCGAAGAGGTTGTACAGCTCTACATTCGCGATATGGTGGGATCTGTTACCCGACCAGTTAAGGAGCTAAAGGGTTTTGAGAAGGTGTTCATCAAAAAAGGAGAAACCGTAAAGGTAATGTTTAAACTTACCGCAAGCGACCTGGCTTTTTATACACGCACCATGGAATTTAAAGCCGAACCCGGCGATTTCAAGGTGTTTGTAGGTGGCAACAGCCGCGACTTGCAAGAATTGAGTTTTAGGTTGAAGTAACTTTGGGTAAAAGGCTTTCGGATTAATTGTCCAAAAAAAGTTTTTTTTCGTATAAGTATGGTTAGGTGAGATGGACAATTCCCGAAAGCCTTTTTCTTAAAAAACAAAAACGAATGAATAAAAAGTTTATCAATAGCATCATAGCACTACTACTGGTAGTCCCCTTTACAAGCCTTGCTCAGGTTAAGGTCCTGGTATGGAACGATGAGTTTAACTACACAGGATTGCCTGCCACCGATAAGTGGGGTTACGATGTAGGTGGAGGAGGTTGGGGAAACAATGAGCTACAGTACTACACTAATGCACGATCCGAAAACGCTCGCGTTGAGAATGGGAAACTAATAATTGAAGCTCGGAAGGAACAGTACGAGGGTAGCGAGTACACCTCGGCCCGATTAGTTACCCGCCATAAAGGCGATTGGCTTTACGGTAGAGTTGAAGCTTACGCCAAGCTGCCTTCGGGCACTGGGACATGGCCTGCCATTTGGATGCTACCCACCAACTGGGTTTATGGCAGTTGGCCTAAGAGTGGTGAAATTGATATCATGGAGTATGTTGGCTACGACCCCGGGGTAGTGCACGGAAGCATTCACACCGAAGCCTACAACCATGTTCTTGGCACTCAAAAAACCGCAACAATCTCGGTTCCCGATGCCGAAACCGCTTTCCATCTTTACGCTCTTGAATGGACCCCCGAAAAAATCGACATCTATGTTGATAATAATAAGTACTTCACCTTTGACAATGAGCACAAGGATTACAAAACCTGGCCATTTGATCAGGTTTTTCATCTTATTCTCAACATTGCCGTAGGCGGCAACTGGGGTGGTGCTCAAGGAGTTGACCCCAATATTTGGCCACAAAAAATGTATGTTGATTATGTTCGGGTTTACCAATATATCGATGTATCGGCCTTGAAGGTTTCGGGTCCCGAATACGTTTCACCAAACCAAACGGGCGTAACATTCAGCATTCAGAATGTTGCCGATGCAACGTTCAGCTGGAGTGTACCTGCAGGTGCAACCATTGTTAGCGGTCAGGGAACTAACTCAATTGTTGTAAACTGGGGAGATGTGCAGGGTGATGTATCAGTAGAAATTACACACCCGCAAGCTGGTGGAACATACACCAAGACAGTAAAAACAGCCGTTATTCCAACCGGCGATAGGTTTAGCCTGTTAAACGTAAAAGAAAATGGACTTATGGGTTGGGCTGGTTTAAATACCAGCCCCAACACCATCACGCTTTCAGCTGTCGATACGCTTTTGAAGGCTAGCTACAATATTACTAAACCTGAAGACTTTCCGTATTTCACCTATACATTTCAAAGCCCTGTGGACATGAGCAACCTTACAGCCCTCAATGTGGAGATGATGACCTACAACCAAAGCAAATCGGTAGTAATGCGCGCCGACCTTTTCGACACTGATGGCCGGCTAACCGATGTATCGCCTGTTTTCCGCTTTTACCCCGTTGAACCCCATGGTGTATTCCACTACTACTCATTCGACTTTAACAACAACTGGGGGTCGAACACTCCTGAATATGGAAAGCAAGTAAACTACCATCAAATTGCTGGTGTTCGATTTTATGTAAACTATGGCGTTTACGGCAAAGCCGCATCTGATTCATTGTGGATTTCAGATGTTGTTTTGAGCAATACACTGCTAACCATCTTTACGCCAAGTGAGAATAAAATAAGCAGATTTGAAATTTACCCAAATCCTGCATCAACCTATATCAAAATCAACTCAAGCGCTTTAAAGGGAAATGTAAAAATTCAAGTAGTTAACATTGCAGGTGTTCTTGTAAAAGAAATTATTTCAAATAGTGATAGTGAAATTAATATCTCAGACCTTCCAAATGGGTTTTACAGCGTAAGAATAATTACACATACAAACTTGCTACAAACTGGCAGTTTTATTAAGCTTTAGCCTTACAGGTTCAGCATAAAATCAACCAGGTTTGTATCGCTTTCAATCTTGAGCTTTTTCCTTAGCCTGTATCGGCTTATTTCCACCCCGCGAACGCTAATATTAAGTATCTGGGCAATATCCTTTGTGGTCATGTTAAGGCGAAGGTAAGCACACAACCTAAGTTCGCTGGGTGTTAGCTCCGGATACAACTCCTTAAGCTTCTTGATAAACCCGCTATGAACCTCATCGAAATGGTGCTCAAAGCGCTGCCATTCCTTGTCCATCTTCAAGTCGTTGTCAATATTTCGGATGAGGTCGAGCACTTCTTTCTGAGAAACAGGGTTAATTGATTTAGCAATAACTTCAAGCCTTAACCTAAGCCTGTTAAGGAAGTCGTTCTTGTGCGCAATTTGCATTGCAGTTGCGGCTAGTTCACGGTTTTTGTGTTCAATCTGTACCTGAAGATTCTCTGTTTTAAGCCTTATGATCTCCCGTTCCGCCTCAAGCACTTGACGCTTATGCTCCTCCTCCTTTACTTTTAGCTCCAAATTCTTTTGCTCTTTTACCCTTGCAGTGGCACGTTGAACCTTCCTCCGAACAAGAATGCGAAGCGTATAAAAGGCAGCTACCAAAAGTACCAAGTAAAGAATAAAAGCATACCAGGTAAAGTACCAGGGCAAACCAACCTGAATATGCACAACAGTGGGTTCAGATATTCTGCCCATTGCATCGCGTACGCGAACCATTAGGTTGTACTCACCGTAGGGAATTTGGCTAAAATCCTTAGCATTATCACGCTGCCACGGACTCCAATCATTATCGTAGCCCTTAAGTAAAAAGCTAAATGTAATTTCGCCTGCATTGTAAACAGGGGCAGCCGCTGTAACCCGAATTGAATTTTGGTTAAATGGAATATACAACCCTCCATTGCCTGTTAAAGCATAATCGTTGAAAATCACGCTTTCATGCTTACCAATTGAGCTGATACTTTTTACAGCACAATACAACTCGTTTTTTTGCAGTTCAGGATTATAAAGGCTGCTGTAATACACCAACCCATTTTCAGTACCAATGAATATATTACTATGATTGTAAACATAGATATTTTCAAACGAAGCTACGAGGTTCGGGCCAAATCGGCTAACGGGGGTTTGATAAACCCTTTTAGATCCATCTGCTTCGCGGACTAACTTTAGAAGACCATTTGACTTTAATATCCATATATTTCCCTTTTCATCCTCAACCATACGCCGAACGCCTGTAGCATCGCCAATAATCTGATTCAGCTCCTGGTAGGGCTCCATATTATCGGTAAGGGAGTTATACCTATACACACCTTGTGAGGTAAGGAATACAACCTGATTTCCAATCTTTTCAACATTTATGGCAAACTTACCCGGAAACCCTCTTGTATTATCGTAAAGGGTTGAAAACCTAATGCTATCCTTACTTTGGTTAAGCATCAACTTAAAAATACCTTTATAGCCGTGGGCCATCCAAATACTCTCGTTATCATCCTCAACCAACAACCTTGACGACTCGTTGAATCCTGCAATCTTTTTAAGGTACCTCCATTCACCATTAGCTTTTGAGTACAGATGAAGACCCTTATACTTACCAACAATCATAAGGTCGGGAACGCTACGAATGGGTAAAAACATCCATGAGCCCTCCTCATGCGATATCAGCCTAACATTCAAGCCCTTATCAATAATAAAAGTACCAAAGTTATGGCCACAGTAGAGCTTGCCATCGCTCTCAAAAAGCGACCATACCTGTCCTTTGGTTAAAGGAACCATTCGGAAAGGCTTGGTGCCATCTACAAAAACGCCAATAGGCCATGAGGCCACGTAAAGCCCCTGGTTGGTACCTACAAATATTTTCCCGTCAAAAATTTTTGTGGCATACACAGCCCCTTCAAGCCCTAACCCCTCACCAATAAAGCTGAGGGGTGAGTTAAGCTCAATGTAGTCGATCCCGTTATCCAAACCCAGCCAAAGATTATTGGCATTATCAACAAAAGTGCTTAAAATGGTATTATTCTGTAACCCGGTTGATTTATTGATAAACTTAACCAGATTCCCCTGATCGTCGGTAATGATTAACCCGTTCTGAATGGTACCAAAGGCTATGTAACCACCACTTACCCTCGATGCCGAAAACACCTGGTACGCTTTAAGCAAATCGTTAACCTGCCCTTTCCAGGGTGTAAAGGTAATTCCATCGAAAATCCAAACGCCATGGTTTATGGTGGCAAGCAAGGTTTTACCGCCCGATATTTCGAAGCATGCCCAAATTTGCTTTCCGTTGAAAATACCGTTATCGTTGAATCTATCAAAGCTACCATTCTGGTAACGGTAAATATTTCCCTCCTTACCCTGCACGTAGTAGTTTCCCCGCATCACAAACGAGAACTGAAGCAGTTCAGGGGCCCTAAAGACGTGCATTTCTCCTTTGCTGTATTCTAGAATGTGGCTAAATGTTTGAAAAATGTATTTAGGACCGATCTTAAATATCCGCCAAGCCTCATCAAAATTTACATCGGTTTTAGTGACTAGGCTGATTAATGAGTGATAAACCATATCGGCCTGACGGTGATATACAAAGTAGCCTATCTCCTCAAAAGCCCCCACAAAAATTGTATCGCCGCTACAGTAAACAGATCGGACTAGCTGGTTGTTAGGCAATGGGAATAAATCCCAGCTGTTGCCATCGTATCGGAGCAACCCGTTGTTGTTGGCAAAATATAAAAATCCACGACTATCCTGGCAAATAGACCAGTTTTGGGTTCCTGCACCATATACCGATTTGGGGTAATGCTTTATGATAGGTAACCCTGCAGTATTGATCTGAGAAAAAGCATTTGTTGCAAAAATCGCAAAAGCGATGAATATCAGCTTTCTCATCTATCCTTCATTAATGAATTAGCACAGAAAGTTATGAAATTAAATCTAAATATAAAAAATCGCAAACAAGTATCAATATATAAACATTTGTTTATTAGTTACTTGAATTTAGAAATCGATTTCGGAATTACAACACTTGTTAACCTTTCACCACGGGTCAATATCGCCAAAAAAGAGTAAATTTGTGCTCCACTCAGTAAACAAACTTGAACTTGTAAACGTTTTTTGAATAAAGAATTTTCAGAAAGTTTTTAACCTTTTAACAGCACACTTTAGTATGATTAAAAGTAAAGTCCTTTTAATGATTCTCGATGGATGGGGAATTGGGAACAAAGACAAATCGGATGTAATTTATAGCACTCCAACACCTAACATCGATAGGCTCACCAGTAAATACCCTAACGCTCAGCTACTAACCAGCGGGGAGAATGTTGGATTGCCCGATGGTCAAATGGGAAATTCCGAGGTGGGTCACCTCAACATAGGCGCCGGACGAATTGTTTACCAGGATTTGGTTCGCATCAATAAAGATATCAAGGAGGGCAAATTGGCCCAAATGCCAGTTCTGGTCAACGCACTACAATATGCCAAGCAGAATAACAAGGCAGTTCACTTTATAGGATTGGTTTCCGATGGTGGAGTTCACTCGCTGGACAAGCATCTGTATAAGCTATGCGAAATTACCAAGGAATACGGATTAAGTAAGGTTTACATACATGCCCTTACCGATGGTCGCGATACCGATCCACAAAGCGGCCTTGGCTTTGTGAAAAGCCTTGAAGATCACCTAAAATCAAGTAATGGCATTATTGCATCGTTGGTTGGTAGGTACTACACCATGGACCGCGATAAGCGTTGGGAACGCATTAAAGAGGGTTACGACCTGATGGTTCATGGCAAGGGTAAACCCACTACCGATATAGTTAGGGCTATTGAAGAGTCCTACGCCGAAGGCGTAACGGATGAGTTTATAAAGCCCATTGTGCGGGTTGATGCTGAAGGTAAGCCTGTTGGCCTTATCCGTGAAGGCGATGTGGTAATCTGCTTCAATTTCCGCACCGACCGACTCCGTGAAATAACCATTGCGCTTACCCAAAAGGATATGCCCGAGTTTGGTATGCAAACCATGCCACTGCATTACGTTACCATGACTCGCTACGACGACACGTTCAAGAATGTTAATGTTATTTACGAAAAGGATAACCTACTGAACACCCTTGGCGAGGTGGTTAGCAATCAGAACCTGAAACAACTGCGTATTGCCGAAACCGAAAAGTATGCCCATGTAACCTTTTTCTTTTCGGGTGGTAGGGAGCAAGAGTTCCCGGGCGAAAGCCGCATTCTTATCCCCTCGCCCAAGGTAGCCACATACGACCTACAACCCGAGATGAGCGCGCCCCTGGTAAAAGATGCCATTGTTACCGAACTCCATAAGAAAACACACGACTTTATCTGCCTTAACTTTGCCAACGGCGACATGGTAGGGCACACCGGTGTTTACACCGCCATTCAAAAGGCTGTTCAAACAGTTGATGCATGTGTTGGCGAGGTAGTTGATGCCGCAACCGCTAACGGTTACGAGGTGGTAATCATTGCAGACCATGGCAATGCCGATTATGCCTTAAACCCCGATGGCTCCCCTAATACGGCACACTCACTTAACCCTGTTCCCATCATCCTGGTTTCCGACAGGTTCAAAAAGGTAGAGAATGGTATTCTGGCCGACGTAGCTCCAACTATCCTTACCATGATGGGGCTTCCAATACCACAGGAAATGACCGGAACGGTTCTCTGCCAGTAAAAAGTTAGATAAATGATGATAGAAATAGACAACAAGGTGGTAAGCAGCGAGATCCTGGAACAACGGTTTTGCTGCAACCTGCCGCGTTGTTTAGGGAAATGCTGTGTTCACGGCGACTCCGGTGCACCCTTAACACCCAACGAAGCTCTTACCCTTGAGCAAATCCTCGATAAGGTTAAACCCTACATGACACCCCAGGGTATTGCTACCGTTCAGGAGCAAGGAGTTGCCCTTACCGATAGCGATGGCGATTTGGTTACCCCGCTCAATGACGGCAAGGAATGTGCTTTTACTGTATTTGAAAATGGTATAGCAACCTGTGCCATTGAAAAAGCATGGAACAATGGTATAGTTGATTTCCGTAAACCTATATCGTGCCACCTTTACCCAATTAGGGTAAAAGAATACTCAACCTTTACTGCAATCAACTACCATCAGTGGGATGTTTGCGCTCCCGCACGTGAGTTGGGTGAGCAAATAGACCTGCCTGTTTACAGGTTCCTTAAGGATGCTATAATCCGCGCTTACGGTAAAGAGTTTTATGGCCAGCTTGAGGACGCTGCAAAATTGTTATCTTTACGAACAGAATAGCTAAATACTAAAACCAAATCTTATGGATACAATCAAAGCCTACATCGAGGAGAACAAACAACGTTTTCTCGACGAGCTTTTCGGGCTGCTCCGAATTCCATCCATCAGCTCAATCTCGGAACACAAACCCGACATGGTTAGGGCAGCAGAATACTGGCGCGAAACGCTACTCAAAGCCGGAGCCGACAGGGCTGAGGTAATGCCAACTCCGGGCAATCCGGTGGTGTACGGCGAAAAAATTATCGATCCAAAACTCCCAACCGTTTTGGTTTATGCCCATTACGATGTAATGCCGGTTGACCCAATAGAGCTTTGGAAATCGCAACCCTTTGAACCCGAAATTCGCGATGGCAAAATATTTGCCCGTGGTGCCGATGACGATAAGGGACAAGGCTTTATGCATGCTAAAGCCTTTGAGCTGATGGTTAAAACCAACACCCTGCCCTGTAACGTTAAATTCATGATTGAGGGTGAGGAAGAGATTGGTTCACCAAACCTTGGTAAGTGGTGCCAGGATAACAAGGAGATGCTAAAAGCTGATGTTATTCTGGTTTCCGATACATCAATGATAGGGAAAGACGTCCCATCAATTACAACCGGGCTTAGGGGATTAGCGTATGTTGAGGTTGAGGTTACCGGACCAAACCGCGACCTTCACTCGGGGCTCTTTGGCGGAGCCGTTGCCAACCCCGCAAACATCCTTGCCAAAATGATAGCCTCGCTCCACGACGAGAATAATCGCGTTACCATTCCCGGTTTTTACGACGATGTGTTGGAGGTGAGCCCCGAAGAACGCGCCGATATGGCTCGTGCTCCTTTTAATCTTGACGATTACAAGAAAGCTCTGGATATTGATGATATCCATGGCGAAGCCGGATATACTACCATGGAGCGCACAGGAATTCGCCCCACGCTTGATGTAAATGGCATTTGGGGAGGATATATTGGCGAGGGAGCTAAAACCGTTCTTCCCTCCAAGGCTTACGCTAAAATATCGATGCGACTGGTACCCAACCAGAACCACGAGAAAATTGCTCAACTTTTCAAAAAGCATTTTGAGTCAATTGCTCCAAAATCAGTAAAAGTAAAGGTTACCCCACACCATGGCGGACAGGGGTATGTAGCTCCCACAAACACTCCTGCCTATAGGGCTGCCAGTAGGGCTATTGAGGATGTTTACGGCATTAAACCGGTTCCTTTCCGCAGCGGGGGCAGCATTCCTATTATAAGCACTTTTGAGCAAGTGCTTGGAATCAAATCAATCCTTCTTGGTTTTGGGCTTGAGTCCGATGCCATCCACTCACCAAACGAGAACTATCCACTTGAACAATTTTTCAAAGGAATTGAAGTTATACCCCGATTCTACAAATATTTTAGCGAAAAGTAGAAAATTTGAAAAAAGGGGCTGTGCCCCTTTTTTTATTTTGATCCATTCCGTTTCCTTTAAAATTATTGTAAATTTACTGACAGCTTTTACTCTTTTTCAGTAAGTTTTTTAATTCGGTAAAATTATAACAACTATAATACCCATGGAAAAATTGAAAATGATATTTGCACTGCTTATTGGATTAGCAGTAATTGTTTCCTGCAAGCAGGAAACTAAAAAGCAGGCTGCCACTACCGATGAAATTGTTCAGCAATCCATAAAGAGTTGGATGGAAAACCGGAAAGACGAATACCCCAACTACGTGCCATTAGAGTTTGGCGAGCTAACCCCACGCTACCGGTTCAACAGCCGCACCCACAGCATAGAGATTGCTCTAAATACTGAGAAATCAAAGGATAACCCAAACCAGAATACTATCGATAGCCTAAAAAGGCTGCTAGATGAAAATAGCACCGACTTTTTGGGTTATACCATAACACACCAATTCACCACAAAGGGAATTGATGGTGAGGTGAAAAAGGATGAAAAACTTTTCTTTATTGACCCGCAAAACCGTGTAATAACAGTTCTAAACTCCGATGCATGGGATTTGATAATGGATAAGGAACTATTCTTTAGGCCCGAAAGTCCCGATAGTGTGAAATAAAAAAGCCCCCATTTACCGGGGGCTGTGGTGCCACGTGGAATCGAACCACGGACACAAGGATTTTCAGTCCTTTGCTCTACCAACTGAGCTATGGCACCAGCGCTCAATTGCGGTGCAAATATATATTCAATTTTTTAATCGTGCAAAACATCAACTAAAAAAATTACAAACATCCTAAATGGCTATGAAAAAGAATGTTTTTTCCATCCTAAAAAGTGTAACACTACTTGTTGTTATCACCTACAGTAATCAAGGGGCTCTTTATGCTCAAAATCAGGATTGTAAAGTGCTTCTCCCTGAAATATCGGCAGCTTATACAGGAAAGTGCAAAAATGGTTTGGCTCACGGAAAAGGCAAGGCATGGGGTACCGATAGCTACGAGGGGAGGTTCAAGAATGGACTACCTCATGGTTTTGGTATATACACCTGGGCAAATGGCGATAAGTACGAGGGTAACTTTTATAATGGCCAAATGGACGGAAAGGGTATCTTTAAGGGCAAAATCAACGGGAAAGACTCAATATATACAGGCTTTTGGCAAAAAGGAGTACTACACCATAAAATCTTACCTCCTAAGTACCAAATTATAAATGCAAGGAATGTTCAGCGTTATACCATAACTAAAACCGGTTCGGAAAACCGAATACTAATTGCATTTACTCAAAACGGGACCACAAACAATCTTGTGACCAACCTTCAAATTGTTTGCGATACAGGCTCCCCATTTAAATTAGGCGAGAAATCCGGCTTTGAAAACATCCTTTTCCCGGTAAACTGTAAAATAACATATCAAACACCCAATGCACTCAGAACCGTTTGGTACGATGTAACCTTTGAGTTTATAATAAACGAAGCCGGAGAATGGGCAATAAATCTATTTAACTAGGCGATATCGCCAACTGGCTCAACGCCTTCCCCACTCTTCAGGGTTTTGTCTCCAACTTTTAAGCAACTCAAGTTCTGTTGGAGTAATGCTACCCTGTTCTAATGCTGCCTCAATTAACACTGAGTAGTTCGATAGTGTTGCAAACTCAACACCGGCTTTAGCAAAGCCACTTACTGCCTGATCGAACTGATACGAAAAAATGGCCAGCAAGCCAAGAACCTCACAATGTGCATCGCGAAGAGCATCAACAGCAGCAAGGCTGCTCATTCCGGTTGATATTAAGTCTTCAATTACCACTACCCTTTGGCCGGGTTTATAATCGCCTTCGATTTGATTTGCCAAACCATGCGATTTGGGCGCTGAACGGACGTAAATAAAAGGTAGATTTAGCCTGTCGGCTACAAGCATTCCATGGGCAATGGCTCCGGTGGCAACTCCGGCAATAACCTCAACCTGAGGATACCTCTCCTTTATTACCTTTACAAAGCCATCGCAAATGGCATTGCGAACCTCCGGAAACGATAATGTTTTTCGGTTATCGCAGTAAATGGGCGATTTCCATCCCGATGCCCAAGTAAACGGATTTGCAGGATTAAGCTTTATTGCGTTTATTTGCAGTAATTTATTGGCTATAACTTTGCTATCCATGACCTTGAATTATACCATTTTCTTTTACAATCGCAAATTTATTATCACTTCGGACCCCCAAGAAGTGCTCATAGCCGACTCTACATTTTTCTGTTGGGGCGACACTAAGCCCGAAGACATTTCAAAGTTAATCGATTTTTTCCAAAGCCATACCGAGGTGTCCACACTTTTTGCCTGCTCCTCCGATCCCAAAACAACAATGAAACATTTCACTAACAGCTTTAACCACATTGAGGCAGCCGGTGGAGTTGTATGCAATGACAAGAATGAGATTCTACTCATTAAGCGTTTTGGCCGCTGGGATTTGCCCAAAGGCAAGGTAGAGCCTAACGAACCAATTCCTGATGCTGCTTTACGCGAAGTTAGCGAGGAAACCGGGGTAAAAGGCATTACTCTTGGAAAGCAAATTACAACAACCTACCACACCTATACTTTAAATGGCAAGCAAATGCTAAAATCCACGCATTGGTTTAATATGTACACTACTAAATGCGATAATCTAAAACCCCAAACCGAAGAGGGAATAGAACAGGTAAAGTGGGTTAAGCGTTCCGATATCTTTGTATACCTTGCCGATAGCTACTCAAGCCTGATCTCTGTTCTCAAGGAGTTGGACTAAATTTCTCCTTTGCTTCGGAGCAATTGAAAGAATCGGCGTTCAAAGCCCTCCTCGGGCGAAGGCGCTGGTGAAAGAATCATTTTCCGGTCAGGCCCAATCAAAAAATACGTTGGATATACACGTATATCGTAATCCTTGAGTATTTCCGGTTTATTCCCAAAGTGTAGGAATGTCCAATCGTACTTACTGTTTTCCAAAAAACTTTTTAAATCATCGATATTATCGTCGGCTGATATGGTGACAACCTCCAGATGCTTCTTGTACTGCTTGCTTATTTTTTCAAGCTGAACAAACTCCTTTAAACAAGTGTAGCTTGTAGTGGTGCAAAAGTTCAGGTAAACATACTTACCCTTGAATCTATCAAGCGAAACCTCGCGACCATTAACATCGTTGAGCGAAAAAGGTGCAGGAACAAAACCCGGTAAAAGCTTGGTAATCCTGTTCCTGATATTCTCCGCAACTATCACATGTTCCGGTATGGTGGTGGTTCTGTAAATGGAGTCAAGAATGGTAAGCAGAGCCGATCGGGAGAAATTATCGCTGAAAAACTCATCATGCAACGATTTAAGAATTACCATCTCCATCAGGGTATCGTTACTAAGCACATCGTCGGTGGCAAGGGTACGCTTAAGCCTGCCCAAACTCTTGTAGCGCGAAATATCATCAAAAATGGCATTCCCCTGCGATGTTCTTGAAAAGAACAAAAAGTACTTGTCGTAAACCAGGTTGAACAATTCCATGTATGCCGGGTTACGGTACAGTATAGGCCTATTCAGAAACAGCTCTTTTGATGTGGCAGTAGATTTTTTTATGAAGGTGATTTGCCTGAGCAAACCGTACCTGTACTCACGGTAAGCATCGAAAAACCGGTTGCCGGTTCCGGCAAACTTTTCCTCAATTCTGGTTATTAACGAATCGATATTATGCTGACGGCCACGGTATGCATCCTGCACAATCTGATCAAAATCTTGGTTGAAGCGCAAGTCGAATGCATTTATCAGGAAGTTGATATCGTTCCTATCAACATTTTTTATGCCCACCTGCAAATCGGTTTCACGGAAAAAAGGATTGAGTCGTTGTGCCTCGGTTTTATCCTCGCGTGGGGGAAGCACTAGCTCATACCGTTTACCAGGCTCGGCAAAGAAATAAATCCTATAAACTCCAAGGTGGGCAAAAACAAAGCTGGTTTCAAGCACTTTAAGCTTTGCGCTAAACTTGCCATCGCGCTCAACCTTACACCTACCAACCTCGTATTCGGTTTCAGTTATGTAATCGGAATAGGTATAAAATATGATATCGGAGCCCTTGTATTCAGCAGCATTGCCAAAAATCATGGCCTCCTGGGCACCGATTTTACACTCTACGCCAATAAACAGCAGTAAGAATAATAAAAGAAACCTCAATTTAGCCATAAGCTTAAAGATAATCCTTGATGTTAATGGCTGATGGGATAAACTGCGATGGGTCGCCATTATGCAAAAGAATATCGCGGATAATGGTTGAGTTAACGGGTGTGTGCTGGGGTGCAGTAAGCATGAATACCGTTTCAATATTTGGATGCATTAGCTTATTTACCTGCGCTATGGCACGTTCAAACTCAAAGTCGGCTGAAGTACGTAGTCCCCGCAGGATGTACCGAACGCCAAGCCTATTGCAAAGATCTACGGTAAGGCCCTCGTAGCTAATCACCTGAACGCGTGGCTCCTGAGCAAACACCTTTTGGATCATGGCAATCCTTTTTTCAATGCTGAAAAAAGCCTTTTTATTGGCGTTATAGCCAATAGCAACTATCACCTTGTCGAAAAGGGATAATGATCGGTAAACAATTGATTCGTGACCGACTGTAATAGGATCGAACGAACCCGGAAACAGGGCAACTTTTTCCATGGCTAAGTTTATTTAGCTCCAGCAATTTTCATACAATTATAGGTAAAATTGACGACTTAATACTTAATAAACAAAAAAAGACCCTTAATTCAGGGTATTCTCATGCATTATATTCACGGCTAATCAATATTCATAGGTTTATCGACCTTCTCGTTTAGCAAAGCTAAATCAAGCACCTCGTGGATGTTGCTAACGTAATGGAATTTCAACCCTTTAACGTATGCAGCATCAATCTCGGAAACATCCTTGCGATTCTCAGCCGAAAGAATGATATCGGTAATGTTGGCACGTTTAGCGGCAAGTATTTTCTCCTTGATACCACCTACTGGCAGCACCTTGCCTCTAAGTGTTATCTCCCCAGTCATTGCTAAGTTTGCCCTAACTTTACGCTGGGTAAATGCCGATGCCAGTGAGGTCACCATTGTAATACCAGCCGAAGGCCCATCCTTTGGGATTGCCCCTTCGGGTACATGGATGTGTACATTCCATTTCTCAAAAACCTCATGTTTAATTCCAAGATAATCGGCGTGCGATTTTATATATTCAAGGGCCAGAATGGCCGACTCTTTCATTACCTCGCCCAGATTACCCGTTAGGGTGAGATTACCCTTACCGCGGCTAAGACTGGTTTCCACAAAAAGGATTTCGCCACCAACTTCAGTCCAAGCCAGACCGGTAACAACACCAGCAATATCGTTGCCTTGGTAAAGTTCCTTTGTATAGCGCGGAACTCCAAGAATCTTTTCAACATCCTTATTGGTTAGCTTGGGATTATACTTTTGCTCCGAGGCAATCATGCGGGCAGCATAGCGAACCAGCTTTGCAATTTTCTGGTTCAGGTTTCGAACGCCGCTCTCCCGGGTGTATTCCTGAATTACCTTTGCCAATACTTTATCGCTCAACTCCAAGGCATCACTATTCAAGCCATGCTCCTTGAGCTGGTTGGGCAGCAAATGGCGCTTAGCAATCTCTACCTTTTCCTCCAAGCTGTACCCGCTAACCTCAATCATTTCCATACGGTCGCGTAGCGCAGGGTTTATGGTAGCCACGGTATTGGCAGTGGTAATAAACAGCACCTTTGAAAGATCATATTCCACCTCCACAAAGTTATCGTGGAATGTGCTATTCTGCTCGGGGTCGAGCACTTCCAGCAAAGCCGAAGCGGGATCGCCATGGAAATCTTTACCCACCTTATCAATCTCATCGAGGATGATGACAGGATTTGACGATTTTACCTTTTTCAGGCTTTGAATTATGCGGCCGGGCATGGCGCCAATGTACGTTTTGCGGTGACCACGAATCTCAGCCTCATCGTGCATTCCACCTAACGAGATACGAGCATACTTTCGACCCAACGCTCTGGCAACCGACTTGCCAAGCGAGGTTTTACCCACTCCCGGAGGTCCGTATAAGCATAGGATTGGCGCCTTTAAGTCGCCTTTAAGCTTGAGCACAGCCAAATGCTCCAGGATACGCTCCTTTACCTGCTCAAGGCCAAAGTGGTCTTCATCGAGAATGTTTTTGGCATGATCAAGGTTGAAATTGTCATTGGTGTACTCATTCCACGGCAAGTCGAGCAATAGCTGAACGTAGTTCAGCTGAACCGAATACTCCCCAGCCATGGGGTTCATACGGTTGAGCTTGTTGACCTCCTTATCAAAATGTTCAGCAACCTCTTTACTCCACTTTTTGGCCTTAGCGCGCTCCTTGAGCTCATTTATCTCCTGCTCAATGGGGTTTCCTCCGAGCTCATCCTGAATGGTTTTCATCTGCTGCTGAAGGAAATACTCACGCTGCTGCTGGTCAAGATCGTGCTTAACCTTGTTCTGAATATCGTGTTTCAACTCAAGCATTTGCAGCTCACGGGTTAATATTCGCAGCAGCTGCTCAGCCCGTCTCTTAAGGTCGTGCTCTTCAAGCAATGCTTGTTTTTCATCAGTCTTAATATCGCTATTTGCCGATATAAAATTCACAAGCATTTTGGGGTTATCAATATTCTTTATTGCAAACGAAGCCTCCTTGGGTAGATTTGGCGAAAGATGTATTATTCGAATGGTGAGATCCCTTATTGACTCGGTTAAGGCTATGAACTCTGTATCGTCCTCGCTTGGTAAAAGCTCAGCCAGTTCCAAAACGCGAGCCATAAAGTAGGGCTCCTCACTTACAAATTGGTCGACACGGAATCGCGATAATCCCTGAAGTATAACTGACGAGTTGCCATCGGGCAGTTCAAGCACCTTAATAACCTGAGCAATGGTGCCAACCTTAAATAGATCGCCTGATGAGGGATCCTCAACACGGGCATCGACCTGCGAGAGCACTCCAATTATTTTCTTTTTTGGTGGTAGACTTGCAATTAGGTTTAGCGATTTCTCCCGCCCAACGGTAATTGGCATCAATACACCGGGAAAGAGAACAGTGTTACGCAATGCCATTATGGGTAGCACATCGGGGATATCTGCCTTTTTGACCTCGGGCACTTCGCCCTCTGCCAAAATGGGTATAAAGTTTACTTCTGAATCGTTAGTATCGTCCATTTGCTGATTTAGTATTGATAGTCCAAACTTTTTCTTCATTTTATCTCCTCTCAATTTTCTGACAATATGACACATTAAAGGGTAAAACTAACCCAGCTTACTATATGGTCAATTGCTATGCCAAAAAGTAGTTGATGGTTGTTGGTATTAAAACCTTGAACCCCTCAGAGCGGTATAGGCCTTTAAATCCTGAATCTTTATCCTTTATCCTTTACCCTTTATCCTTTACCCTTAATACATCCTGTATTCTTGAGTTAGCTCAAAAACCTTAAGTAGGATTTCCTTGTCGATATCGGTAAAAGGCAAATCGCGACGCGACATCATAATCCGGGCGGTTTCAAAAGCTTTTTGGGGTTGATAGGTTG
Organism: Tenuifilum sp. 4138str; assembly: GCF_041102575.1. NCBI lineage: Bacteria > Pseudomonadati > Bacteroidota > Bacteroidia > Bacteroidales > Tenuifilaceae > Tenuifilum > Tenuifilum osseticum. Next base: position 288,573 of record NZ_JBGCUE010000003.1, on the reverse strand, counting down.
TAAAGCCGGCTGCCCCTCCCCATGAAAAGCAAGGGATAAAATTTCGGGGGAAACCATCGCCAAAAATGTTGGCACTTACACCAACCACTGTGCCGGTATTAAACATAGTATTTATGCCACATTTTGAATGGTCGCCCATTATTAGCCCACAGAACTGCAATCCGGTATCAACAAATCCCTTTTTTCGGTAGTTCCAAAGCTTTACAGAAGCGTAATTGTTTTTGAGGTTTGAGTTATTGGTATCGGCGCCCAGATTACACCATTCTCCTATTACCGAATTACCGATAAAACCATCGTGAGCCTTGTTTGAAAAAGCAAAAAACACGCTGTTATTAACCTCGCCGCCAACCTTGCAGTATGGGCCAACGGTGGTTGGGCCATATATTTTTGCACCCATTTTCAGCGCTGAATGCTCACCAAGGGCAAACGGGCCACGCACTATGGAACCCTCCATTACTTCGGCATCCTTCCCTATGTATATCGGACCAGTTTCGGCATTAAGAATTGCGCACTCCACGCGAGCACCCTCCTCAATAAAAACATTCTCAGGGTTTAAAACAGTATTGGTAGTTGAAATTGGTTGCGACTTCCGCCCCTTAGTGATAAGGCTATAATCGCGAACCAGGGCTTCGCCATTGTTTCGGAAAATATCCCAGGGATACTTGACCTCGAGAATATCATCCGGATACTCAAACGTCATCTCAAACAAGCCTGCTGCGGGTAAAGTGTCCACTGTGCTATTAAGCATTGCCACTATAAGCGTGTCGCCCTTAACAATTGCCTGGTTAGGCTTGAGCGCTCTTATTTTATCAACCAAATTGCCATCGGGGCAAACACCTCCATTTACAAACAAAACAGGTTCCCCTTTAGGGGCATTTGGATATTTGGCCTGAAGGTAATCCTGCGTTAAATAGTGAACCGATGCCCCGGTCAGCATTGACCACTTTTGGGATATGGTAAGAATACCCATGCGGATTTCAGCCACCGGACGGGTAAAGGTTAAAGGCAGTAAATCGTCGCGCCTTTGGTCATCAAAAAGAACTATGGTGTTAATCATATAAATCGATTTATTTTGAACAAAGTTACCAAAAAAAGTAACCCTCTTAAAACAAAAAAAGCTCTTATACCTAAGAGCTTTTCCTGAATTATTTGAGCAACATTACTTTTTATTATCCATGTGCTTTTTGTAGCGGTTCATGAACTTATCCACACGACCGGCGGTGTCAACCAACTTAACTTTACCGGTGTAGAATGGGTGTGAAGTGTTCGAAATTTCAACCTTTACCAAAGGATACTCAACTCCATCGATAGTAATAGTGTCCTTGGTGTTCACAGCCGACTTGGTGATAAATACATGCTCATTGGACATGTCCTTGAATGCCACCAGACGGTAATTTTCCGGATGTATTCCCTTTTTCATTGTATTATAAATTTGTTTACTTCCAACTTCGGTTTAATGGGCTGCAAAGTTATCAACTTATATTTAAATATCAAACTATTGCAGCTAAAAAATGATTTATCCGGATAAGTTTTAATTTCGCCTGTTCAGCTTGGCAAGCAGTTTAAGAATTTCAATGTAAAGCCAGATAAGGGTAACCATCAAGCCAAATGCTCCATACCACTCCATGAACTTGGGTGCACCCGATGCTGAAGCCCTATCAATAAAATCGAGATCGATAATAATATTTAGCGCTGCAACACCAACCACTATTAGGCTAAAGATGATTCCAAAGGTTCCGCTACCATGAATAAAACCCAAGCTTATGCCAAAGAAACTGAGTACAAAGGAAATAAAGTAGGTTAATGCAATAGCGCCAGTGGCTGCTAAAACCATCACCTTAAATTTTCCTGTAGCTCTGATTGTTCCGCTGCGGTAAGCCAATAGCATCAGGAAGAAAACGGCTAGGGTTAACCCAATTGCCTGCATTATTATACCAGCACCATACGATGATGCAAAGTAGGCCGATATTCCACCAAGGAAAATCCCCTCAAGCAAAGCATAAACCGGAGCAGTGTAAGGTGACGTTTTGGGCGCAAATATCACCACCAGCGATGTAATAAAACCGCCTATTCCTCCAACCAACATCCACGGAACAACCGATGCGGGGTTGACACTCTCAAAAAAGATACGCCAGGTATAAGCTGCCCCCAGAATTACCAGCGCAAGCATCAGCAATGCCTTATTCAAAGTTCCCTGAAGTGTCATTACCTCAGCACCCGAAGCAAAACCAGCTTTTGAAAATATCCTGTCCGATAGGGCAGGATTTGACGATTTAGTTAAGTTCATACAGATACCTTGTTTAAAATTCAATACACATTATTCAAAAATTATGCCGTGCAAAATAGCAGATTATTCGGTTAATTCAAAAAGTAGCTCATTACCAACCCAAGCAGCCAGTTCGTTCTCGGTCTCGGTCATCCTACTGGCTGTTTCCGAAACCCTTGCAGCCAGTTCAGGACTGCGTTTAGCAATTTCGCGTAAGGCGAACTGAGCTGCCGACTGGGTTAAATCGGTCATCTCCTCGGCCATATTCTCAATGATGCCGATATAAGGTTCAAGCAAACTCTCTTTAATGGCTGTATCGGATGCCTTACGGGCAATAATTAGCAAACCTGCTTTACGCAAAAGCTCATCGTTGCTAAGGCACCATTCAATGCTACGCGAAAGCGCAAATTCCGATTTCCAGAACAAGTTTCCGCAAACCTGTTCCACAATTTCGGGGTTGGTAAACTCCGCAGCCCACTCATCAATCTGTTCACCTGTCAAACTTTCAGGGTCGGCAATCAGGCTTGCCAGTATTTTACACTCCCTGATATCTTCGGCATAAAGTTCTAACGCCAGGTCATGGTCGCCCTTATAGGGCTTTGCCAACTCCTTGAGCTCAGGAATAGGAACGCCATAGTTCACCTTGTAAATAATACCGGCCATACGCATGTTCTCTGCCACTTCGCCATTAGCCCTGTGCATTACCTGCGATTTTATCTCCAAGACCTTTTCCAACGTTGCCATAAGCTTTCCAATTTTGCTCAAAATTACACTGAAAAAGTGCCGTTTCAAAGTTTTGGGGAAAATAGTTCAGTCTAAGTGCCATGAATTTTGAGGAATGGGTCGGAATGAATCGGAATGAGTCGGATTAGACGAATATGAGGAAGTTAGAGGAAGTTCTAGTCCGTTAAACATGAGCCGTTAAACGCGTGCCGCTAAAAGTTAATAGTAAATGGGTAATTTTAAGAAGGAATGAGGCGGAATGAGACAGAATAGATCGAACATGATGGAATTAGAGGATGTTAGAGGAAAATAGAACAGAATTCAACAGGGCTAGTAAAGGGAAGAGGCAACATTTTTATAGGAATACGGCGAAAGAAACAAGCTATTTAAATGTTTTTAGTGTTTCTATTGACTAATCTCAGCTCAATGTCGTTTAGTTAACAAAAATATTCATGCCTGTCATCCTGAGTGCAGCGAAGGATCTCTAATCGACCCATTGAGACGTTTCGCTTGCGCACAACATGACAATAGTTTCGCGAACAATGAACAACGCTTCCAGCCTCGTAGGTGCGTAATATTTTGTAACACCATGATTATTCCCACATGTATAGCGATGCACGCAATGAATATGCCAAAGAGCAAGGGTGAGGCTTTGCATCGCAAAGGAAAAACATTGCAAAGAGCGGTTTACATGTTCTTTCTTGTCTTGATACAAAAAAGAACCAAAGAAAATCAAGGCTGAAAAGCCCGACCCGATGGGTGCCCCGCGGGTGGAACTGCCACGGGATACTATTCGCCACGCCTTTGGCGTGACTCATTTGGTATCGCTTACTAAGCCCACCGCCACGTTCCACCCTCGACCCATTGCCGGGTCAGGCTTTTATGCCTCTTCTTGCTTCTTCCGCTCTATTCCCTCTCAGGGGAAAGGACTGGGGTGAGGTCGTTTTTCGCGAACAACGAACAACGAGTAACTTACACGAATGACTTCATTTGTCATCCCGAGCAAAGTCGAGGGATCTCTTCAATGGAATGAAGAGAAAAGAGCAATGAGATGTTTCAGCGAAGTCTATCCCTATAAATCGGGACTCAGCACGATTGCGTTATGTTTCGCTTGCGCGCAACATTACAAATAACCTTAACTAAACAACATTGAATCTCAGTTCAACATTTAAGAACGCAACCTTAACAAAGTGCTTGATTGGCTACTTCCCACTTAATTGCTTTTACCTTTATACCTGCTTTACAGGAAAAACCAAGCAAACACAAAAGCGGAAAGTGTTAACAGGGAATAGGCCAAAAATATTTTTACTGGCACATATGAAACTAAAGAAATTTTCAACTGGTAGGAGTTGTATGCCATAAGCAACACTTTTTCAAGGGCATAAACAATTACCGTTGCTGCTGCTACTCCATTTATTCCAAAATACTTAACCAGCAAAAGGCTCAGAATGATATTCATGAACATTTCAACAATTGAAATGGATAGTACAGCCACGTTTTTACGAAATCCCTGGGTAACCGTTTGAGGGAATATAACCCTGCTTAATACAATTAAGCAGTATATCATAAAAACATTAGCACTTTCCTGGAACTCAGCCCCAAAAACAAGGGGGAATAGCCATCGGGATAATAGAATTGCAGCAATAGAGGTAGGAAAAAGAATGTGCATCAACCTTGAACTCTCCAGCTTAAGATTCAAGAGAGTATTTCCCAGCCTTTGCCTGTCGGCAAAATCGGCCAGCATGGAGTTGCTTAACGATGCTGCAAGAATTGTAGCCAATGGGATTTCGCGCGCTCCAAAACGGTAAACCGCAAAGGTTGATGAATCGTAATAGTATCCAATAATTAACTGATCGATATATAAGCCTGAGCTGCTAATAAGGAATTTCAAGGAAAGCGGGATGCCATCGCTTAGGTAATCCTTTAAAAAATCGACATTAACTCTGAATTTTGAATTACGGACTAAAAGCGATATTAACCAAATAAAACGGACTGCCGATACCACTATCAAACCCAATACAGCAAATGCCACATCTAAACCAAACAATACAGGCAAAACCACAAGGATTATCTGAATGCCATAGGTAATGACGCCATACGATAGCATAGCCTTATAATTTCCGTGCAGAAAGTAAATGTATTCGGCCATTGTTGAAGGGGTGCTCAGAAGCATGTAAAGTAGCATCAAGGGGAAAAGGCTATGATTAATGGCTGCAAAACCAGTAATTGTTGCGTTAAAAACAATAGCAAACAGGCAAGCCAAAACAGTAAGCCCAAAAATGACCATAAAGGCATTAAACAAACGATCATCTTTTGAAATGTCGTCACTACGGGTATAAAGCGGAAGCAATGCTTGAATTAGCCCTGTAACCCAAAATGTAGTAAGTAGCCCGCTAATAAAGAGTACCGCCTCATAGTTTCCTATTGCAGTTTTGCCAAAGCCAAGCCTTGCCATGGCTATCCCAATGGTGAGCATGGCTACAAAACGCATTACCTGAAAAGCTTGCAATGCGCGTGTAGAATTTGATACAAGGCCAAACATAAATATAACTTACTAATGCGAAGGTATTAAAATTGATGTCAAAACAGCGTTTTATCAAATTACTTTTGAACATTTTTGCATTTAGAAAAAATGTTTATACCTTTGCAGCCGCAATTGACATGGTGGATGTAGCTCAGCTGGTTAGAGCACCAGATTGTGGATCTGGGGGTCGTGGGTTCAAGTCCCATCTTCCACCCAAACCCGGCCAAAAGCCGGGTTTTTTAATTTGATAGATTTTAACTTGCATGTAAATTATTTTCAAATTTTCTGCCGGTCATTACTTCCTCTTCAAAACTTCTGAACACACTCCTAGAGGAACCGCTTCAGCTGAAAACGCTATTCCATTCCTGCTTAAATATTTCTGTCGTTTCCCCTTGACTTTTCCCTATCCTAAAGGTAAATTTGGGGAAATACCAAACCGTTAGCATAATGTATAATCTGCTTAACCGAAGTAAAAAGCTATGTGCTTTTACGCTAACAGTTTTAATAGTAACCGAAACATCGTGTAACGGACAGAATATGAATAAACCTAACGATTTCGATAGGCAACCAGCTGTAGCAGGACAATTTTATCCCGGCACAAAGGCTCAGCTGGAAAAGGAGGTGAAATCTTACTTCGATAGTGCACAAAAGGTTATGGATGCTCAGCCCCTAGCCCTAATTGTACCTCATGCCGGTTACGTTTTTTCCGGTCAAGTGGCTGCAAGCGGGTATAGGCAAATTGACAGGGATAAAAAGTTCAAGCATATCTTCCTGATAGGATCGAGCCACACCATGTTTTTTACAGGAGCAGCCGTTTACACCAAAGGTGCATTTATTACGCCACTAGGCAGGGTCCCTATTGACCCTTTGGCAAACGAACTCGTTCAAAACCATAAGGTATTTACGGTTGATGTAAAACCACATGTCAAGGAGCATAGCCTTGAGGTTCAATTGCCATTTCTGCAATACTGGCTAAAAAACGATTTTTCCATTATCCCCATAATTATTGGTGGCGAATCGCAAGCCACTGTTACCCTTTTGGCCGAAGCATTAGAACCATACCTTAACCCCGATAATCTTTTCATAATCAGTTCCGACTTCTCACACTACCCCTCTTACGAGGATGCCCGCCGCACCGACGACGATATGGCCCATGCCATTGTCTCTAACTCGCCTGTAGAGTTCATGAAAGCCAAAATCCGAAACGAGAATGCTGGTATCGACGACCTGGCAACAGCCATGTGTGGATGGACATCGGGGCTTATGCTTTTGAAAATCACTGAGGGGAAACCGGGTATTACCTACAAAACAATTATGTATAGGAACTCCGGCGATTCGCCTTACGGCGGCAAGGATAGGGTTGTAGGCTACTGGGCTATTGCTGCCATTCAACAGCAAGCCAAAACTGCAGACTTCAACCTAACCAACAACGATAAACGCGAGCTACTCAAACTTGCACGGAAAACCATCACCGAATACCTTTCCGGGAAAACCCCCACACCACCCGATGAGTCCAAACTATCATCAACTCTAAAAACCAATGCCGGTGCTTTTGTAACCCTGCACAACCACGGTAAGTTACGTGGATGCATTGGAAATTTTTCCACCACAACCCCACTCTACCGTGTAGTAATGGCCATGGCCATATCGGCGGCAACTGAGGATTACCGTTTTGAATCGGTAACAGCCGATGAGTTGAACGATATTGATATTGAGATTTCGGTTCTTACTCCAATGAAACGAATAAGCAACATTAAGGAGATTGAACTGGGTAAGCACGGAATATATATCAAAAAAGGAGGTCGTTCCGGAACGTTTTTGCCACAGGTGGCAAAGGAAACCCGATGGTCGCTTGAAGAATTCCTTGGCCACTGCGCACGCGACAAGGCTGGTATTGGGTGGGATGGCTGGCGCGATGCCGAAATATTTACTTACGAGGCCATTGTTTTCGATGAGAAGGAACTGGGCTTAAAGTAGATTGCCACTCATGAGTTCACCCTACCTCCTGATTCCCATTTCGTTAGCCATCACCATATATTATCTACTTGGCAGCCTAATGGTGCAAGCAGGCATTATATCTTTTTCAACCCATCGGAAGTTCTGGAACTTTGCTCTGCTGTTTGTATTCCTTGGCTGTGCCATTCTTGGAATTCTACTAACAATCAATATAAACTATAAGCTGGGGTGGAGTTATGTTAAGGTCATACTACAGTGGCACGTTCAGCTTGGGATTGCCATGAGCGTGGTGGCATTCATTCATACCCTTTGGCACAGGGGGTACTTCAGCAAATACCTTTTGTTTAGGGGTAGGCAAACCAAAACGGTAACGGTTAATACACAGCAGCAACTTGTTAAATCAGCTTTTGCGCTTGGACTACTCTCGGTATCGCTTCAGGTACTGCTGATTAGGCAGTTCACTAAGGTATTCCAGGGGAACGAGTTCCTAATAACATGGATAATAGGTATATGGATGCTACTGTCGGCTGCGGGTGCCATTGCCGGAAGCCGAACGGCTAACGGGATAAACCCCCAAAAGTTAACCCGAATGGCACTAGGGTTTATGTTTCTTTCAGCCATAATTTTTATTTTCTTATCGGGCGAAATCAGGCAAACCTTTTTCCCGTCGGGTGTGCTTATTCCACCTTACCATGTTATAGTGATGATTGTCGTAATGATGACTCCCACCGCTTTCCCATCGGGCATGGTTTACGCCTTGCTCACCAAACAAATAAAATCGGAATACCCATCCATTTATGCATACGAAGCATTAGGAAGTTTGGCAGGGGGACTTTTGCTATCGCTTGTAATTATCTGGATTTTTAATACATACCTTGCAGCAATTGCTGTTGGATTTTTAGCAAGTTTAATCATAGCCTACCCCCTTAAAAATATTGCCAAACTTGCTATTCCACTGGCGCTTTTAACAATAGGCATATCAGTAAAAACATTAAATTTTGATATTAAAGCGGAGTCGATGCTTTTTCCGGGGCAGAAGGTACTATCGGTAACCGATTCGCCCTATGGAAGTATAACCGTGAACGGTTCGGAGGATCAGTTCAATTTTTTCGAAAATGGAACAATGCTTTTTGGCACGCAAAATACCATTTACTGCGAGGAAGTAGTGCATTACACCATGGCGCAACGCTACATGCCCAGCAAGGTTTTACTGGTATCGGGAGGTTATGCGGGTCTGATTGATGAGCTGAAAAAGTATAAGCAAGTAAAAAAAGTAGATTATGTAGAACCTAATCCCCATCTTTTAAGGATGAGTCGAAACTATTGTAAGGTTGATTTCCCGGACAATACTAAAATTATTAATAGTGACATTCGTGGTTTTCTGAGAAAATCATCGGAAAAGTACGACATTGCAATTATCACAACGCCCGAGCCAACATCGCTTGAACAAAACCGTTTCTTTACCATTGAATTCCTTGAACTTTTAAAGAAGCACTTGACAGCAGATGGGGTTTTAAGTATTAGCCTTTCAGGTATTGGGAACTACCCATCGGCACCAAGGCAAAAGGCCTACACGTCGATAACAGCCACGTTTAAAAGCGTTTTCCGCAAAGTAGAGGTAATAAGTGGCGAGCGCGATTACCTGCTTGCATCGGATAGCACTATACGTATTGATATGGCCCAACTACTAAGCGAGCAAAATATTGGCGAAGCCAACCTATACGTACGCCCCGATTACATCAACGATGAGCACATTGCTCAGCGTAACCATTTCTTTCATGAGCAAACCCAATCAACCCAGAAAATAAACACAGATAATCATCCTTGGCCGGTATTACAGAACACGCTAGGGTACCTATCGATGTTTGGCGATAAGATTTGGCTACTTTTGGTCGTTGGAGCCGTCCTTTTGCTTATCCCTTTCTTTGTTACTAACTACCACCTGCGCGCGATGTATGCTGTAGGATTTGCCGGATCGGCTATCCAAACCCTTTACCTATTAACTCTACAAATTGCAGCAGGCTTACTTTACGGCACGCTTGGCGCAATGATTGCCCTTTTCATGGGAGGACTAGCGCTAGGCTCAATGGCATACGGGAAGGTAATCAGTATAAAACCTAAACACATAAAAATATCACTAATCGGTTCATTTATTATTCTTTTTGCCCTTTTTATAACTATGATGCATGTGGAGATTTGGCTATTAATAGCCATTGTAAGTGCAGGGATACTCATTGCTTCGTTTAGTGTTGGCTACCTGTATATTAGTATTACCGAGAATTCAAACTCTAACCCCAACCAACCTGCCAAAACCTATGCTGCCGACCTTATGGGATCGGCTGCTGGCATTGTAATTGTTACACTTTTGCTAATACCATCAATTGGATTTCTCTCAAGCATTTCGGTATTATTGGTTTTCATTGGCATTTACCTGTTTCTTAAAGTTTAAAAAACTTATACCATGGAAAAGATATCGCGCCGCGAATTCCTAAAAAGGAGCCTATTAGCAACCGGTAGTTTAATGGCCCTGCGATACTTAAGCCTATCGGCATTTGGGTTGGACGATAAACCCTGGAAGTGGAGCCGCGAGGCAATGTTTTACACACCCACTCCGCGCGGTATGCGTTGCAACCTTTGCCCCAATGAGTGCAATATTCGTCCCGGAGAAACCAGCCAGTGCCGCAACCGGGTTAACTACAACGGAAAGCTATACACCATTGCCTACGGTAATCCGTGCGCCGTACATATCGATCCCATTGAGAAGAAACCACTTTACCATTACTACCCGGGAAGCAAATCGTTTTCCATTGCAACGGCTGGTTGTAACTTTGGTTGCCTGAACTGTCAGAACTGGGAGATCTCGCAAAGTAGCCCCAAGGACACCCGAAATGCAGAGCTATTCCCCGAACAGGTGGTTGAGCAGGCCAAACGCAATGGATGCAAAAGCATAGCATACACCTACTCAGAGCCAATTACTTTTTACGAATACATGTATGAAACCGCCGGAATTGCTCAGAAAAAGGGCATAGGCAATGTACTAGTATCGAACGGTTACATAAACGAGGAACCGCTACGCGAACTCGCAAAAGGGATTGATGCTGCCAACATCGATCTGAAATCGTTTAGTAATGAAATCTACCTAAAGCTAAATGCAGGAACCCTGGAGCCTATTCTTAACACCTTACGCATACTGCTCGAGATGAACGTTTGGGTTGAAATAACCAACCTGGTTATACCCACATGGACCGATGATTATGCCATGATACGTAAGATGTGCCAGTGGCTGGCAAGTAATGGATTCTCCGAAATGCCGTTGCATTTTAGCCGGTTCTTCCCGTTATACAAGCTTACCCAACTCCCACAAACACCAACATCAACGCTGATTAAGGCAAGAGAGATTGCCCAATCGTGTGGGTTAAAGTATGTTTACATAGGCAATACAGTTCTGCCCGGATCGGGCGATACCATTTGCCCATCATGCGGTAAGGTGGTTGTGGAACGCAAGGGATACAATGTAGCACTTGTTAACCTTAACAATGGGAAATGCGGCTGGTGTGGAGCAAAAATTAATGGGCGATGGTCATAGCTATTTCAACGCACTGCTCCCCTTGCTCACTCGCGTCTGCGGACGAGTGCGGCATATGCCACTCATTGCTGGCGCGGACTTGTAGTCCGTGACAAATACTTCTTACTCTTTATTGTTTATTTCAACTATGCTTTATTGAAATAACCGCACGGATTGGCTTTACCGAACTACAACCGCACGGATTACAACCGACCGAAGGGAGCTCACCGAAGGTAAATCCGCGCGAGCTGGTGTTCTTCCTCAACCAGCCCTTCCCCTCTACCCACCTGGCCAGAAAAGCCGTCGATCAGGCCGTGAGCATTTACAACTCTAAAAGATTACATGTATCTTTGGGCTTTAAAACCCCTGATCATGTTTTTATGTGTGTCGCTTAAATCTATTTCTAACCTGTAGACTTATTTCAGGACTAGACAGTATTCTACTTCATATTTCTGACCAACCTTAATGCCTTTTTTATAAGTTCTCAGCACTCCTTTAAAAGTCTTATTTTCTACTTTAAAGTTATATTTTACCCATAATCCCCTTGTTGAATTTTGGGTGTAATAAATCCAACCTATGGTTGAAGATCCATATTTATTAATTTGTTCATCTTCGCTCTTTCCTTTTTGCTTAACATAGATACCTATTGCAATTATGCAAATAAATGCCAATGAATAAATAAGAAATTGCTTTGTGTTTCTTTTATGTTCTTTTTCACTAATAGCCATTTGTTCCGGGTATTACAACTTTTGTATTATCTGCTGGCATTATATATTCTTCTGGAAGATATTCAAATCTTTCAACCCCCCGCTCGCGCGGATTTACAACCGACCGAAGGGAGCTCACCGAAGGTAAATCCGCGCGAGCGGGGGTTGAAACAAAAGTTTACAAAAGTGGAAAATATTAACGAAATAATCCGTTTTTTACCCTTACTAAAAAAAGACAAAGCTACATTACTCTCTTATAAACAGCTATAAGATCCTGCACCTCTTTAAGCTTACTATCTTTCCACCTTTCTATTATATATCGTGCTGTACGCCTATCTAATACATATCTTGCATAATTTTCTTCTTTGGTTAAAGTAAATGAATCTCCTCCTTTAATTGCCATTAATGCATATCTCCACTGTTCTCCGTTTTCATCACTTATCATTTCTTTTATCTCCTGTTCTCCCATAAACATAATAGAAAACTGAAAATAGAAGAATCTATCATCTGGATACTCTCCAAATGCACAAGTTAGACAAGTTTCAAAAACATGTGCCCAATCAATCTTTGGCTTAACAATATTTTTATTATAATTTAAGTCAGAAATCATTTTGTCAATAATCGCCTTATTCTTACTTTTTCTATACTCTAATAGCCTTTTATAGAAAAAATCCGCAACTACATTGTAACAATACAAGGTATATTCCGTCCTATTGTGTGCCTCTCTATTAAATATTCTTTTAATAATAAGACTATCCTTTTTATAAATCTCAATAAGCTCATTTATCATAAATGGTGCTTCTAAAATACCACACCGAGAATGATTATCAACTATTTTTTCATCATATTCTCCATTTGACTGACAATATGAGAATTGAATAATAAATAAAAATAAAATAAATACCTTGTTTTTCATGGCTAAAATGTTTTGGTTATTATGATTTGTTTTACCACTTTATCAATATTCTTGTTTCTTGTCTTTATTTCTGCTTCCCTTAACCTCCCCGCTCGCGCGGATTTGCAACCGACCGAGGGAGTTCGGCAAAGCCAATCCGTGGGGTAACATTAACATTTCACCCGCCATTGCTGGCGCGGACTTGTAGTCCGTGACAATTACTTCTTACGCTTTATTACCCTCGCTCCCGCTCGTTTTTAAACGCGTGCGGCATACATCGCTCCGCCCGGTAGCCTTCTGTAAATTTAGTAAAATTTCCCTTGTTCAGGCACGAACAAAAAACTTTTTTTTTGTCTGGCTGAAGTGCTGCGTTTGGCTTGGGCTCCGCCCAACTCCCTCGCTTACACGCGTCCGCAGACGCGCGCCAAAGAGGGGGAATAACTCGGGATGATTAGGAATTTTCGAAATAAACAGAACTCGATGGAGTTAGAAGGAGTTAGGGTAAGTTTGAAGAATTGTGGAAAAGTGAACGATTAAACTCAATCTTAAGGGTTTTTGTAAAACCATATAAATGTAATAGGTTTGCAGATTATTTTGCGGGAATGGAATTTGAACTCTATACACTACAAAACGGGATACGACTTGCCCACAAACGAACCGATTCGCCAGTGGCATACTGCTGCATAATGGTGAATACCGGCACACGCGACGAGTTTGATCATGAGCATGGCCTAGCCCATTTTATTGAGCATGTAATTTTTAAGGGAACAAAAAAACGCAAGGCATTTCACATCATGAGCCGCATGGAGGATGTGGGTGGCGACCTGAATGCTTACACATCCAAGGAGGAAACAGTTATTCATGCCACGTTCCTCAAGCAAGATTTCGCCCGCGCAGTTGAGTTACTGGCCGACATCATGTTCCATAGCACTTTCCCTGAGAAAGAACTCAAGCGGGAAAAGGAAGTAATTGTTGATGAGATAAACTCATACCACGATTCGCCTTCCGAATTAATTTTTGATGATTTTGAGGAGTTAATTTTCCCTAACCACCCCTTTGGGCGAAATATTCTAGGTACAAAAAAGCAGCTTGGGAAGTTTACCAGAAAACACATTGTCGATTTTATGGGACGCACCTATAACACCGATGAGATGGTTTTCTGCTCAATTGGAAACATCCCATTTAATCGGATAGTAAAGCTTGCCGAAAAGTATTTTGGTGGCATACACCCAAACACCCGTAACTACAAAAGGCTTCCTATTACCGAATACTTACCACAAAGAAAAACCGTTAAGAAATCAACCTACCAATCGCACTGCATTGTTGGCACTACTGCGTACGACCTGCATAACCCAAACCGTATTGCCATGCACCTGGTAAACAACATCCTTGGAGGCCCGGGAATGAACTCAAGGCTCAACCTGGCGCTCCGTGAGCGGCATGGCTTGGCCTACAATGTGGAATCGTCGTACACTCCATACAGCGATACCGGTATATTTACCATTTACTTTGGCACCGATAAGGCTGATACCGATAAGGCAATTGACCTTATTCTTCAGGAACTGGACGGCCTACGAAATAAACGGATGGGTATACTGCAGCTCTCCAAAGCTAAAAAACAGCTTATCGGCCAACTGGCCATTGGTGCCGAAAGCGGGGAAAACCTCATGATTTCCACGGCCAAAAGTATTTTGGTTTACGAACGCCCCGATAACATTCAGAACGTATTCAAAAGAATTGAGGAGATAACATCGTTGGAGGTTATGGAGATTGCCAATGAAATACTTAGCCCCAATAAGCTGTCGATGCTAATATACAAGTAGCCATGTATACCACAAACCATGAGATTGACAAATACCTCGAAAGCCACACCACCCCGGTGGATGAGGTGCTCCACGAGCTAACCCGCCATACATACCTTACCACCTATAACCCACGCATGATAAGCGGCCCCGTTCAGGGTAAATTCATTGAGATGATTTGCCAGATGGTACGCCCAAATCGTATACTTGAGATTGGTACATTTACAGGTTACTCAACCATTTGCATGGCAAATGCGCTTCCAGCAGGCAAATACATCGACACCATTGAGGTAAACGATGAGCTGCAGGAAACCATTGAACATTATACTGCTAAAGCAGGGGTCTCCAGCAAGGTTAACCTTATCATTGGCAACGCCCTTACAGTAATCCCCGGCCTTCCCCACACATACGATTTGATATACATTGATGGTGAGAAAAAGGAGTATCCACAGTACTTGAACTTATGTACAGAAAAATTAAACGCTGGTGGATTTCTGATAGCCGATAATGTTTTATGGAATGGCAAGGTAGCTGACCCAACATGCACCGACGAGCAAACAAAAGCAATCCGACAGTTCAACAAAATGGTTCAGGAAAACACCACCCTTGAAAATGTATTGCTGCCAATTCGTGATGGAATGATGATTGTTAGAAAAAAAATCTGATAATTTTGTTAAACCTTTTAACCGTTTTAGCGTTAAACTGATAAACACTTTTAGCAGTTAGCAAAATGGCTCAATACACTATTAGGCAAATGGAGTTGCTCTCAGGAATAAGAGCATCTACCATAAGGATGTGGGAAAAGCGCTACAATATTTTTTCACCCCAACGAACCGACACCAATATCCGCCGCTACGACGATAACGATTTAAGGTTTATCATTAACCTATCGTTACTGCTTAAGCGCGGCTTTAGGATTAGCAAGCTGGCAAGCATGTCGCTTGAAGAGCTTTCGGACCTAGCCTCCAAGTTTGTATCGGACCACCGCATGGGCAATATCAACCTTGAACCCATGATTACAGCCACCATACAGTACAATGAAACCGAATTGCTAAAACACATCAGCGAATGGTCCGAGAAGCATGGAATTGAGTACACATTTGAGAATCTGGTTCTGCCATATCTCCAAAGGCTTGGCGACCTATGGCAAACCGGAGCAATAACTACAACACACGAACACTTTGCCAGTAACGTAATTCGGAATTTACTTAGCCACCTTTACCGCACCTGCAAACAACCCGAAATTGGGAAAACAACACCAATCATTTTCTTCCTACCCGAAGGCGAATTCCATGAGATTGGACTACTATATTTTGCCTATATAGCAAAGAATGCAGGCTATAAGACCATTTACCTTGGCCAATCGACACCAATCGACGATGTTATCAGGTGCTCCAAGGACTTAGGCTGCAAAATGGTGTTTACATCGCTTTCATCGTTTGTTAGTGCCGATATGGACGAGGCCTTTGAGCCCATGAAGAAGGCCTTACCCGATGTGGAGATTATTGCAACCGGACATGCTTTTACGGAGAAAAGCGGTCCATCGTACCTTACCTACGTTTCATCGGCTCAGGACCTGATGAAGATAATTGCCCGACTCGACCCAACAATAATTAAGTAACCACCCCAAATAAGCTAATTAACGTTATAAATCCCGCCCCTGGCGGGATTTTTTTTTGGCATGCTATTTAGACAAATTCATTCAACGCCAACCAAAACAATCAAGTTGCCATAAACTTATTTAGAACCCATAATAAGTTTTGTATCAATTGATAAATATCATCTTGCACATTGTTTAGATTTATTCTAAATTTGTTTCAACAAATTATTTTTAACTAGTCTAAATTAAAACCAAATCATATGTCACAGCAAGAATTCAACCAAGCACTCATAGAGCTGGAGCCAAATCTGGAGCGATTTGCATACAGTCTCACAGCAAACCGCGAGGATGCTCGCGATTTGTTACAGGAAACTTACCTTAAAGCTTTAACCTACAAGGATAAGTTTGAGGATAACACAAATATCAAGGCGTGGACATTTACTATTATGAAGAACACCTTCATTAACAACTACCGTAAATCGGTAAAGCAGAGCACCACCTTTGATGGCAGCACCAACCAGTTCCTAATAAACAGCAAACCCGACAGCTTTGGCCCCGATGCCATGTACTCGCACAGCGAGATTAGTAAAAAGATTAATGAGCTCGACGATGAGTTCCGCATCCCCTTCCAGATGCACACATCGGGCTACAAGTACAAGGAGATAGCCGAAAAGCTAAACCTTAAAATCGGTACCGTTAAAAGCCGAATCTTCTTCTCCAGGCAAAAACTGATGAATGTTTTAAAGGACTACGAGTAGGATAATTCGGTATCCGTCCCGAAAAGAGCGCTACACAGGTAGCGCTCTTTCATTTTATAAATGAGATTACTTACAGGAACCCCAAAATATCTTAAAGTGGAAATAAGGGAATTGCTATATTTGCAGTAAACCATAAGGTGCAATGCAACTAAAACTTATAGTAATCACATTTTTGCTTTTTCCGCTCACATTGGCTTCGCAGCCAGTGATTGACGTATACTTTAGTTCCCTTGCACCCGAATCGAAAGGCCCATCGTTCAGCAAGGTTGAGGAAGTACATGAGTTGCTTATTCCCAAAAGCGGAACTCCGAGTTACTTTAAAATAGTAAAACAGTACAACTCAAACGGAAAAATTGTTAGCGAAAAACGGTACAACAAAGCAGGTGGAATTATGGGTGAAAGCCAATGGGAGTATAATGCAAAAGGCGAACTCACCAAAAAGGTAAACAGGCAGTTCATGAATTTTAAGGGATGGATTAATGAGCAAATCCTGCTAACCTACAACGACACCTCTGGAGTACTTGAAGAGATAACATTGTTTTTTGAGAATCAACTTAAACAACGGGCACAAGTAATCCCCGACAAAGATCTTAAAATTACCGAGGTTCTGGTTTTTAACGAAAAAAACGTGCTAACCGGAAAGGAGCGGGTTGTTTATCTCCCCCAAAACAATACAGTAAGGGTACTTAGCTACAAATCCAACGAACAGTTTATAGGTGCAACCACCTACCCACTCGACCCTAAACTGCCTGAGCCACCTTCAGCCATAAAGCGCGAGTTTAACTCACACGGCGATATTGTGCTGGAAGCACTCCCCAACAGTAAAATGGAGCAGGGTTACTTTTACCAGTATACATACGACAGCTACGGGAATTGGACTGAAAAACTCACCTACCAGTGCAGGGTAACCAAAAATAATAAGGTTAGGGACAAAAAGCTAGAGTACAAAATCACACGAAAGATAAGCTACTAACCCCTAAAACCTTTGCCTTACCCCATTTGCTCGCCCATAACCAAGCAAGATCTATTCTTTAATAAGAATTTTATAATGACTAGCTGCTAGTGTTGTGCACGATATTGCAAGTGCTAATCTTGTCACTTATCAATCTTCTCAACAAACATCCCTTTATCTATTACATATTTAGTAACCTTAACTGAATTTTCCTAGTTAACAAACTGTAACTTTTCCCTAAAATGACCAAAGTTTTCTGGCATCCTATCATGAAAGCCAACGGGTAGTTTCACCAAAAGGGATTAATTTACAAACAAGACCCATAAAAAGTTTAAAAAAAATCATTTCGTATTTTTACGAAATACAAAATATTTGTATACTTGCCAAGAATTTTTTTTGGAGAAAGATGAAAAGTAACTATACCGAGGAACAAGTAAAACTGGCGCGTTACGCCAAAGCGCTTAGCCATCCAGTACGGGTGCAGATACTTCAAATACTTTCGCAGCAAAGCTGCTGTTACAGCGGCGATATAGTAAACGACCTACCAATAGCCCGCAGTACGCTATCGCAGCACTTAACTGAGCTGCGCGAGGCAGGCCTGATACAAGGGGAGTTCAATCCGCCCAAAATCAAGTACTGTATCCGCCCCGAGGCATGGAATGAAGCCCGTGAAATATTCGACCGTTTTTTTAATAGTAATATCTGGAAAACGGTAAATACAAATTCATGTAGCACAAATGCTGGAAAATCAGAATAATAATGTTAAACCATTAAAACTTCAAACAATGGAAATAAAGGTTTTGGGAACAGGATGCCCCAAGTGCAAGGCACTTGAACAGGCTACCCAGAATGCAATTAATGAACTTGGAGTTCAGGCAACCATCACAAAGGTTGAGGACATTGTGGATATAATGAACTACGGAGTTATGCGTACCCCAGCGCTTGTTATTAACGAGAAAGTTGTTCTATCGGGCCGAGTTCCCGATGCAAAGGAACTAAAGGAAATTATAACCAAAAGCCAGCAGTAAATATGAAAGCGCTAAAATACTTTTTGCTTGCAGTGGCAAGTTTAACCATTGCAAGCTGCATGGGAAATTCTGGCGAAAAAAACAGTATTGCTAGCACTGATGGTAGTGGAAACCCTGTTACCGTTTACTACTTCCATGGCGAACATCGCTGTCCAACTTGTATTGCCATTGAAAATGAAACCAAAGCAACCTTTGAAATAAACCTTAAAAAAGAGGCAGAAGAAGGAAAGGTAGAGCTACAGGTTATTAATGCCGACGAAGGACGAAACAAGCAGATTTGCGAAAAGTATGGAGTATATGGTTCATCGCTGCTGCTTGTAAAGGGCGATAAGGTGATCAACCTTACTAATATGGCATTTGGAACAGCACGTCGCAACCCCGATAAATTCAGGGAGGAACTATCCAACGAAGTTAAAAAACTTATCAATGGTTAGCCATGGATTTTATTCAGGATTTCATTTACAGCTCGAACATTCCAATACTAACCGCTTTTTTGCTAGGGTTGGCAACGGCCATAAGTCCTTGCCCCCTGGCAACCAATATCACCGCTATAGCATATATCAGTAAGGATATTGAGAACCAACGCAGGGTATTCTACAGCGGCCTGGTTTACACCTTAGGCAGAGCCATTACCTATACAGCCATTGGGTTGTTATTCTTTTTTGGGGCGAGCCAATTTAAAATAGCTGGCTTTTTAAATAAGTACGGTGAACGTATAATTGGACCCGCACTTATTATTATTGGTCTGTTCATGCTCGATATTATAAAGATTAAGCTGGGCGGGGCAGGAAAACTTACTGAAAATTTTGGAGAAAAAGCCAAAAGCGGAAACTTTCTTAGTGTACTAATTATGGGAATGGCTTTTGCTTTAGCCTTTTGCCCCTATAGCGGAGTGCTCTACTTTGGAATGCTAATACCCATAACAATATACAGCGCTAAAGGGTTATACTTACCGGTCATATATGCGCTTGGCACAGGTTTGCCAGTTATCATATTTGCATACTTTATTGCATTTACAGTACATGGCATTGGGAACCTATACAATAAGGTAAAAACCTTTGAGCTATGGTTTAGGCGTGTGGTAGCCGTTGTCTTTATAGGCGTTGGAATTTACTACCTAAGCATTTTTCTTTTATAGCAATTTTAAACAAACCTTGAAATGGAAAACAAAAAGGAATTACAAATACTGTTCTGGATAATTTTCTTCTTTGCATTTGCCTTTTTCATGCCGATTGATAATGCAACCTTCAGAACAGCCATTGATGCCACGCTTGATTTAACGCGTTGGTACGCCCGTGAACACGTTGTGCTATGCCTGCTACCCGCGTTCTTTATTGCAGGGGTTATTTCTGTTTTTGTGAGCCAGGGCTCAGTATTAAGGTACTTTGGAGCTAATGCAAAAAAATGGCTTGCCTACACTGTTGCAGCAGTATCGGGTACCATACTGGCTGTTTGCAGCTGCACAATCCTACCCCTTTTCTCCAGTATACACAAACGCGGAGCGGGTCTAGGGCCAGCCATTGCCTTTCTGTACTCCGGCCCTGCAATCAACATTCTAGCCATTATTCTCACAGCCCGCATTTTGGGCATTGAAATGGGTATTGCCCGAACTGTTGGGGCTATTGCATTCAGTGTAATTATTGGCATAGCCATGTCACTAATCTACCGCAAGGAGGAACAAGCTAAACGCGAAGGACAAATGAACATAGTTCTACCTCCCGAAAAACGCCCCATGTGGCAAACTTCATTCCACTTCTTCACGCTGGTACTAATACTTGTTTTTGCCAACTGGGGAAAGCCTGCTGCCGACGATACATCGAGTGCATGGTATTATCTATACACCTACAAGTGGTACATTACCGGGTTTTTCGGCCTATTGCTCGCTTACTCTTTAATCTATATCCTTAAAATAAAATGGCAATGGGTAGCCGGAGCTATTGGTGCCACATTGTTGTCAGTAATACTGGCTAATATGTACATCGCCGATCCCAAAGTACTCCCGCTTGTACCCATGCTGGTAGGGATTATTGCTTTAGCCTTTATCACCCTAAAGGATAAAAATGATGACGAGAATAAGGAATGGACAATAGCCTCGTGGGGATTTGCAAAGCAAATCATGCCACTACTAGCAGTAGGGGTGGTTACTGCCGGATTCCTACTTGGATCGACACACGATGGGCAAACCATAGCAGGGGTTATACCCAACGAGTGGATTGCCTACCTGGTAGGTGGCAACTCAATATTTGCCAACTTTTTTGCATCCATTGTAGGGGCATTTATGTACTTTGCCACCCTAACCGAGGTTCCCATACTCCAAGGGCTACTTGCTTCCGGTATGGGTAAAGGGCCTGCTCTGGCTCTACTCCTTGCAGGGCCATCGCTATCGCTACCCAACATGCTTGTAATCAGAGGCGTGATTGGAACTAAGAAAACAGCCGTTTACGTTCTTTTAGTTGTGGTAATGGCAACCATTTCGGGCCTTATATATGGCTATTTCTTTTAGCCATGAAAGATTTTGATAACTTTATACGTAAAGCATGTATTGCACCATCACCGGATGTGGATAGCATCCGGTATGGTTGCAATTGATGTTCTAAAGCCCATCAATTTAAAATATAGCCCGAATCTTCATGGGGAAATGTAATATCAGAATTGTATTTTTTGATTTCAATTTATAACCCTCAAACACAATATAATGATTGGGTTAACCATAGTGGTTTCTGTGCTTCTAGTGGTATCGTTGCTTGCTGATGCTCAAAAGACCATTAGAGGTGTCACTCGGGGGCTAAAGATGTTTCTCAAATTGTTGCCAGCTCTGGTTACAATGCTGGCACTGGTTAGTATTATGTTCTTTATCATTCCAAACAATACTCTGGCCAGCCTAATAGGGAAGGATTCAGGCATTAAAGGCTACTTTATTGCTGCAGTCATTGGTTCGGTATCGCTTATCCCAGGATTTATTGCATTCCCGCTTTGCAAGATTCTTATTGTTAACGGAGTTGAATACTCCACGGTCGCAATATTCATCACCACCCTTACAATGGTAGGGTTAATAACCCTTCCGGTGGAAGCTAAGTTTTTTGGATGGAAGGTAAGTATCCTTAGGAATGTTGTAAGTTTTGTAGCAGCTATAGCAATTGGTATTATAATGATTTTTCTTTTATGAAAAATATAAAAAAATACTTCCTCCCTATTCTCTTCCTATTATTTATAGGATTTTCATATTTGTATGACAATAGAGCAGGGGAACAAATTGCCTTAAATTTCTGGATGTTTTTTAAGGAGATGATACTCTTCCTTCCATTGATGTTCATTCTTATAGGACTTTTTGATGTTTGGGTGCCCAGAGAAAAAATAGAAAAACATATTGGAGAGGACTCGGGTTGGAAGGGAACGCTCCTGGTTATTCTTTTGGCATCGCTTCAGGCTGGCCCACTTTACGGAGCCTTTCCCTTTGCCTATCTACTCTGGATTAAGGGCTGTAATATCCGAAACATATTTATTTACCTTGGGGCATACTCCACCATTAAAATTCCGATGATAACCTTCGAGATAGGATTTTTGGGGCTCAAATTCTCGCTCCTGAGAACTCTAATAACCCTGCCAATATTCATACTCATTGGCTTTGCCATGGAAAAGTACTTAAAAGGGAAAAAGTTTGAAGTTAAACAACCATAACAATAAAGTTAGCTATGAAACCAGCACTCCTTGCAGCACTTGTATTTTTTTCAAAATACATTGCAACTGCTCAAACATCCGATTCCACATTCAAACCAAATGGTAAACCAATAATTCAGGTTTTTGGCAATTTCGATTACAACGCCACCAAAAATGCAAAAAAGACCTACGGATTTTGGTTTGGCCGTGCACACTTTGGCTACGAGTACCAGTTCAGCAAGCAAATCTCGGGTAAAATTATTATTGATGCAGGTCGCCCAACCACGGTTGGACAGATTGAAGTGCGAGATACATCGGGCAATAGCCTTGATGTTACCAATAAATCGAAGGAGGGCAGCTACTACACAATGACCTTAAAGTTCGCATCCATTGAGTGGAAACCCAATAGCTTTGTTAGAATACAGGCTGGCGGCGTTTTGCAGAACCATTACATTACGCAGGAGAAGTTTTGGGGTTACCGCTATGTTGCACCTACCTTTCAGGATAAGTATTACGGAATACCCAGTGGCGATTTGGGGATAATCGGGTATTTTACGGTTAACGAGATGCTCGGTTTCGATATTGCGCTAACCAATGGCGAGGGCTTTCGGTACGACCAGGATGAATACGGCGATGTTAAGATAGCCGGAGGCATTGATTTTAACCCAATAAAGGGGCTACAAACCCGATTTTACACCGATTACACAAAATCGGACAACCCGCTAAAACCATCGGAGCAACAGCTATTCTCGATTTTTACCGGCTATAAATTGGATGATAAGTTCAGAATTGGCGCCGAGTATAACTACCGCAAGAATCATTTAAACATAAACAAACATAACCTTTACGGATTATCGGTTTACTGTAGCGTTTCCGTTGCAAAGAATGTGGAGCTATTTGGCCGTTTCGACCAGCTACAGGCCAACACCATAAGCGGCGATGCACAAAGCTGGTATTACAGTGGAATTGGGAATACTTATATTGCTGGAATTCATTACAATCCTGTTAAAGGGGTAAACATTTCACTAAACTATCAGGGTTGGAAACCCAAAGACAGCAGTGTTAATTTTCAGAATCATATAGTGTTAAGCTTTGAGTATAAACTTTAAAAAAACTAACATATGAAGTTAAACGAAAAACAGGCCAACGTGCTTTCAATGTTCATCATGGTTGCCATAATGACTTGCGTTGTAACGCTAGTGATGGCTCTTTTGAACCATGGTTTCGAATTATTAATATGGATGAAGGGTTGGGGAATCTCTTTCCTCGTTGCATTTCCAACGGTTTTAGTAGTAATGCCTATCACAAAAAAAATTGTTTCAAAACTTGTAAAAAAATAATTTAATATGGAAAACAAAGAAAGACATGGGTGCCTATGTGGCGTTGATGAGTACATGGTTTTAGCCTGTTCAGGCGCTTGCGATTTAGGACAAGTAACCGATTTGGTTGCCCGCAATCTTAGAGATAATGGAGTGCGAAAGATGAACTGCCTAGCAGTGATTGGAGCAGGTATAGAGCCGTCCATCGAGGCCTTCAAATCAAAGAATATACTTATGCTCGATGGTTGCCCCACCGATTGCGGTAAACGCATACTGGATAGACATGGTTTTACCGATTACAAATACTTTAGGGTAACCGATTTGGGTTACAAAAAAGGACAAACCCCTGTAACCGAAGAGGTGGTAAATAAAGTGTACAAAAAGGTTGAAGTTATATATTGATTCACAAAATCGATAAATATTAACTCAACCAAAGACTCAGCAATTTATTATAGTAATTTGTTAGGGATAAGTTTATTAGTTTATCAAATAAACATTAACAAGCTGATTGACATGACTATCATGCCACCAATAAGTCCGTAAATGGAAAGGTGGTGCTCACCATACTCGCGGGCAGCAGGAAGTAACTCATCAACAGAGATAAACACCATTATACCTGCAACTGCGGCAAACAGAATTCCAAATGTAACGCCATTAATAAACGGCATAAGCAGCAAATATCCAACTATAGCACCAATAGGCTCAGCAAGACCCGAGAGGAACGATAGCCTAAACGCCTTTCGCTTATCGCCTGTAGCATAGAAAATGGGTACTGAAACAGCAATACCTTCAGGAATATTATGTATTGCAATGGCAACAGCAATGGCAATCCCCAAGTTAGGGTTCGATAAAGCTGCGGTGAACGTGGCCAAGCCCTCGGGGAAGTTATGGATGGCGATGGCTAAGGCTGTAAAGAGCCCCATGCGCATCAGCTTCCCTTTACGCTTTCGGCCACTTTCTGCATCCTCAACCAGCATAACCTCGTGGGGGTTTTCCTGCTCGGGTATAAACTTATCAATCAGCGCAATAACCGCCATACCTCCGAAAAAGGAGGCAACCGTAATCCATGAACCTAAATGTAAGCCAATTGCATCGACCAGCGACTCACGTGCCTTGGAAAAAATTTCAATAAACGACACATAAATCATCACGCCAGCCGAAAACCCTAGCGCAAGCGACAGAAACTTAGTATTGGTATGCTTTGAAAAAAAAGCAATAGCACTCCCAATACCTGTTGAAAGACCAGCAAAAAGTGTTAAACCAAATGCTATAAGAATATTTGACATCTCATACTCCATATCTCACGGTATTAAATGAACCTTAGTAAACAAAGTTAACCAAAATAAGTTTAGTAGGACCCTATCCTAACTTCCAACTAGTTCATTATAGCTTTTCACCTCCATTTGGATATTATCGGTATTCAGAAACGCCTCAATAAAAGCGGCTGCAAGTCGAGCATTGGTAATTAGCGGGATGTTGTAATCAACAGCTGAACGGCGAATGGTATAGTCGTTATCGAGCTCGCTGCGCGAGAGATTTTTAGGGATATTGATTACCAAATCAACCAGTCGATTCTGAATAAGATTCAGGCTATTGGGAGCATTTTCTGGCTCATCGGGCCAGGAAACGGCAATGGCAGATATGCCATGGTCGTTAAGGAACGATGCAGTTCCCCTTGTTGCATAGATTACAAAACCGCGCCTGGCCAAACGGGCAATGGGATCGATAAGGGAGAGTTTTGACCTTAAAGGCCCAGATGAAACCAAGATTGAACCCTGTGGAATTCTATGCCCTACCGACAACATCGCTTTAAGCAAGGCCACATTAACACTTTGCCCAATGCAGCCAACCTCACCGGTTGAGGCCATCTCAACACCCAGCACCGGGTCGGCAAAGGTAATCCTTCCAAATGAGAACTGTGAGGCTTTTACGCCCACATGGGCAATATCGAGCATCGATGGTGGATTGGTTTTAGGTGCTACACCCATCATAAAATCAACGGCAACGGCTATCATATCAAAATTCATCACCTTTGAAACAAACGGAAAACTTCTACTTGCCCTGAGGTTGCACTCTATTACCTTTATTTGGTTGTTCTTTGCCAAAAACTGAATGTTAAAAGGGCCTGTAATTTTTAGTTCGGCTGCAAGAGCTGCAGCAACACGCCTAATACGGCGGATGGTTTCCAGGTAGAGGCGCTGGGGCGGAAATACCAAGGTAGCATCGCCCGAGTGAACGCCAGCAAACTCAATATGTTCCGATACGGCATCAACAAATATCCGACCATTATTAGCCACAGCATCGTATTCAATTTCCTTTGCCCCTTCGATAAACTCAGAGATTACAACCGGGTGGGCTTTGGACACTTCGGCTGCAACAGTTAAGTACTCGTTCAAATCGTCGGCGTTTGAAACCACATTCATTGCCGAACCCGAAAGGACGTAGGAAGGACGAATTAAAACGGGATAACCAACACGATTTACGAACTCCTGCACCTGTTCCATGGTGGTTAACTCCTGCCACTCTGGCTGATCGATACCGAGTTTATCGAGCAAAGCCGAGAATTTTTGTCGATCTTCGGCCATATCAATTGAAACGGGTGAGGTTCCCAGAACCATCACCCCTGCTTTACTCAGCCTTCCTGCCAGATTATTGGGTATTTGTCCACCAACCGATACTATTACACCTAACGGACGCTCAACCTCAACAATATCCATCACCCTCTCAAAGGAAAGCTCGTCAAAGTAAAGCTTATCGCATACGTCGTAATCGGTACTTACGGTTTCGGGGTTGTAGTTCACAACAATCGCCTCAAATCCCAAGCGCCGGAGCTCCTTTACTGCACTAACGGTGCACCAATCAAATTCAACAGAACTACCAATACGATATGCACCTGAACCCAAAACAAGAACTTTGGGCTTAGGTTTTACGGATGTATCGTCCTCATTACCATGGTAGGTCATGTAAAGGTATGCTGTTTCCGATGGGAATTCGGCTGCCAATGTGTCAATCTGCTTTACACAAGGAACAATCCCACAGATTTTCCTGTAGTTCCGTACTTGCTGTTGGTACTGCTCAATTTTATTGTTGGATGGATTGTAAATGATACGAGCCAACTGGAAATCGGAAAAGCCTTTCCGTTTAGCTTGAACAACAAGTTCCGATGGCACTTGCTCAATGGCTGAGTAACCTGCAAGATGCCTGGAAAGTTCAACTATACCCTGAAGCTTATCGAGAAACCAACGATCAATTCTTGTGATTGCATTAATATCCTCCGCACTCCATCCTTGCTCAAATGCCTGGGCAATGGCAAAAATCCTTTGATCAGTAGGATTCTCAAGCATCTGTTTAAGGTCCGAAGGGTTAAAATGCTGATTTGCTACAAGCCCATGCATTCCCTGCCCTATCATCCTAAGGCCTTTTTGAATGGCTTCCTCAAATGAACGGCCTATGGCCATAACCTCACCCACGCTCTTCATAGCCGACCCAATTTGGCGCGATGCCCCCTTAAACTTAGCCAAATCCCATCGGGGTATTTTTACCACAACATAGTCGAGGGCAGGTTCAAAGAATGCCGTTGTTTTCTGGGTAACGGAGTTTTTTAGCTCAAACAGGCCATAGCCTAAACCTAACTTGGCAGCTACAAATGCTAGTGGGTAACCGGTAGCTTTGGATGCCAAAGCCGATGAGCGCGATAAGCGAGCGTTTACCTCAATCACTCTATAATTCTCACTACTAGGATCGAGCGCAAACTGAACATTACACTCCCCTACTATTCCCAGGTGACGAACGATTTTTATTGAGAGTGCCCGTAAATTATGGTACTCGGAGTTTGATAGCGTTTGCGAAGGCGCAACTACTATGCTTTCGCCAGTATGAATGCCTAATGGGTCGAAGTTTTCCATATTGCAAACTGTTATGCAATTATCGAACCTATCGCGCACCACCTCGTACTCAACCTCTTTCCAGCCCTTTAGCGATTCTTCAACCAGTATTTGTGGTGCATAAGTGAGCGCATTGGTTGCCAAAGCCTTTAACTCTTGCGGATTTGAGCAAAATCCGCTACCCTGCCCTCCCAGAGTAAAGGCAGCACGAACAATAACAGGGTATCCAATTTGTTGAGCGGCATCAATCGCTTCAGTCACAGTATTCACGGCAATGCTTCGTGGAGTGCTCACCCCGATTTGGTTTAACTCTTTAACAAAGAGTTCCCGATCCTCAGTGTTGATAATAGTGCTAACTGGCGTACCAAGCACTTCAACATTGAACTCCCGGAGTGTTCCATTCTGGTAAAGCTCCACCCCGCAGTTTAGTGCGGTTTGTCCACCAAACGAGAGGAATATTCCATCGGGGTGTTCCTTCTCAATGATTTGTCGGACCGTTTCGGGTTTTACTGGTTCAAAGTAGATGGTATCGGCCACATCCTGACTGGTTTGAACCGTGGCAATGTTGGGATTTACCAGAACTGTTGCTATTCCCTCCTCCTTTAGTGCCTTTAGCGCCTGTGAACCGCTGTAGTCGAATTCGCCGGCCTCGCCAATCTTAAGCGCTCCCGAACCAAGCACTAAAACTTTGCTGTATTTGGGTAAATGTGGCATATAAATCTATTTTACTTGTTGTCAATTAGGTTAATAAACTCATCGAACAGGAACTCGGTATCGTTTGGTCCTCCCGAAGCCTCCGGATGAAACTGAACTGCAAAAAAAGGCTTGGCTTTATGCCTTATACCCTCGCAGGTTCCATCGTTCAGGTTTTCAAACATCACCTCCCATTCTTCGGAAAGGGTCGATGGCTCAATTGCAAAACCATGGTTTTGCGAGGTAACAAAGCAGCGGTCAGTCCCTTTTAGCCTCACAGGCTGATTATGCCCCCTATGACCATAGGGTAGCTTATAGGTATTTGCCCCTGAGGCCAAAGCCAAAAGCTGATTACCCAGGCAAATTCCCATTACCGGTTTATCCATTTCAATTAGCCGACGAATATTCTCAATGGTTTCAATGTTCACCTTGGGGTCGCCCGGACCATTGGAGATGAGAACACCATCGAATTGCTGGCTCAAAAAGTTATAGTTGAAAGGCACGCGAATAACCTGTACATCGCGTCTTAAAAGGCAACGCAGGATGTTGTTTTTTACTCCGCAATCAACCAGAACAATTGTTTTCTTTCCATTCCCATAGGTAATTGGTTTTGCCACCGATACATGTGCAACCGGGTTATCGGCATTGGGATCGTACCAATCCGTATCGCCATCAACTATAATTTTTCCCAACATACAACCCTTTTCGCGCAATTGTTTGGTAAGCTTGCGGGTATCAATACCGCTTATTGCCGGAATCTTGTTTTCATTTAGCCATTGCCCTAGGCTTTTGTTTGCATTCCAGTGACTATAATTTTGGCTGTATTCGCACACCACTAAGCCCTTAATGTGAATCATGCTCGATTCCCAATTCTGTTCAATTCCTCCTAAAGGATTAGGTTCGGGCACCCCATAGTTACCAACCAAGGGGAAAGTGGCCACAAGAATTTGTCCGAAGTACGATGGATCAGTTAAACTCTCGGGATATCCATTCATTGCCGTGTTAAAAACAACCTCACCCGATGTGTTCCCGGTATACCCAAACGAGTAACCAGTAAAAACTGAGCCGTCCTCCAGCACAAGCTTTGCTTTTTGTTGTTGATTCATTCTGGAATAATTTAAGAGATTTATAGTTTGAAGTTCGATAAATCAACGTTAAACTGAACGCTTGCAGCCCTTTCCTGTATGACAAAAAAAAACCTGCCAAAACTGGCAGGTTATCAATAGAGTTAACTGAAAGTATTGTTTGTTCGAAACCTGTATGCTTTACTGACAGCAATATTTTTTTAAGTGGAATCATGTCCTGAATGTTCATACAAAACTACAACTTTTTTCTAAAAATCAAAACTTTACAAAAAAGAACCGAAAGAGTTTGCATAATACAACTTTTGATATTTAAATTTGAGATTCAATTTGAATAAAATGGAGAACGAAGTTAAGCAGGCGTACCTTAAGTATTTTGAAGATTATGTTCAACGCAAGCTCGAAGATACGCTTAATGCGTTTTCTCCTGATTTTAACATGATTGGAACTGGAGTAGATGAGTTCAGCGTAACATATCAGCACTCAACTGAACTATTCCGACGGGAATTCGCCCAGGCACCCGAACCTTTTACCTATCAGTTTAAAACTTTAAAGGTATGTCCCATTACAGCCGATTCGGCCTATGTAATGGGTTTAGTTGACATGAAGTTCCTGCTCCCAACCGGCGAGTTTGAATACACAAACAATAGAACAACTGCCATTCTTCGTAAAGAAAAGGGTGAGTGGAAAATTATTCACGGGCATTGGTCGCAGCCCACAGAAATGCAACAGGAGGGCGAAAGTGTGCCCCTATCGGCTGTACTCAAGCAAAACAGGGAACTTAAGAATCAGCTTATTATCAAACAACAGGAGCTGGAAAAACAGAACCAGCAGCTAAAGGAAATGAACCAATCGCTTTCAAAGCTTTTCTCTATTGTGTCGCACGACCTTAAAAGTCCATTCAACGCCTTTCTGGGAATAACTGACCTTATGCTGATGAACTTTGAGGACGATTTTGAAAACAAGGAGTATTTTCAGCTTCGCCTTCAGCTGCTAAACGACCTTGCCCACAACCTTTATGATTTAACCGAGAATCTTCTAAACTGGGCAAAGCTAAACTCCAATGCCATTGAGCCCAAATACAGGGAAATCCCAATAGACTCCCTGATACAAAAGCAGGTAAACGTTCTGCGCCCCATTTGGCAAAAAAAACGAATCACGCTAACAGAAGAAGTTCCCGTTGAACTTATGGTAAACACCGACCCCGATATGCTGGCTGTCATCATTCGTAATCTGGTTTCAAACGCCATAAAGTTCACTTACCCGGAAGGTGAAATAAAAATCCAGGTTAGCAATGAGCCCACTACCCTTTCCATCAAAATTGTTGATAATGGTATTGGTATGACAGCCGAACAGCTTAAAAATCTTTTTAAGAATTATCAATCAAGCAGAGGAACCGATAACGAAAAAGGTACTGGAATAGGTCTGTTTACCTGCAAAGAGTTAACCAACAAGCTAAAAGGCAACCTTAAATTTATCTCCGAACCAAACAAAGGGACAACAGCAATTGTTGAATTACCCAAATAACCATTTCCAGTAATGGCACCGATTCCAAAAATTGTTCGGTGGATTGAACTGGCTGCCCTTTTTGTTGGGCTACCTGTAGCTTTCTACTTCAACAACCTGAAATTACCCAAAAGCATTCCGCTTTTAGTAGTGTTTTTAATTGCACTATTTTATTTACTAACCACCAAATCGTTTAGTAAAAAATCGTTTGGATTTAATGGATACAGAAGCTGGAGAACGCTTAGCTTGCGTATTCTCATTTCGCTACTGGCAATAAGTTTACTTAGTTTTATCTTCCTTCCTAGTGAGCAAATCTTTTACTTACCATTACATAGGACAGAACTTTGGCTACTAATCATGGTTTTTTACCCCATTTGGTCAGCCTTTACGCAGGAAGTTATATACCGTGGGTTTTTCTTCCACCGATACACACCCCTTTTCAAAAATGATAAAATTGTTATCACATTAAATGGGATTCTTTTTGGATTACTTCATATAATATTTAGAAACTGGATAGCTGTTGCTGGTGCTACCATAATTGGTTTTGTTTGGGCATATAGCTACTTTAAACATCGCTCAATACTAGTAGTATCATTAGAACATGCAATTGTTGGCAATTACCTATTCACCATTGGGTTAGGTTACTTCTTTTATGTACCCGATTTTTAGTCCTATTATAGAATTAGCCAAATTTAAAACCATCAATTCAAGCCTGCACTGAATATTTTTTACCCCGATGAGTGGATTGTCCCGTTTGCCGGTAACTGAATATCTTTATAATGACATTGAAAAAGATAAAGTATTTGCCCAGGATTAAAAAGAGCATTTATCGCATAGTTTACAAAAGGATATGAACTTTTTTTGTTGAGGTTAACTAACTTTCATTTTTTAAAACCAAACACCTTGCAGCTTGTTAATAAATAAATGCCTAAGGCATTTCCATTTAACAAACAAAAAATTAACTTTACAAACAGATTACTATGGCGACAACAATCTTAAAACCAGGCGATTTGGCTCCTGATTTCACTGGGAAGGATCAGGATGGTAAAACCATTAAACTATCGGATTTTAAGGGAAAAAAGTTAATCCTTTACTTTTACCCCAAGGACAACACCAGCGGTTGTACCGCTGAAGCTTGCAGCTTACGCGATGGTTATGATGATTTACAGAGCTTAGGCATGGAAGTGGTTGGCGTTAGCCCCGATTCCGAGAAATCGCATCAAAATTTTATTCATAAATACAACCTGCCTTTCCGCTTAATAGCCGATGTAGACCATGCGATTGCCGAAAAGTATGGAGCATGGGGTGAGAAAAAGATGTACGGTAAAGCATACTTTGGTATTCTCCGCACAACATATGTGATAAATGAAAATGGCACTATCACACATGTTTTTAATAAGGTTGATACCAAGGAACACGTAAAACAAATACTATCCGAAATAAATAAGTAAATGGAAGCAACTGAAAACAAGGAACGCAAGGAAATTAACAAGGAAAAGCTAAAAGCCCTTCAATCGACAATCGATAAAATTGAGAAGGATTTTGGTAAGGGTTCAATAATGAGGCTTGGCGATAAAGCCGTATCGGAAGTGCCAGTCATCTCATCAGGGTCAATAGCGCTCGATGCAGCCCTTGGGGTTGGTGGTTATCCCCGTGGGCGAGTGGTTGAAATCTACGGCCCCGAATCGTCGGGTAAGACCACTCTTGCCATCCACGCCATTGCCGAGGCTCAAAAGCAAGGCGGCCTTGCCGCCATCATCGATGCGGAACATGCTTTTGACCGCACCTATGCCGAGAAGCTTGGCGTTGATGTGGAGAATCTACTTTTTGCCCAGCCCGATAACGGTGAGCAAGCCCTTGAAATTGCCGATAACCTTATCCGCTCAGGCTCAATTGACATCATTGTAATCGACTCGGTGGCTGCCCTTACCCCTAAAGCTGAAATTGAAGGCGATATGGGCGATAGCAAGATGGGCCTTCAAGCCCGACTGATGTCGCAAGCGTTGCGTAAGCTCACTGCCACCATCAGCAAAACCAACACCTGCTGTATTTTCATCAACCAGCTACGCGACAAAATTGGCGTAATGTTTGGCAATCCTGAAACTACCACCGGTGGGAATGCCCTCAAGTTCTACGCTTCGGTTCGTGTTGATATCCGTAAGCTGAACCAACTTAAGGATGGAGAGGAATCGACCGGTAACCGCGTTAGGGTTAAAATTGTTAAGAACAAAGTTGCGCCCCCATTCCGCAAAGCCGAGTTCGATATTATTTTTGGTGAGGGAATATCCAAAACAGGTGAAATTATTGACCTTGGCGTTGAACTGAATATCATCAAGAAAAGCGGCTCATGGTTCAGCTATGGCGAAACCAAACTGGGTCAAGGCCGCGATGCTGTTCGCCAGCTCCTGCTCGATAATCCAGAACTATCAAACGAGATTGAAGCAAAAATCAGAGAAACACTCAAAGCGCAGTAAAACAACACATTAACCACACAATGCTGCCTCAAAAAGATAAAGGGCAACCGTTTTGAACCTATCTTAGCATTGCGTTCAATACTTAGCCTGAATAAAAAATCTTTTTGAGGCAGTTTCCTTTTATTTTACCATAAAATCACAATTTACCCAACACCTTTAGGTTTGAATCGAAAAAATTACTTACATTTATTTTTTGATTACAAACAGCTTACAACATGAAGAAGATTGTAACTATCAGCGCATTGCTGCTTATAATCCTTAGCTCCTGCGATACCATTCTTAACCGCCACCTCATCAAAGGCAGCGATAAACGCAAAGAGGTTCATGCCCAATTCGAGGAAAGGGTCAAGCTAATTGCTGCCTACGATTCATCCATTTACAAAATAATCAACTCAGAACTTACCACTAAAGAGCGCGAAGGGTTTGAGTTTCTTTACGCATACATGCCACTAAGCGATTTAGCAATGCACTCACCAGAGTATGTTCTGAAGAACGTTCAGCTAGCGCTAAAAGCGCGGAAAGAATTTAAGTGGGCAAGGAAAGTGCCAGCTGATATATTCCTTCACTTTGTCCTACCTTACAGGGTTAACAACGAGTACACCGATAACGCCCGCGAGATTTTCTTTGAGGAACTAAAGGAGCGCCTTCTGGGCCTCGATACATACCAGGCTGCGCTTGAGGTTAATTACTGGTGCCACGAGAAGGTTACCTACCAATCGACCGATGAGCGCACATGTGGGCCGCTAACAGCCGTTCGTTCAGCCTTTGGCCGCTGTGGCGAGGAATCGACATTTGCAGTAGCAGCCTATCGCTCAGTGGGCATACCAGCACGTCAGGTCTACTCACCCCGTTGGGCTCACACCGACGACAATCACGCCTGGGTGGAGGTATGGGTCGATGGTAAATGGCACTTCTTAGGCGCATGCGAACCTGAGCCTGAACTCGACCGTGGATGGTTTGCAGGACCTGCCAAACGAGCCATGATGACACGTACTTTTGTTTTTGGCAAATACAATGGCCCTGAGGAACAACTTAAACAAACCAACTTTTACACTGAGATTAACCTTATGCCTAACTATGCCCCTACCCGTAAACTCACCGTTACCGTAACCGATAGCACCGGGAACCCGGTTGAGGGCGCAAAGGTTGAATACCAGCTTTACAACTACGCCGAGTTTTACCCCATAGCCACCCTGCAAACCAATGCAAATGGCTTGTGTACTTTAACCACAGGGATTGGCGACTTGATGATTTGGGCACAAAAGGATAACACCTATGCCTTTTCCAAGGCCGACAGAAACCAAAACGATATTTACCTAACACTCAAAAAGGAAATCCCTTTTACTAACCTTTCCTTAACCCTTACCCCACCCGACGAACAAACTATTCCACCATACGATGAAAGTACAGCCGATGAACACAACCGCAGGGTTAAACAGGGGAATGAAATTCGTAGTAATTACATAAGCACCTTTATTGACTCGGCTTCAGCAGCCAATTTGGCCATGGAAAAGGGTATCAGTATTGATGAAACATGGAAATGGCTTTCAAAAAGCCGCGGCAACTGGAATGAGATTTACAACTACATAAAGAACTTGGACACTAAAGACATCTCAGTTGGAGTGGCCTTGCTTTCAACTCTTCGGGAAAAGGATTTACGCGATATTACCACTGATGTACTTTTCGACCACCTTTCGCGAATCGATTCTTTCCCTGCCCTGCTTGAAAGCCGCATGGTTAAAGAGTTTGACAGTTACATTCTTTCGCCCCGGATTGGCCGGGAATTTATTACGCCCTGGCGTAGTTTCTTGCAGGATGCATTTACCTTTGAGGAGATTGGTTTTTTCCGCAACAATCCTCAAAACATTGCCCAATGGATTAAAGAGTTTGTAACACTTGACACGGAAAGCAATTACTACCGTGTGCTGTTAAGCCCTGAAAGCGTTTACCGGATTCGCCGCGCCGATGAATATTCCATGGCTATTTTCTTTGTAGCAGCATGTCGCAGTTTTGGAATAGCTGCCCGATTGGAGCCAGCATCAAAAAAACCTCAGTACTTCATGAAAGGGAAGTGGATTGATGTAAATATCGCCGATGAAAAAGAGACACAGGCCACAACACCAACCGGAATGCTAATTATCAACCTCGATAAAAACTCGGCTGTTGAACAGCTAAAGTACTACACACACTTCACCATTGCACGGTTCGAAAAGGGAAAGTACTCAACCCTTGATTATGAGGAAAGTCCTTTATTCAACAAATTCCCTGCAGCACTTGAACTCCCAGAGGGTTTTTACCGGATAGTAACCGGTAACAGGCATAAATCGGGAGCTGTTAACTGCAATGTTTACTACGTCAGGGTTGAAAGTGGCAAAAAGATACAATTTACACTAACCATCCCATCAACCCAAACCGAGAAAATGGTTTTGGGAACCATTAGCACCGATATCACCATACCTTTTATCCAGAACCCCCAAACAATTGAACAGATTACCAAGGATAAACCAGCAATAGTCGCCATCATCGACCCGCTTGCTGAACCTACAAAGCATTTGCTTCGCGATATCAGCAGCCTAAGTAGCGAGTTTAGTGGCATAGGAAATAGTATTGCCCTTATTCTGGCAAGTGGCAAATCGGCAAAAACCGATTTGACATCCATTTTCGATGGAAAGCCCTACCCCAATACCATTACCCTCGGGAACGATATAAATGGTCAATTTGAGGCTAAGGTAGGGCAGGCAGTTGGCAAACAGCTGGAATACCCTGTTGTTCTTGTTGTGAACAACAACGGAGAGATAGTATATCATTCTTCGGGTTATAGCATAAACCTTGGCGAACAGCTACTTTCAGCACTAAAGCAGTAAACGATGTTTACCCTTGAGGTTTGCGCCAACTCTGTAGAGAGTGCCATTAACGCTCAAAAAGGCGGAGCAAATCGAATAGAACTCTGTGAGAACCTTTACGTTGGGGGTACCACCCCATCGTTTGGATGCATTGCCGAAACCCTTAACCAGCTAGATATTCCGGTTCACGTTCTTATTCGTCCCCGCCCAGGCGACTTTGTATACTCCGAAATGGAATTCCGCCAAATGCTCCGCGATATTGAGGTATGTAAAAAACTTGGGGTAAAAGGGGTTGTTAGCGGTATACTCCGGGCGAATGGTACTCTTGATAAGGGAAGAACTAAAGAACTGGTTTGGGCAGCCAAACCAATGACCTTTACCTTTCACCGCGCCTTCGACATAATGCCCGAACCTTTCAAAGCACTAGATGAAATTATCGAATGTGGATGCAATTTCCTACTAACGTCAGGGCAAAAAAACAAGGCCGTTGATGGCTTAGACCTGATAAGGCAATTAATTGCCGAGGGAGGTAACAAAATAGCCCTAATTGCCGGAGGAGGGATTAATCACAGTAATATCTTAGAGCTAGCACAGAAAGGTGTAACCCAGTTCCATATGAGCGGCAGCGAAATTGTAGCCCGGTACAATACCAACCATACCGGACTCTCATTTGTTTCGGTATTGCTTCCGGAAAATACCGTTCAGCAAACCAATGCCGAAACCATAGCCAGTACTGTGGCAAAGCTAAAACAATACTTCAACAAAAAGTAAATACTAACCAATGACTAGAGAAGAACTTGTAAAGCATGCAAAACTATTCCAGCGAGAGGAAATTACAGGCTACCAGGTTTATAAGAATCTGGCCAAATCAACAAACGACAAGAACAATAAAACTGTTTTAGCAAAAATTGCTGGTGAGGAACTCAAACACTACAATATTTTCAAACAGATATCGGGGGTTGATGTAGCCCCTCAAAAAACTGTAGTATGGTTTTTCACCATTTGCGGGAAAATACTTGGGCTTACATTCGCCTTAAGGCTTATGGAGCGACAGGAGGCAAAAATTCAGGATGTTTACGAACGAGTAATACCCTACATGCCCGAAGCCGAAGCCGTAAAAAAATCCGAAGAGGAACATGAAGACCAGCTAATTGCATTAATTCAGGAAGAGAGGCTTGATTATGCTGGCTCAATGGTTCTTGGACTTAACGATGCGCTGGTGGAACTAACTGGTGCTTTAGCTGGCTTTAGCCTTGCCATGCAAAACACCCGACTCATTGCAGTTGCCGGACTTATTACCGGTATTGCCGCTTCGCTCTCAATGGCTGCATCGCAGTACCTTTCCGTTAAAACTGAAAATGATGACCGACACGCGGGTAAATCGGCTATTTATACTGGTTTGGCTTATATATTTACCGTTGCAATACTGATTAGCCCTTTTCTACTGCTCACAAGCTACATGCTAGCCCTAGCAACAACACTACTGCTTGCAATAGCCATCATTTTCGCCTTCAACTTCTACATTGCAGTAGCTAAAAACCTCAACTTTAAGCATAGGTTCCTTGAAATGGTTGTTATTAGCTTAGGAGTTTCAGCGCTAACTTTTGGAATAGGCTTGCTGGTTCGAAACTACCTGGGAATTCCTATTGACTGACCTTAAACAAAAATTGATATGGAACCAAAAAATTACAAGTTCATTTCGCCTTTCGAGTTAGATGAAAACACCTTCGACCTGCTCGACAATCAATGGATGCTAATACTTGCTGGCAGCAAGGAAAAACATAACAGCATGACAGCCTCGTGGGGAGGATTTGGAATTCTATG
This sequence comes from Tenuifilum sp. 4138str, assembly GCF_041102575.1. Lineage (NCBI taxonomy): Bacteria > Pseudomonadati > Bacteroidota > Bacteroidia > Bacteroidales > Tenuifilaceae > Tenuifilum > Tenuifilum osseticum. The sequence goes on along the minus strand of NZ_JBGCUE010000003.1, from coordinate 250,515 downwards.
GAATAAACCGGTAGCATTCGTATTCATCCGCCCTCAGCGCTACACATTACAGTTTGTGGAGCAAAACGATTACTTCACCCTCAACTTTTTTGAAGAGAAATGGCGTTCGGCACTGGAGCTATGTGGCAGCAAATCGGGTCGCGATATCGATAAAACAAAGGCAGCGGGATTAACCATTGCCGAATCGCTTAAGGCCATAGCCTTTCAGGAAGCCCGACTGGTGATTGAATGCCGAAAACTTTATATCGATGATATCAAACCCGAGAACTTTCTCGATAAGGAAATCATCAGTAAGCACTACCCTAAAAGCGATTTCCATAGACTATTTATCGCTGAAATCACATCGGTATACAAAAAAGAGGGTTGATGGCTTAAAGGAAATGTAACAATACAGCAGTGAGTAATAGCTTGAATCAAAAGGCTCCTTACTCATTGGATTCATCGTCGGCATCAGGCTCAAAGCTATCCCAATCAAAGCCCCCGAAACCGGAATCGAATAGTTCATCAATCTCGCGACGTTCCTTTTTGGTGGGGCGGCCCGTTCCGCGTTCGCGGTGTATGTTGAATGCCATGAACGATGGGTCAAGTTTCTGTAGTTCCTCGGGAGGAGTTAAGTTTTCCATATACGATTCAACCAGCTTAGCGCCAAGTCTGTTTTTGGGTAGGTCCTTCACCCTGAATGTATAGGTTACCGGGGGTTTTCGAACCTTTAGTGTATCCCCTACATTAATATCCTGCGAGGGTTTTAGCTCAATCCCATTACGGGTTACGCGACCTTTGCGGCAATACTCGGTAGCAAGGGTTCTTGTTTTAAACACCCTCACAAACCACAACCACTTATCAACCCTCATGGTCGGCATTCTATCGGCTATTGTAAAGGTTCATGGAGCGTTCAATACCAATTGTGCCAAAGGCAAGCACAGCCTCGCCGGCCAACGTTAGCCGTTCGGGCAGAACCTTCAGCTCCTCATCGATCCACTCACCCAAAACGTAATCGACCTGGCGGCCACGACTAAATCCATTACCAATTCCAAAACGAAGACGGGCATAATCCTGTGTGCCCAGCACTTCGTTTATATTCTTCAACCCGTTATGGCCACCGTCGCTACCTTTAGGCCTTAACCTAATTGTGCCAAGGGGTAAGGCAATATCGTCAACTACCACCAAGAGGTTTTCCAATGGGATATTTTCCTTTTGCAACCAGTAGTTTACCGCTTTACCGCTAAGGTTCATGTAGGTTGAGGGTTTAAGGAGTACAAATGTCCGCCCTTTATGCTTGTGCTGAGCAACAAAGCCGTAGCGGGCATCGGCAAAAGTAATGTTGGACGCCTTAGCAAGAGCGTCCAACACCATAAATCCTACATTATGTCGGGTGTTGGAATACTCACTTCCAATATTCCCTAACCCGGTAATTAAATACTTCAACTCTGAACTACTTATTTAGCTTGTTCCTGCTGAGCTTCGCGAGCAGCACGGGTCGATTTAATGGTAGCAATCACCATGCTCTTAGGCTCAACCACAGTAAACTTATCAAAACTGAGTTCAGCAACCATAATGCTCTTGCCAATTCCAAGATGGGTAACATCAATGGAGATGGCATCGGGCAGGTCCTTAGCTAAACCTTTTACCCTAATTTTGCGCACTACCTGCAAAAGTTTACCACCAGCCTTAACACCCTCAGCCTGTCCAACCAGGTTAACTGGCAACCCAATGGTTATAGGTTTGTTCTCCGAAACCTTAAGGAAGTCAACGTGTAGAATCTTATCGGTAACAGGGTGGTACTGAACCTCTTTAATAATGGCATCGTGCATTTTACCATCAACGTTAAGCTTTACAAGGTAAACAATAGGTGTGTAAATCACCTTCTTGAGTTCCTTCTCGCCTAACGAAATCATAATGTTCTCACCAGCACCGTAAATAACGGCGGGTACAAGCTCCGACTTGCGGCTGTGCTTAGCAGCTTTTTTACCGGTTTCGGTTCTAGGGGCTGCTGAAAGTTCAATTGTTTTCATTTACTCTTGATAATTTTTGTTATTACTTAGATACTACTCAGGGCTGTCCCTCAATCACATAACCAGCCCCCCATCGTACCCTATCATGAGGGAAATGGGCTGCAAAGATAGTAAAAAATATTTAAAACTAAATGATAAACTTTTCGCTGATTGACTGGTAGTTGTATACCTTATTGATAACATCGGCAAAAAACTCAGCAACCGAAAGCACCTTAATTTTGGAAGTATCCTTATCGGTACGCAGGGGTATGGTATCGGTTACAACCAGTTCGGTAAGCTTTGAGTCGCGAATGCGCTCATAGGCAGAGCCTGAAAGAACGGGATGCGTAGCAAAAGCTCGTACCGATGCTGCCCCTTTACCCATCATCAAATCGGCAGCCATGGTAAGGGTACCGGCGGTATCCACCATATCGTCCAGAATAATTACATGCTTACCCTCAATATCGCCAATAACAGTCATCTCGCCTACCTGATTTGCTTTCTCGCGGTTCTTGTGGCAAACAGCCAGCGATGAGTTTAGGAATCGAGAGTATGCGTTAGCACGCTTTGCTCCACCCATATCGGGAGCAGCAATCGCAATGTTTTCCAAATTAAGGCTTTTGATATAGGGTACAAATATTGATGACGCGTAAAGATGATCAACCGGCACATCGAAAAAGCCCTGAATCTGGTCAGCATGTAGGTCCATGGTCATTACACGATCGGCACCTGCTGCAACAAGCATATTGGCAACCAACTTTGCGCCAATGGCAACACGGGGTTTATCCTTACGATCCTGCCTTGCCCAACCAAAGTAGGGCATCACAGCCACCACCTTATACGCTGAGGCTCTATGAGCGGCATCAATCATCAGCAGCAACTCGAAAAGATTATCAACCGGTGGAAAGGTTGACTGAATGATAAAAACTGTACATCCCCTAACCGACTCATCGAATGAGGGTTGAAACTCACCATCGCTGAAAACAGTTAGGGTTGATTTTCCGAGTGGAATTCCAAAACTTTGAGCTATTCTTTCGGCAAGGTAACGCGAACTACGTCCGGTGAAGAACTTTATTTGGTGTTTGCTGTGCATTTTAGGATTTTTTTCCGTTAATGCTCGCAAATTTACAAATTTTATAGCTCATGTTCTACACCTGGCAATGAGTTATTTTTGCTTCCCGAAAAACCTGGTCAATGTAATTTAGCACATCCTCACGTCCTGTGCGAGTTACACACGATGTTGTAAAAATTGGAGGTAGTTCCTCCCACGATTCATGTAGCACTTTTTTGTGCAGCTCAATGTTCTGCTCAAGCACCATGCTGGAAACTTTATCGGTTTTGGTGAAAACAAGGGCAAATGGAACCTGGTTAACTCCAAGCCAGTTAATAAACTGGATGTCGATATCCTGAGGTTCAAGGCGGGAATCGATAAGAACAAAAAGCAGGTGCATATTCTCCCGCTTGAGTATGTAGTTAAGCACTATATCCGAGAACTTTTCGCGCTCACCCTTCGATACCTTAGCATAGCCATAACCAGGCAAATCGACCAGGTGCCATGAGTCGTTTATGAGGTAATAGTTGATGAGCTGTGTTTTGCCCGGTGTTTGCGAAACTTTAGCCAAGGCCTTGGTGCAGGTGAGCATGTTAATGAGCGACGATTTACCCACATTGGAACGACCGATAAATGCGTACTCAGGCAAATCGGTTTTTGGGCACTTTTGTACACTAGGATAGCTAGCCACAAACTTAGCTGTTCGAATCACCATAGCTTATAATTTTAGTTAAACAATTTGTCCCAGATCGGTTTCAAAGATACAACCCATCAGAAAGAAAATCAACTTTTTGTGAATAAAATTACAAATCGGGAATGGCAGGATGTAAGCCACTTCCCCAAAATCAACTTAGCGAATAACTCAAATGCGCTACCTTCAATAAACATCACAACCCTTTAGCATAAATGCTATCTGACTAGTACACAATATCTTAAAATTTGTTTGAAACAATTTACCTGAATTGTTGTTTAAGCTAAAAATATGTCGTATGTTTACGACATAAATACAATGGTATGAATAAGTCAGAAGTTTTTGACGAGAAGCTGCAGGAATTGGCAAGGTTTGCCAGGGCCATATCGCATCCAGCTCGGTTGGCAATACTCCAGTACCTTGCCGAAACCAAGACATGCATATCGGGCGATATTTCGCAGAACCTGCCGCTTAGCCGCACTACCGTTTCGCAGCATTTAAAGGAGCTAAAGGAACTAGGGCTCATACATGGCGAAATTGATGGACTACGGATAAACTACTGCCTCTGCTCGGAGAGCATACATAAATACCTCGATGAGTTTGACTCCTTTTTCGGTAAAGTAAGGAGCGCATCAGTAAATTGTGAGATTTAATCCATAAATAATTTAACTATGAAACTATCAGTAAAAGCAAAGGAAGAGCTATTAAAGGTTTTAGAAACCATTGATGAAAACTCAAAGGGAATCCGTATATACAGCACGCAGGGATGCTGTGGCCCTTCGGTGCAAATGGATGTTGCAAGCGCACCACAGCCCGGCGAAACTGCTACAAACATCGATGGTGTAGATTTCTACATCGAAGATTCATTAGCTGAAACCCTTGCCGAGGTTACCCTCGACCATAACGGGTTTGGATTCCTGATGAATGGCCTGAAAAAAAGCGGTAGTTGCTGCGGCTAAAAAACAGAATGCTATGGAAGCCAATCCCTTTTCTGGTAATGGTTTTATGAGCGGAGGTTTTCTCAACCTAACCCCACGCGATGCTTACTACGAGGCTAAAACAGGGAAAGCAATAATTGTTGATGTTAGGGAAGAGAACCTCACAGGCTATAAACGCTTCGACGTACCCAAGGTTATCTACTTACCTTTAAGTCAGCTTGAGCAGAACCTAGGGTTACTTCCCACTGATTTCCCGCTAGTAATTGCCGACTCAACAGGGTTGCGAAGCCACGAAGCAATGGAAATACTTATTGCCAGAGGTTTCACATTAGTTGCTAACCTTGCCGGCGGCATTGTTGAGTGGGAACGCGATGGGCTTCCGTTGGTAATCAACAACAAGGAACGCCTCGATGGCTCCTGTATGTGTCAGCTAAGGCCAAGGTTTAAGTAAACTTTAAATCAAAATGACAAGAATACTGATTTTATGCACAGGCAACAGCTGTCGAAGCCAGATGGCTGAAGGATTTCTGAAATCGTTCGATAAACAGCTAACAGTTGAGTCGGCCGGAACAGAACCGGCCATACAGGTAAACCCCAACGCCGTAAAGGTGATGGCCGAGGTGGGCATTGATATTAGCAAGAACAAACCCAAACTGGTTGACCAGTTTATTGGCCAGGAATGGGATTACGTGATTACGGTTTGCGATAATGCCAAGGAAACCTGTCCGGCATTCCTGGGAAATGTAAAGCATAGGCTTCACATTGGTTTTGAGGATCCGGCCGAAGCAAAAGGAACACCTGAAGAGGTTTTGGCGGTATTCCGAAAAGTTAGAGACCAGATTAAGGATAGGTTTAGTGAGTTTACTAAAACAATTTGATTCATGAAAAAGCGTCTGAAGTTTCTGGACAGGTACTTAACCCTGTGGATTTTTTTGGCAATGGCCATAGGTGTACTAAGTGGTCATTTTTTCCCGGGAATAGCTGATTTTTGGGATTCATTGAAACCTTCACCCGAAAGCACAACCAATATTCCCATTGCAATTGGACTAATACTAATGATGTATCCGCCCCTTGCAAAAGTAAAGTACGAGGAGCTTGGCGATGTTTTCCGAAATTACAGAATTCTATCGCTTTCGCTTGTTCAGAATTGGCTCATTGGGCCAGTACTCATGTTTGCGCTAGCAATAACTTTTTACAAGCTGTTTCCCAGCGAAACCAACCTGCAATACATGTACGGCATCATAATGATAGGGCTTGCACGTTGCATTGCTATGGTTATTGTTTGGAACGATTTGGCCAAAGGCGATACTGAGTATGCGGCTGGCTTGGTTGCTTTTAACTCTATCTTTCAGGTTCTTTTCTACTCGGTATACGCCTATGTATTTATAGCCATACTACCCGGCTGGTTTGGGATACCCACTAACAACTCTGTTGAACAGATTACCATTGGCCAAATAGCTGAAAGTGTTTTTATTTACCTTGGGATACCTTTTATTGCTGGTTTTATTACACGTTTTACCCTGGTTAGGTTAAAGGGCGATAATTGGTTTAACACCAAATTTATACCGAAAATAAGCCCATTAACTTTAATTGCGTTACTCTTTACGATTGTTGTGATGTTCTCCCTCAAAGGGGAATACATTGTAAAAATCCCCATGGATGTTGTACTTATTGCTATTCCTCTGCTCGCATATTTCGTAATAATGTTCCTTGTATCCTTCTTCATGAGCCGAAAAGCAGGTGCCACGTACGAGCAAACCACCACTCTCTCCTTTACAGCTGCTAGCAACAATTTTGAGCTTGCCATAGCCGTTGCCATTGCAGTTTTTGGCATCAGTTCAGGCGAAGCCTTTGCTGCCGTAATTGGCCCGCTGGTTGAAGTTCCTGTGATGATTGGACTTGTAAATGTTGCATTCTACTTCAAAAAAAGATTTTTTTAACCCACAAAAAACTATATAAGGCCCGCTAAGTTGGCGGGCTTTTTTTATTTTTACTGTATGGAAATTGAGCGTAAATTTTTGGTTGATCTCCCTAAATGGGAGAAACTAGACAAACCAAACCCTATAAGAATTGTACAGGGTTATCTTAGCACAAACCCTGAGCAAACTATAAGGGTAAGAGTTTGGGCCAATAAGGCCTTTATGACCATTAAAGGCAAAGTCCAAGGGATATCCCGCGAGGAGATTGAGTTTGAAATACCTACCGGTAAGGCCAATGAATTGCTTACCAAGTTTTGCAAAGCAGTTATCGAAAAAAACAGATACCTAATTGTTCATGATAGCAAAACCTGGGAGGTTGATGTGTTTGAAGGCGAAAACACTGGACTAGTACTTGCAGAGATTGAGCTTGGCTCGGAGGACGAAAAATTTACGGTACCCCACTGGATAACCATTGAAGTAACCGACGATTATAGATATTACAATTCGTATCTATCTGAAAACCCATACTCTAGCTGGAAAAAATGATTGACCATGATAACCATTGAGATACCCGGTAGAAGAGTTCTACGGATTGAGCACTTGGTGCTCGACTTTAACGGCACTCTTGCCATTGATGGCAAATTGATTGAAGGGGTAAGAGAACGCTTACAGCAATTATCAACTCAGCTGATGGTTCATGTGATTACCACCGATACCTTTGGAACCGCAACCCACGAACTAAGAGGTATTGACTGTAAAGTTAAGATACTTGAAAAGGGGCGGCAGGACAAGCAGAAAAAAATCTACATAAATGAGCTTGGGAAAAATAAATACGCCGCTATTGGCAATGGTTACAACGATTGGCAAATGCTAAAGCATGCTGCCTTGAGTATTGCAACAATTCAAGCAGAAGGTGCTTCAACGCTTTCCCTGAAGCAGGCTTTAATTGTATGCTACAATGTAAACCACGCACTCGATCTTTTACTTAATCCCAACCGTTTGGCAGCTACACTTAGAAGGTAAACGTAATTAATCAATCTATCTCCAGCATTTGTCAACCTTTATAAGTTTTCGGTAAAAAACACCCCAAAAAAGAATCGTAAATTTGTTAATAAACGTAAAAATACCATATATTAAACGCATGAAAAACTAACAGGAGTTGGCATCGAAGGTTGCGTTACTTATTATTAATCAGATTCTTCCGGTTGATAAATTTGAAACAATACTGGAAGAAAAGGGTTACTCGTGCCTAACCCTGGATAGAATTTCTACTGATATTGAACTACCTATCTTTAATGTTGCCATAGTAGGTCTGGACAATGAAAACACATACCTAAAGCTAAAAGAGAAAACTGACAACTACGACGGGGTAGTTCTTTTCTTTTCCGGAAAACATTACAGTGAAATTGCCAACCAAATAGCAAACCTGCCTGAGAGTTTACACATTGAGCCTAATTTTTCAGGGAAAGAGCTAGAGCTCGCCATTGAGCTACAGCTGCTCAAAAGGCAAATACAAAAGGCTGAAAGTTTTGCCAGCAGCAACTTTGACACAAACCATGTAAGGCTTAAAAAGATTATAACCGAGGAGCAGGCTTGGAGAATAATCTTTGAGCAATCGCCTAACGGCGTTCTCCTCAGCGACGATGAAGGAAACATAATTTACACAAACACTGCTGCTACCGAAATCTTAGGTTATTCTCGTGACGAGTTCCTAAAAATGCGCTTTCACGACCTTGCACCCAAGGAACTAGCGGAGCAGGTAGATACCAATATTAAAAAGATACTGCGAGGCGAATCCCTAATCACCGAGGTCTATAATATTCGAAAAGACGGCAGTAAGCGCTTTGTCCAGCTTCACGAAACCAGGGTTATTTTTCCTAACGGGAAGTATGGCATAATGGTTATTTCAACCGACATAAGCCGAGCCAAGCAAGCCGAAGAGGCCCTTAAGGAATCGATGGAGATGTATAGGATTCTAGTTGAACACTCCAACGATGGTATTGTATTTGTAAAGGAAGGAGTAGTAATCTACGGGAATCCCCGTATCATTGAGATTTTAAAAACCAAACCCGAAGAGTTTCTTAACCAACCAATAACTAAGTTTATACATCCAAGCCAAAAAGAATTTCTGCTCCAGCGATATAAAAACCGCCTTGCGGGTAAATCTGAGCCAACAATTTACGAAACCATTCTCGTGTCGAGCCAGAATGAGGAAATTGATGTTGAATTTAACGTAAACATTGTCGATCAGGCGGGTGAAAAGATCGATATTGTTTTCATCCGCGATATCACCATAAGAAAACAGGCCGAAAAGGCCATAAAAGAGAGCGAGGAAAGCTACAAGGGATTATTCAACAACTCCAGCGAAGGCATTCTTATTATTGACTCAAGCGGCGTAATTCTTGATGCCAATAGAAGCGGACTAATACTCTTCGGATACAACAAGGATGAACTACTCGGAAAAACTATTCATGAAATTACCGATAATACACAAACATCGCTCGAGGAGGTTACCCGTTCGGTAAGGCTTGCATACCAGGGTCATACCCAAAAAATGGAATTTTGGGGGATCAGGAAGAACAATGATCTTGTTCCTATTGATATGGTTTTTAACCGAGGCGACTACTTTGGGCTTTCGGTTGTTTTTGCCATGTGTCACGATATAACCGACCGGAAAAATGCCGAGGCAGTGCTTCGCGAAAGCGAGGAAAAGTACCGTTCACTTACTGAGCAGATTCCCGTGGGGCTATACCGAATTCTTAGCAATGGACAAATTGTTTACTGCAATCCCGCATTTGCTGAAATTTTTGGGTTTAGTAGCTCACAAGCGGCCACTGGCAGCAATATTAAATCGTTCCTGAGAGATTTTGACAAGTGGTTGGTTGACTGCTCAACTGCCAAGTTGCCAATTGAGGTTGAGATGCTGAGGGCCGATGGCTCCACCATATGGGTTCAAAATATTCTCCAGCCCAATGTTACCGAAAACCCCGATGCCACTTACTTTGATGGTATGCTAACAGACGTAACCGATCGTAAAGTTGCCATAGATGAGCTTACTGAAAGCGAGGCTAAGTTCAGAGCCATGCTCTTAGCAATACCTGACCATCTGTTCCGACTTAACCGCGAAGGAATCCTTATCGACTTTGCCCCCACCGATACAGCATTTTATCCGGAAATATCTAACCTACACCTGGGCAAAAGCATTGCGGAAATTTTCCCAACATCCATATACGAAAAATACTCCGAGGCGCTTAACTATGCTTCAATAACCGGGAAACTTCAAAGGTTTGAGTACTCGTTCAGGCAAGAAAATTCCATATTTTACTACGAGGCTCGCATAGTTCCAGCCGGTGAAAAGATATTTCTGGTTTTGCTGCGCGATATCACCCAACAAAAGAAATTTGAGGAGGAGATACGGATTCTGGCACAAACCATAATGAATGCCAACGACAGCATATCAATCACTGACCTCGATGGAAATTTCATATACGTCAATCCTGCCTTCACTAAAGTTTATGGCTATAGCCAAACGGAAATACTGGGAAAAAACATTAACTTAATTAGACCAATAGGTTTCGACTCTGACCTCAGCAAAGAGATTCATTCAGCTACCCAAAAAGGGGGATGGAAAGGCGAGATTCTAAATGTACGGAAGGATGGAACAATCTTCCCAATATTCCTCTCCACCTCACCTGTATACAACGAGTTCAACGAGCCAATTGCATCGGTGGGAATTGCTAACGACATTACTGAGCGCAAGTTAATTGAACAGGAGCTTATAAGGGCTAAGGAACAGGCCGAGGAGTCGGACAGGTTAAAAACGGCGTTCCTCTCAAACATGAGCCACGAAATCCGCTCGCCCATGAATGCAGTGCTTGGATTTATCCAACTGCTTAAAGCAGAGGAAAGTATTACTGAAACCGGAAAGCAATACATTGAACTGATTGAAAATAGCGGAAACCAGCTTCTTGCCTTAATTGAAGACATTATTGATATCTCAAAGATTCAGTCCAACCAAATAAGAATCAACAAAACTTCATTCGATTTTAACGAGCTTTTACGGGAACTTTACACCATTTACTCCAACCAGCTCATACGGAAAGCCGATCAAAAAACCCTCCTGTTTAAGCCCGAAATGCCACAGGAATCACCATTTACTATATACTCCGATCCCGTGAGGGTAAGGCAAATCCTTAACAATTTACTGAGCAATGCCATTAAGTTTACCCCAGCTGGCCATATCCGATTTGGATATACCCTCATGATAGATGAAGATATGCCCTACATTCAGTGCTATGTTCAGGATACTGGAATTGGCATATCGCCCGAAAAACAGGCCCTTATTTTTGAGCGTTTCCGGCAAGCCGACGATACCTATACCCGTATTTACGGTGGTAGCGGATTAGGATTAGCCATATCCAAAGGATTAGTCGACCTGCTAGGTGGACATATTTGGGTAGAAAGCACTGAGGGTCAAGGCTCAACATTCTACTTCACAATTCCTTTTCAGGAAGGTACTGAGAGTGGTAAGAGCTTAAAAAAAGAGGAACAAAAAACCCTGTCGTCGGAGTTGCTAAAAGGCAAAAAGATATTAGTTGTGGAGGATATCAGTGAGATTAGGCTATACTTTGAGCGCTTACTTGAACCAACCGGTGCAAAAACTCTTTTTGCACATAATGCACGCGAGGCACGAGTGCTATTCAAAAAGCATAAGGATATTAGCGTTGTTCTGCTCGACATCAGGCTTCCCGATGCCGATGGTTACACAATAGCTGCGGAGTTCAAACGCCTGCGCCCCGATTTGCCCATTATTGCCCAAACAGCGTATGCGCTCCAGTCGGAGTTTAACAAGAGTATAGAGAGCGGCTGCGACGATTATGTAACCAAGCCCATCGACTCACCCCTGCTCATCCAAAAAATATTAAGCTTAATAGAAAAGAAATCCGATAATCACTAAGGAGCTAAGCGCTCAATTTTCCATTGATTATTAATCAGTGTGTACTGTATCCTGTCGTGTAAACGGTTAGGACGCCCCTGCCAGAATTCAAAAAGTGTAGGCACTAGAGTGTATCCACCCCAGTTGGGCGGGCGTTTTACGGTTTTCCCTTTAAATTCTTCCTCAAAATCGGCCATTAAGCGTTCCAGGTACTTGCGGTTTGGAATCACTGAGCTCTGAGGCGATGCCCAAGCCCCAATTTTGCTGGCTTCGGGTCGTGTCTTAAAGTACCTGTCGCTTTCGGCATCGGTAGCCTTGTGGATTTTACCCTCGATCCTTACCTGTCGCTCAAGCTCAGGCCAGTAAAATACAAGGGCACCATATGGGTTCTGCAATATATTTTTTGCCTTTCGGCTTTCATAGTTTGTAAAAAATGACAATCCTTTATCATCGTAATGCTTAAGCAGAACCACTCTTGCCGATGGCTTGCCATCGAAGGTTGAGGTGGCAAGGGTCATGGCGTTAGGCTCAGGAACTCCAGATTCAATTGCCTGGCTAAGCCAAAGGTCGAACTGTTCAATGGGGGTAGGCTTAACATCGTTCTCGCTGAGCGACTTCAAGGAATACTCATGTCTGAGTGCGTTAAGGTCTTTAGGGCTCATGACATCATCATTAAAATTAATCCATCTGTATGTCGATTCGCTGCCTACGACCATTAATGGCGCTTCTGATACTGGCATTTAGGTCGAAACCAAGTATCAACCCAAAGGCATTAAAGTAGAGCCAAAGCTGAAAAGCTATTAGCCCTCCAAGTGAGCCATAAAACTTATTATACTGTCCAAAACGGTTCACATAGTATGAAAAGGCAAAGGAGGTAAGAATTATGAGTACGGTTGCAAGTATGGCTCCGGGTGAGAAAAAGCTAAACTTATCCTTGCGCGACGGGGCAAGGTAGTAAACCAGCGATATACCAAAAAAGAAAACCAGCACGGCAAGCAACCACTTAATAATCATAGCGATAAACAAAATCGACGATGAATGTAAAACACCCCAGTCGCCCAAAATGTTCAATAGGGTCTCCCCAAAAAACAGCAGCACAATACCAAGTATCACTATTAATGGCAACAGAAAGGTTAAAAGCAGTGCAATTAGGTGTTGCTCAACAAAGCTACGGGTTTCAATTGTATGGTATGTGGCATTGAACGCATCAATAAGGGCGCTTACACCATTGTGGCTGAAAAATATGGCCGCAAGGAAACCAAACGAAAGTAAACCGGAACTCTTAGTGGTAACCACCTCAACCAAAGTTGCCTCAACCGTTTGGTAGGCGTAGGTTGGCATAATCCCCTTTGCCAGCTGAAGCAGCTGAAACTGAAAATTTTCAAGCGGTAGGTATGGAATAAGCGTGAAGATAAAAATTAGCAGGGGAACCGTTGCCAGAAAAAAGCTAAAGGCCACAGCCGATGCCCTAGTGGTAATAGCACCATTTACAATGCCGCGGAAAAAATATCGAATTACATCTACCACCGGAACTCCATGTAGGCTTGGCACCGTAAAACGTTTTAACCTTCCCCGGAACAAGACAGCCCATATACGCAACACTTTCCCCATTGCGCTGATTTTCCCGAAAGGTTTTGCCATACCCTATTCCACTTTTTTGAGGTTCATGTCGATACTTTTAATCTGATGGGTTATTGCCCCCACCGAAATGTAATCGACCCCACAGAGAGCGTAATCACGGATTGTAGACAGATTTATACCCCCTGACGACTCCGTTTCAAAACGGCCATCAACCATTTCAACCGCTTTGCGGGTATCGCTAACTGTAAAATTATCGAGCATAATACGACGCACTCCGCCAACGCGCAGCACAGTTTCCACATCGTTTAAACTACGTGTTTCAACCTCAATATCCAGGTTTCGTCCGGTTTTGGCAAGGTATTCATTAGCCATACGAATTGCTTGCTCAATCCCTCCTGCAAAGTCGATATGGTTATCCTTAAGCATAATCATATCAAAAAGTCCCATTCTGTGATTCAAGCCTCCACCAATGGCAACAGCCATTTTATCGAGAACACGCATACCGGGAGTAGTTTTGCGAGTATCGAGCACTTTAGCTTTTGTGCCCTCGCAAAGTTTAACATACTCCCGGGTTTGGGTAGCAACGCCGCTCATACGCTGAAGCACATTAAGCACAATCCTCTCTGCCTGTAATAGTGCATGAACCCTGCCGTAAGCCCTAAAGGCGATATCGCCAGGTTGGAGTAATTCGCCATCGGATTTTAAAAAGTTAATGCTGATACTTCCATCGATACGCTTGTATATGCGCTCAGCAACCCGTAAGCCTGCAATTACACCCTCCTGCTTCATCATGAGCTGCACAGCGCCCACCGCATCGTATGGTACGCAGGAAAGGGAAGAGTGGTCGCCATCGCCTAAGTCCTCAGCAATGGCTAAGTCAATTAGCCTATCAATAAGTTGGTCGTATGGGGTCATGATCTTACTTTGGATTAATGGCTGTTTCGGGCTCAATTCGGAACTGATGAATATAGGTTTTACCCTGCTCCGTTTTCATGAATATCGATACCCGGAATAACCCGTTCTTACACTGAAGTGTACCAATAGCAAAAGCTGTCAAATCCTTTGCTCCCTGATGGTTTACGGTAAACTTAACCGGAATATTCTTTTCAAAGAATGATCGTAGCAGTAAAACTGCTTGAGCTTGGCTGTAAAAGTTTTCATCGCCAAGTAAATCAATCTCAACAGTTTTGAAGAAATATCGGGTTAAGTTATCAACATCACCCTTTTCAAGGGCCTCGGCGCTCTTCTTAACAATTGCTTCAGGCGAATCCTGATAAACCAAACTATCGGCCTTTGATGCAAGTAACAGCAATACAGACATCAAGTAAACTGTTAATTTCCGCAACATCTTGTATTTTATTTTCATCTTTTTATTCCCCAAAGGTAAAATATAGAATGTCTAAACTACAAATTATAAGCCAGAAAGCGATTATCAACCTGCAAATTAATATGAACTTTTCAAAATTAAGTATTTTTATGAAGACAGGGAATCAGTGTAAATAAAATAATTTGGCGTAATCTGGTTAATTGAAAAATCAATTGACGAACCGACCAACAAAATTTAATCATTCCAAATGAATCCGTATCATTTCGAGCTACCCCCAATTTATTTTTGCTGGTCTTAACTGTTAACTTTTCACAATTCATCTAACTTCCTCTAACTCCATCATATTCCATCTTTTCCGTATCACACCCGCTTAAAGTCAAGCGTTTAACGGCTCACGGTTCACGTTTATCGGGCTTAAACTTCCTCTAACTTCTTCTAACTTCCTCTAACTTCTTCTAACTTCCTCTAACTTCTTCCAACTTCTTCCAACTTCTTCTAACTTCTTCTAACTCCAACATATTCCTTCTATTCCGAATCATTCCTCTTTTAATTCATGGCAATTCGAGACAAAACTCTATTACCTTTGCGGAAATTGATGCTTATGCTGCCACAGGGTTGTAATCCGGAATGCAGGGGGTGTAGCCACAGGGATTGGTCCATGACCGATAGCCTTGAGCAAAAAAGAGCATTTATCAAGGGGAAGCTACCGGAATGGGCTAGCTGCGTTGAGCCTGTGCGTTCAGTTACCGAAGATAAGCGTTGGGGATATCGCACCAAAACAACCCTAAGTGCAAGGTTTAATGGAAATATTTGGGAGTTTGGAATGTGGCGGCGCGACGAGTTCATCCCTATTACCAACTGCCCCGTACATACCCCAGGGTTGAACAAAACACTTTCCTTGCTTGCGAATTCATTTCCGCGGGAACACTCATTTGCACTTGCATACATTGTAATTTCAGGCGCACAGGCTGTTTTGGTAATCAAATCGAAACAAGAGCCAACGTTGAGCTGGCTAAGCGAAGAGGTTGTAAAAGGCCTTGCCAGCTTAGGAATTGAGGGTTTATGGTACCACATGAATCCTTCGACAGGCCGAAGGATTTTTGAGAAATCCGGATGGAGGTTAATATGGGGGAAGCCCCGTTCAACCGATTACAATGGATTACTTTACGGCCCAGCTGCATTTCAACAACTTATTCCTGAACTCTACAACCAATCGTTACTCGAGGCTGAAAACTTCCTGAATCCGGGCATCCAAAGCGCTGTAATTGACCTTTACTGCGGCACTGGTAACTCCATGCTGCGTTGGGCTAACCGAGATGCCGATGTTTTAGGTATTGAGCTTGGAGGCGAGGCTGTGGAGTGCGCCCGTTTGAATGTTCCCCAAGCAATGGTTTTGCGGGGTGCTTGCCGGCAAAGGGTACCTCAAATTGCTGATTGGGCTGATAAAAAACGCAGTCAAGGAAAAGAAATACTACTTTACGTAAACCCGCCACGCACAGGGCTTGAAACTGAGGTTTTAGAATGGATTACTAAGCAGGGGCTTCCCATTCGAATTGCCTACCTATCGTGTAGCCCGGGTACCCTCTCAAAGAATTTGAAATTGCTATGCACAAACGGTTACCGTTTAGTGCGGTGTGTGCCATTCGATTTCTTCCCGCAAACGCACCATGTGGAAACGCTTGCGTTGCTTGAGAAAGTCAGCGCTGATACGCATTAGCATCGACACTTAAACAGCTAAAGCTCTCCCTAAGCGATGTCTTATCCTCAGCAACAATAATAAGCTTATCGTTTGGTTCAATCACCGTTGAACCGGTAGGTGAAATGTACCTATCGTTGCGCTGAATAAGAACAATTAGCGATTTTTCAGGAAAATTAAGGTCAACTATTCGTTTTCCAACTACACAGCTATCGTCAGGTATGTCAACCTCAACCATTTCAGTGCTAATATTTTCCCTGAGCATAACATCAACAGGGGTAATTTGCTTAACCCTTTGTGGTAGCAAAACCCTAAACCACTTTGCGACTCGAATAAGCGATGTACCTTGAATTAACACCGAAGTCAAGGTGATAAAGAATACAATATTGAATATTTCCTGAGCCTTAGCCATTCCAGCAATCAAGGGGTATGTAGCAAATACAATTGGCACTGCGCCACGCAATCCTACCCAGGCAATGTACCACCGCTCACGATTTTTCATCCTGTAAGGGGAAAGACTAATGAAAACGCTCAATGGCCTTGCAACAAACATTAACCCAAAGGCTATAAGCAAACCGTTCCCTATATGCGGAATAATTTCACCCGCATTCACTAGTAAACCAAGTGTAATGAAAAGGATTATTTGCATAAGCCAAGCCAAACCATCAAACATTTTCAGGATGGTCTTTTTATGTATTAAGTGACTGTTTCCCAGAAATATTGCCGATAAGTAAACGGCCATAAATCCATTTCCTCCAATAAAATCGGTTAAGGAAAAGGTTAGCAACATCAGGGTAATTGCTAATACAGGGTATAACCCTTCATATTCGAGTTTGATGTTGTTAATTATGTATTTGCTTGCGTACCCAAAGCCCACACCCATACCAACTCCAATTATTATCTGGCTAAGAAAGAGTTTTACTACCTCCCAGAATGTTAGCGATGGGCTTGTTGCAAGCCCAAGAAAAATGATGGTTAAAAGGTAAGCCATAGGGTCGTTACTACCGCTCTCAAGCTCAAGGGTTGGCCTCAGATTACCCTTTAGGGCTAAATTTTTAGAGCGAAGTATTGAGAAAACAGCAGCTGCATCGGTTGACGATATAATTGAGCCAATTAAAAAGCTTTCCGTAAAACTAAAATCAGTTACTAGCCAGGTTATAAACCCCGAGAAAAGAGCCGTTAACACCACCCCCAGGGTGGAAAGGGTTATACCATGCCGTATAATCGGCTTAATGCTAATCCAGTTTGTTTCGAACCCCCCTGCAAATAGAATAAAGTTTAAGGCAACAACCCCAATAAACTGAGCCGTAACTGCATCGTTAAAAACAACCAGTCCTGAAAAAGACGTGCCCGCAAGCATTCCAACAAACAGAAAAAAGATGAGCGTTGGAACACCCAAGCGGAACGATGTTTTTCCGGCTATTAAGCTAATGAATAGCAGCAAAGAACCAATCAGTAAAAAGTTCTCAGTGGTGAAGTTCATCTGCTTAATACAGTTCGTTCAAAATTTTTCCTTTACTTGAAAACGATACCCCCTGCCCACTGGTTAAGCTTACCATGATGGTCTCAACCAGGGGCTCGTTTACAGCAGAATCGGCCATCCACTCCAGAATGAAATTTGCGCCCACTCCGCTCCTGTCGCTTTCCGGAACAAAGTAGTTAACTGTTTGCATGGGCATTACTGTATCAACCCGCGAAAGTAAGAAGTCCTTTATCAGGTTTCCTTCGGTATCGAGGTAGTAGACACTAGTAATGTAAATTGGATTATTAAAATCGGTATTGTGAACAGCCATAAAAGAGCTTAACCCATAAAACGATTTTCCCTCGGCAAATGGTATGCTGGAGTAAACCGGCAAGTAGAACGTTTGTGCCTTAACCTTTTTAACGGGGTTCTTCACCTTAATGTGAACTGGGTCAAATTTAGCCAGTTTAACTGTTTGTGTTTCATGGTGTTTACAGCTCAAAAAAACACCTATAGCCAGGGTAATGCTTATTATAGCGTATCTCATACCCAACATGGTTTAGTTTTACAATTATTTCATATCTTGCAATATAAAAATTTTATTAAATCTTTTAAGAAAATTCAACCATGAAAAGGTATGTATTTTTAATTGGTTTAACCGTTGCAGCCTTTCAGGCTTTAACTTGCACAACAGCCATTATCAGCGGCAAGGCAACCCCCGATGGTCGCCCATTATTATGGAAACACCGCGATGCCGACGACTTTAACAACAAGGTGGTTTTTGAGGTTGGCCCACGGTTTAAATACTTAGCGCTCATCAACTCAAACGACCCTGAGCGCCATGCCTGGGCTGGCACCAACAGCGCCGGATTTGCCATAATGAACTCGGCATCGTACAATATCAAGCCAAAGTCCGATTCAACAAGGATTGAGGATATGGAAGGCTACATCATGAAGTTAGCCCTTGGCAGGTGCGCCACTATTACCGATTTTGCCCAAATGCTCGATACGCTTCCAAAGCCCTGGGGTGTATCGGCCAACTTTGGCATTATCGATGCCAAGGGAGGAGCCGGCTACTTTGAGGTTAACAACTTCAGCTACCGCTTTTACGATGCCAATAGCTCAACCGATGCCCCGGAAGGGTACCTTATCCGTTCAAACTTTTCGGTTTCGGGTGAACCCAACAAGGGGGCAGGATACATTCGCTTTAACACAGCCTCAAACCTCATTGAGGAGGCTAAAAAAAACGGTCAGCTTACCGCCGAATTCTTCCTAACCAAAGCCACAGTTAGCCTGCGACAGGATATCACCGGAATTGATTTATCAAAGGAAATAGCTAAGGCTGAAAAGATTTACCCGCTCCGCGATTTTATTGTTCGGTACTACTCATCATCAACAGTGGTTATTCAGGGAGTACTGCCCAAGGAACCTACCGATTTTGCCACCATGTGGGTAAAGCTGGGCTTTCAGCCTGCATCGGTTGCTATTCCTCTATGGGTTGGCGCAGGTGGCATGCTGCCCGAAATCATAACTGCCCCCGATGGACTAAACGCCAAGCTATGCGATTTCACACTTAAACTAAAAAAGGATTGCTTCCCGCTTAGCTCATGGGCCGAAGGGGAAAACTACGTACTGCTAAGCAAACTTATCAACAAGGAGCAAACCGGACTAATACAGCTCACCAATATTTTCGACAAGGAAATTATTGCCCGTACCAAAACGCTTTACGACAAGTGGACTAAGTTTGAGTTCAATCCCACTGAAGCTTACAATTTCTATTTAACACTTAACAGGGATGTTGAAAATTTCTATAAAATCCATTTCGATTTATGACCACACGTAAACGACTGATAGTTCTCACGGGAGCAGGCATAAGTGCCGAAAGCGGAATACGTACGTTTCGCGATATGGGAGGGCTCTGGGAAGAGTACGACGTTATGGAGGTGGCAAGCATCGATGGATGGAAGAAAAACCCACAGCTAGTGCTGGAATTTTACAACCAACGCCGACGACAACTACCAACCGTTGAGCCGAATGAAGCCCACAAAGCGCTCGCCGATGCCCAAAACCTATTCAATGTATTTGTAATCACCCAGAATGTTGATAACCTGCACGAGCGTGCAGGAAGTAAGAATGTGCTTCACCTGCACGGTGAGTTAACCAAAGCCCGACCAACAGGAAACCCCAACAGGATAATCGATATTGGATATAACGATATTAACTGGGGCGATACCCTCGATGGGTACCAGCTACGACCCCATATTGTATGGTTTGGCGAGGAGGTACCCATGATGAACGAGGCCATTAAACTGGTTCAAACTGCCGAGATTTTTGCTGTTATTGGCACCTCGCTGAATGTTTATCCCGCAGCCGGACTGCTCGATTATGCCCCTAAAGGTTGTCCCATATACCTTATTGACCCAAACGATATAAATATCTGGCGACGCGATGTTACAGTAATAAAAGAAAAAGCATCGGTAGGTGTTCCAAAGTTTATTGAGATGATTAAGAATGAATAAGCCGATATTCATTGGACTAATTCCATTACTCCTAAGCCTTTACCAGGCCAATGCACAGAACTTTAAAGGAGGACTGCTTGCCGGAATAGCTGCAACCCAGGTTGATGGCGATACCTATGGTGGTTACAACAAGGCTGGCCCCATTGCAGGCATTTGGGTTGAACGCAACTTTCTGCCAGACTGGTTTTTCCGCATCAGCTTTCGTTATATCCAAAAGGGCAGCTATGCCAAAGACCGCTCCTCCGACTCGCCCGACTTTTACCGTATGCGGCTTAACTACTTTGACCTACCAGTTGTTGCTGGCTACCGGTTTGTAAACGGGTTCAATGCCGTTTTGGGCCTATCGGCTGGTTACCTAAGCAAGGCAACCGAGGAGAACTCGCTTGGCCCCTTCCCCCCCGAAGAGGTATCGGCCTTCAACAAGTTTGAGATAGCCGGTATTGCTGGGATGGAGTACAACTACAGCGCAAAGTGGCGTTTTGGCTTAAACATAACCTACTCCATATTCCCTGTTCGACCCTACAGGGATAATATTTCGTACCGGCTAAACAAGGGTCAATACAACCGGGTTTTGGAGTTTGTGGCTATTTATAGGATTCAGTGATGTTATCAAACGCCAAGCGAATTTTAACGATAGCTATAGCTGCAATAGCTGTAAACCATGTTTGCCTTGCACAGGAGGGAAAGTACAGCGTCGACCTAAAATTGCGGCCGGGCTTTATTATACCCCATCATGGCTACATGGCCTACTTCCTGTCAGAAAATATTAATGCGATTCAGCTAAATCTTGGCATAACAACCGATGGTAGCAAGTTCTGGCACAAGGAGTACAGCTATCCTATTATTGGCTTTGGAATACATCGTTCCGGGTTAGGAAACGACACCCTTTACGGGAATCTAACCGGGTTATACTTTTTTATCAACCGTTTCTTTTTAAACACCAATAGGCGGTTTAACATCAGCAACACCCTATCGGTAGGCTTGAGCTACGCATCAAAGTGGCACTGCCCTGTAAACAGAACTAACATGGTATTGAGTACACCACTAAATGTTTTTTTTCAGTACGAACTGGGAGTAAACTACAAACTAACCACCAACCATAACATCTCCGCAAGCGTTGGGCTTGCACATGCTTCCAACGGAAGCATTAAGGAACCAAATTTAGGGTTTAATATCTTTACCACCTCACTGGGTTATAGGTACTCCTTTGGCAAACCCAATCTGGTAAAAAACGAGTTTCCAACCGATAACACACCCTACACAACGTGGAGTGTAGGCATTTTTTCCAGCGTAAAATCGGTTAATGCATTTACAGGTAAGCAGTACGGCATTATAGGATTTTCGGCCGAAAAGCTATACCGATTTGCACCGCTCTCCATGCTTGGTTTGGAGCTCAGCGCATACAGCGATAACTCCATACCCTACCTGGTGAAAGATAAAAGCGATATTCCAATTACAGCCGACAGGTACGACAACTTAGCCATGGCGATTAATGCCACTTACCTAATGGGGTTTGAGCGCATAAGTATTGCCTTCCAACCCGGTATTTATCTACGAAACCGTTTTTATGGTTTTGGAGCTGTTACCAACAAGGTTGGAATACGCTTCAACTTGTATAAGGGCATAAGTGCAGCAATAGCTATAAAGGCCCACTGGCTCGCCCAGGCCGATTTTGTGGAGTTTAGCATTAAATACTCTTTTATCAAGAATGAGAAATAGACTGTATATACTGATTCTTTTCGCTTGGATTTCCCAATCGTGTAGCCTGATAGACGATTACACACTGGGTGATATGGCTGAACGCCGGATAAGCCTTCCCCTTACCCTTGAGAAATTCGATATAAAGGGTTCATTTAGCATAACCATACTTCAGGACACTGTGGGATTCCTTGTTGTTAAATGCCACGATAAGGTTATACACGATGTTGATGTTAAAATTCAAAATGATATTTTACTCTTGCGTGAAAATGTGAAAAGCCGATGGTTAAAGGACTACCCCATTATCAACATTGAGCTGCACTTGGCTGAAATACCCATGATAGAAGTCCGACAACCCTGTAAGCTAACCATACCAAACAATTTCAAAAGCCACAGCTTTTACCTGGTGGACTGGGGTAACTATGTAGATTGCAGTGCTTACGTAGATGTGGATATACTTAGGATTGATGTATCGGGCGAAAGCTTTGGCACATACAGGTGCAAGGGGTACGCTGAGTATGCAACCCTGAATGCACATGGCGCCGCACTAATCGACCTTTCGCAAACCCAAGTTAAGTATTGCACGGCTAATCAGGGCTCAACGGAAACCATGCATATTTGGGTAACTGACCACCTTAAGGCAAATATTACCACGGCAGGAAACATTCACTTAAGCGGTAACCCTACAATAGAGCTAACCCGCCAGGGTTCAGGCGAATTGGTTAGAGTTCCTTAGCAAATGGACACAAAAAAATAGGCTGCCCTGTGAGCAGCCTACTTATTTTTACCTTACTGGTTACGTTTCTTGAACTCCTCAACGCCTTTATCCAGGAACTGAATAAATGCCTCCACATCGAGGTCGAATCCACGAGGCTCAGCAAGCATCTTCTCCTGGTTATCGAGCAACACATAGTATGGTTGCCCATTCACGTTGAACCGGGTAGCCTGAAAATCGGAATTCTTTTTTCCAATTGTCTTTTTAACCTTGCCATCGCGGGCCGAAGTTACCCATTCGCTCTCGGGCAACTCAGTTCTATCGTCAACGTAAAGGGCTACAATAATGTAATCGCGGCGCAACCTCTCCAGTACTCGGGGATCGCTCCAAACCTGCGCCTCCATTACCTTACAGTTAGCACAGGTATGCCCAACAAAATCGATAAACAAGGGCTTTTTCTTTTCCCGTGCACAACTCAAAGCCTGGTCGTAATCAAAATAACCATTCAGGCCATGAGGGAGGTGAAGGAAATCGGCAAAGCGAGGCTCCTCGCATAGCGAGTTTTCGTCGGCAACAGGGGCTGTGGTCTGGCTAATAATTACCTGATTCGACTTCAAGTCAAAGCTTTGGCTGCTTTGTGGAGGCAACAAACCGGAAATGGTTTTAAGCGGTGCCCCAAATAACCCGGGAAGAAGATAGAAAACAAAGGCAAAACTGGCTATGGCCAGGAATAAACGGAAAACACCCACATGTTGAAGATCGGAATCGAACTTGAATTTGATTTTGCCTAACAGGTATAGCCCCAGCAATGTGAAAATAGCCATCCAGATAGCAATGTAGCCCTCGCGGCTAATGAGGTTAAGCTGGTATCCCTGATCGATGGTAAGTAAGAATTTTAGCGAGAAGGCAAGCACGATGAATCCCAGAAAAACTTTCACTGAATTCATCCAGCCACCGCTGCGGGGCAGCGAGTTAAGCCACGACGGGAAAATTGCAAACAGGGTGAACGGTATGGAGAAAGCCAGCGAAAAGCCAAACATCCCAACAATGGGTTTTGCACCCAACCCCGATGCAGCCTCAACTAGCAGCGCACCAACAATGGGGCCTACGCACGAAAGGCTTACAATAACTGTTGTTAAAGCCAAAAAGAATGAGCCAATTAGTCCTCCCCTATCGGCCTTGCTATCGGTTTTGTTGGCCAGGCTGCCCGGTAACACTATCTCAAAAAGTCCAAAGAACGATGCCGCAAAGGCAATAAAAAGGATAAAAAATATTGAGTTGGTTATCCAGTGCGAGGTTAGGGTATTCGCAAAATCGGAACCTAGGCTGAACAACGAAACTATCAACCCCAGCGAAGTGTAAATGGCTACTATTGAAATGCCAAACACAAAGGCGTTAAGTATGGCGTTAGCCCTGTTCTGTTGCTTACCCATGAAGAACGAAACTGTCATTGGAATCATGGGGAATACGCATGGGGTTAGCAATCCGGCTAGTCCGGCAGCAAACGAAACAAGGAAAAACCACCACAGCGATTGTTCCTCTGTTTTACCTGTATCGGTTGCACTCTCTACCTCTATTTTCTCGGTTTGAACGCTATCGGCTACTGCTGTTTGTTCGCTTCCCTGCCCCTCAATACTTGTAACTGCTCCCTCAATGGGCGCCGAAGACTTTGCTACTGTGCTAATGCTCTTTTCCAAATAGATACATTTATCAGCGTAGCAAGCCTGGTATTCAACCGTAATGTTTATGGGTGCCTCCTCGGATTCAAGTTCAATAAGCTGCGAGAAAACTGCCTCACCATCAAAGAACGAAAGGTCAAGGTTGAAGATTTCATCGTGTTCGGTCTTGCTCTTCGATACCTCCTTGATATTGCCTATCAGCTTGTAGCCAACAGGTTTCTCAAAGGAAAAGCTGGTGGGCAGCGGCCCGCCCTCGGGCAGCTTAGTTGAGTAAAGGTGCCACCCCTCATCGATGCTGGCACTTATCACCACCTCAAATTTGCTGGCGTCAATCCTTTTGGTGGTTGCCGACCACTGAACCGGATCGTCCATCTGCGCATGTACTTGACCCAGCGCAAGCAGCCCAAACAGGAATACACCTAATGATTTTAAAAGAGCTATTCGCTTCATGATGCATATATTTTTATGTTTTTGCAAATATAGCTTTTTAATGATGAAGTAATGGAGGTATAGAATTAGCGGATGGACATGGTGAATGGCTAGTAAACATTAAAACGGAAAAAATGGAGAATATTTGGAATTTAGAGGAATATGAGGCGTTAAACGTGAATCGTTAGCCGTTAAACGGGATAGAAGGATAATGGATAATGGATAAAGGATAAATGTAATGGATTCAAGGTTCTTTTACGAACAACGATCAACGATTCACGAACAACGAACAACGCTTCCAGCCCCGTAGGGGCAAAATATTTGTAACGCCATGGCAACCCTACATGTACAGCGATGCACACAACACTTTTTCCAAAGAGCAAGGTTGAAGCTTTGCGTCGCAACAGGAAAGCATTGCAAAGAGCAACTGCTGGGAAACCAACTAAAAGGGAAAGGAATTGATGGTAAAAAAGAGATGCTTCGGCAACGCTCAGCATGACAAAGGGAGTGAGAGAGCTAATGGTATTGTCATTCCGAGCTAGTCGAGGAATCTCATTAATGAAGAGTTATAAGTTCAATGATATGCTTCGACGGGGAACAGCATGACAATCGTTTCGTGAACTGAGCAACAGCAGTATCACAGAGTTGCACAGTGTGAATCTGCATTATCTGTGTCATCTGCGTTCCATTACCAAACTATACACAATACACCAAACACTAAACACACCTTAATTATCAACAATCGCATATTTTTATTGCAGTGTAAGCAACAAACTCAGCGTATTCTGTATTCTATCAAACTCGCCCCAACCATCAACTTCCTTTAGAACGATTAAAAATTATCAAACGAACGTTTTACCGAAAGTGTTGATTTAAAACGTTTGCAGCAAAAACAAGCATGCTATATAATTATGCCGAACAACATATTTGTATAAAAATGCTTGCACAAAAAATATTTTTTTCTATACCTTTGCCTCGGATTCATATCTGGGACAACTATGATTAAAAAAGTATTAATTGCTAACCGGGGCGAGATTGCAGTCCGGGTTATCCGCTCATGCCGCGAGATGGGGATACTCTCCGTTGCGGTTTACTCCGATGCCGACCGACGTGCACTCCATGTGCGCTATGCCGATGAGGCATACCACATTGGGCCATCGCCCTCGCGCGAGAGCTACCTGAATGGCGATAAGATTATTGAGGTTGCCCTTAAGGCAGGCGCCGATGCCATTCACCCGGGCTACGGTTTCCTTTCGGAAAACGCTGAGTTTGCCCGTAAATGCGCCGCCGCAGGCATAACCTTTATTGGGCCCGACCCCGATGCCATTAACCAAATGGGCGATAAGATAACCGCCCGCCAAACCATGATTGCTGCCGGCGTACCCGTGGTACCTGGAACCCAGCAAAAGGTTTCGGACATGGAAACCGTTCGCAAAATTGTTGATGAGATTGGTTTACCCGTCATAATTAAAGCCTCAGCCGGTGGTGGAGGCAAGGGAATGCGACTGGTTCGCCGTCCCGAAGATCTTATTTCGGCCGTTAAAATGGCTCAATCGGAGGCATTGTCGGCCTTTGGCGACGATACGGTGTATATTGAGAAGTATGTTGAATCGCCCCACCACATCGAGTTTCAGATACTTGCCGATAGGCATGGGAATACTGTTCACCTTTTTGAGCGCGAGTGCTCCATACAGCGCCGCCACCAAAAGGTGATTGAGGAGACCCCATCGCCATTCCTTACCCCTGAGCTTAGGGAGGAAATGGGGAAAGCTGCCGTGGCTGCCGCTAAAGCGGTAAACTATGTTGGTGCAGGTACCATTGAGTTCCTTGTTGATGGCAACCGCAACTTCTACTTCCTTGAAATGAACACCCGTCTACAGGTTGAACACCCCATTACCGAGCGTGTAACCGGAATCGATCTTGTTAAGGAGCAAATCCGAATTGCTTCCGGATTACCAATATCGTTCAGGCAGGATGAGATAGCCCAGCACGGGCATGCCATTGAGTGCCGCATACTTGCCGAGGATCCGTTCAACAACTTTATGCCATCGCCCGGACTTATCAGGCACATCAGCGAGCCCAATGGGCTTGGCGTTAGAACCGATGGCTATGCTTACGAGGGCTACGAAATTCCTATTTACTACGACCCCATGATTAGCAAGCTAATTACTTGGGGGCGCGACCGTACCGAGGCCATCAACCGAATGAAACGGGCTTTGTTTGAGTACAAAATCACCGGGGTGAAAACATCCATCCGCTTCCTTGAGCGTATCATGGATAACCACGACTTTAGGATGGGTAACTACAACACCCACTTCATACCCGAACACCTTGATGAGCTGATGGATATTCAGCCTCGTGGTAGTAAAATCTTTGAGGATATGGCAATAATTGCAGCCTATTTCGATTTTATCACCAAGATGGAAAAGGTGGCCATGAGCGATTTTACCGTAACCCACTCCGACAACTGGAAAACATACGGGTTAAAGCGCAGCTTGCTTCCTTACTAAACAAACATGCTTGAACAAATGGGACTTGAAGTTAGAATTGGCGATCGCATAGCCGAGGTTAAGCTGGTGCGCCGCGATGAAAATATTGCCGTTTTTGAGGTTGATGGCGTTGAGTACGAGGTGGACATTGCCCAGGTTGAGAACGGTGTTTTTTCCATAATCCATAATGGCAAATCGTTTAACATTGAGATTATTCCTGGCGATGGGCCAAAAAATTACTACGTGAATACCTTTTACAACTCCCACGAGGTGGAAATTATTGACGCCCAAAGTCGATACCAACGAAGCCGAAAGGCTCTCGACGACCATGCTGCCGATAAGATAATATCAACACCCATGCCCGGTAGGGTGGTTAAGATTCCGGTATTCGAAGGCGAAACCGTTTCAAAAGGAACAACGGTGATTGTTATATCGGCCATGAAAATGGAAAGCGAGTACAAAAGCCCCGTTGATGGGATGGTAAAGAAGATATACGTGACTGAGGGCGATAATATCAATGCTAACCAACCACTTGTTGAGATTGAGTAAATTCTATCCTTTAACCATTATCATTTTTTTTCCATGAAAACACTTGATGAGCTATATCAGGAGTTAGAGCGACGCAATGCCATAGCCGAGCAGGCTGGCGGACCCGACCGTATTGCCAAACAACACGAAAGTGGAAAAAAAACTGCAAGGGAACGTATTGTTGAACTGCTCGACCCCGGTACTTTCAATGAATTTGACAAGTTTGTGACCCACCGTACCAACGATTTTGGCATGGATAAGAACCGAATACCCGGCGACGGCGTGGTAACCGGTTATGGCAAGATTGACGGACGGTTGGTTTACGTTTATGCATACGATTTTACTGTTTTTGGCGGTACGCTTAGTAGGGCTAACGCCGATAAGATTATCAAGCTTCAGCAGTTGGCCACCCGTATGGGCGCACCAATTATTGGGTTGAACGACTCGGGTGGTGCACGTATTCAGGAAGGTGTTCAGAGTTTGGCAGGCTATGCCGAGATATTCTACAACAACGTTCGTAGTTCCGGGGTTATCCCACAAGTAACCTGCATAATGGGACCTTGCGCTGGTGGTGCAGTGTACTCACCAGCCCTAACCGATTTTATTATTATGGTTAAGGATTCCAGCTACATGTTTGTTACCGGACCCGATGTTATAAAAGCCGTTACACACGAGGATGTTACCAAGGATGAGCTGGGCGGAGCCGTTACCCATAATGCCAAAAGCGGCGTAGCGCACTTCATTGCCGAAAACGACGAACAGGCACTTATGCTTGTTAGGGAGCTAATGAGTTTCCTACCCGTTAACAACATGGAGGAGCCACCCGTTTTCCCAACAACCGATGACCCGCTCCGCGAGGACGAAAGTCTACAAACCCTAATCCCAGCCGACCCAAATAAACCATACGATATCAAGGAGTTAATCCTAACCGTGGTTGACGATAAAAACTTTCTGGAGGTTCAGCCGCTCTTTGCCAAAAACATTGTTGTTGGCTTTGCGCGTATGGCGGGACACACCGTTGGCATAGTTGCCAACCAGCCTGCCCATCTTGCCGGCGTGCTCGATATCGACGCATCGGTTAAGGGCGCTCGCTTTATTCGCTTCTGCGATTCGTTCAACATTCCCATTGTAACCTTTGTTGATGTTCCGGGATTTCTACCGGGTGTTAATCAGGAATCGAATGGTATTATTCGCCATGGGGCAAAGCTGCTATACGCTTACTCGGAAGCAACAGTTCCTAAAATTGCGGTAATCACCCGCAAGGCATACGGTGGTGCATACTGTGTAATGTCCAGCAAGCAGGTTGGCGCCGATGTTAACTACGCCTATCCCATGGCTGAGATTGCTGTTATGGGCCCCGAGGGAGCAGTAAACATACTGTACAGGAATAAAATTGACAGCGAGGAAACCCGTCAGGAACTAATTGATGAGTACCGCGAGACATTTGCAAACCCCTACCGTGCTGCGGAACTGGGCTATATCGATGAGGTTATCTACCCAAAACAAACTCGTGCCAAGCTGATTCAGGCACTGGAGATGACCCGTTCCAAGAGCCAGCAGAACCCACCCCGCAAACATGGTAACATTGTTTTGTAGCTCATGGACATCAAAAAGGTTTTTGAGAATAACAGGAACTGGGCTGAAGCGCGGAAGCGCGTTAACCCCAGTTTCTTTCGAAACCTTTCGCTGAGCCAGCAGCCCAACATGCTTTACATTGGCTGTTCCGATAGCCGGGTTACAGCTGAAGAACTTATGGGGGCAAATCCGGGCGATGTTTTTGTTTACCGCAATATTGCCAACCTTGTTCCCGCTGGCGACCTTGCCTCAATGGCAATAATAAACTATGCTGTAACGGTACTAAGGGTTGAACATATTGTAGTTTGCGGTCACTACCACTGTGGAGGCATTGAGGCTGCACTGCAGCCAAAAGATATGGGTATACTCAATCCCTGGCTACGGAATATCCGTGATATTTATCGCCACCATCGACATGAAATTGAAACAAGCAACTCTATTACCGATAGGCAAAGACGTCTGGTAGAACTGAACGTGAGGGAGCAGTGCGTAAACGTTATCAAGGCCCCTGAAGTTCAAAAAGCTATCCGATCCAAAACACTCAACGTGCATGGTTGGGTTTTCGATATGGAAACGGGCCTGCTGAAAGATTTAAAGGTCGATACCGATGCTATTCTTACGGAAATTATGTCGATATATCGCCTTGAATAGATATTTTCCTTACAGATAAATCATAGCAAACGAAGCCGGGATTACCGGCTTCGCTAGTTCAGTAGGGGTTACTACTTGTTGTTAAGGTTGACCATTATTCCCTGGCCATTCCCCATCATGTAAGTGGGAAGCTGACCATTCCACTTATTGATCCATTCAAGCTCAATGATCTTAGGATTGCTACTAATGGACTGACCCTTGATTTTAAGAGCCTCCGACTCTCCCTTAGCTTTCTCAATGGCAATATTCTTATCGATAGTAGCCTGCTTGAGCTGCTCTTCCTTTTGCTTGGTTACCTCAATTAACCTTAAAGCTTCCTGCTCGGCCAATTTCTTAGCATTAATAGCCTTTTCGTACTCCTCGTTATAGTAAACTTCGCGCACATCCACGTTATCAATTATTATTCGATACTGCTTGCATTCATCCTTAATGCGTTCAAGGATTTCCTGTTGGATGTCGTTTCGCTTAGTGCTGTATGCCTCAATGGGAGTAAAACCCGAAACAGTTAGAGCTAATGCCGATTTCAGCTTTGCGCGGATTACATTCTCCTCAAGCCAGAGGTAACGTCCCGATCGGCCACCGTCGTTCTCTGTAACGTTTTGGTATATCCAAGGAGCTTCATTGGCATCAATGCGCCACGAAACGGATACATCAAAACCAAGCTTTATACCGTCCTTGGTAGGCGCCCAAATGGCATCGGAGTTAGGTTTTTCGCCCTCGCCTATAGAATTGGCACAGGTGTAAACCCAAACGGTTTTATCCATGTAGTGAATATCGTTCCACGGGGCTATTACATGCCATCCGGTGTGCAGGGGTTCAGAGCGGACACCACTCGGTGTGGTAACCACAGCAACCTCCTGCGGTCCAACAACCACAATCAGCGAAAGCATCACTAAAAGTATAGCCCCAACCAAAATGGCTGGCAAAGCAAAGGGAAGGTCAAACCCCGATGGCCTTGCCTTTTTGGCAACCAATGCAATTATGCCATAAACAAGGATTAACCACGCAATAACTTTAAATAGTACCATACACTTATGCATTTTAAGTTAGATTAGGAAAGGTATGAAAAACATTTGAATTGACAATCAAGTGATGCCCCCATTTGTTGGAATTGGCTAATCTATCTATCTTTAACAAAAATTTTTGCATGAGTCAAACATCGCGTAAAAGGGTACTGATAGTAACATACTACTGGCCTCCATCGGGTGGTGTTGCCGTGCAACGTTGGCTAAAGTTTGTAAAGTACCTTCGCGATTTTGGCTGGGAGCCAATTGTTTACACCCCTGAGAACCCTGAATCCTTTTACGACGACTATTCCCTGTTTAAAGATATCCCTGAGAACATCGAGGTAATTAAACGGCCAATTTGGGAACCCTACGACATTTACAAATGGATAACAGGGCGAAAAGGGAAAAAACTAGGGCTTGGCTTTGCCGACGATAGCGGTAAAAAAGGGAGGTTGGCAAAACTGATGGTCTGGATACGGGGTAACATTTTGATACCCGATCCGCGCGTATTCTGGGTTAGGCCATCGGTAAAGTTTTTAAAGCGTTACCTTAAGCAACACCCAGTTGATGCCATTGTTACCACTGGGCCACCTCACTCCATGCATCTAATTGGACTAAAACTGAAGCGTAAACTCAATATACCATGGCTTGCCGATTTCCGAGACCCATGGACAAATATTGATTTTTACCATGAGCTGAGGCTTACCAAGTTTGCCAACTGGTATCACCATAGGCTTGAGCGGATAGTTGTAAAAACAGCCGATTGCGTTGTTGTAGTATCGCAGCAAATGAAGCGGGAATTTGAAGGCTTAGGCAGTAATAAAGTTTTGGTTTTAACCAACGGCTTTGATACGGATGACATCCCTGCTGGTGAAACCCAAAGAAACAATAGTTTTTCCATTTGCTATGTGGGAACCATGAACTCAGCCCGTAACCCACATGTTTTATGGCAAACGTTAAGTAGGATATGCGCGGAAAACGCTGAGTTTGCCCAAAAATTGAGGATACAAATGGCTGGTCAGATTGATATCTCGGTTACTACGGCCATAAAGAGTTATGGGCTTGAAAAGAACTTTGAGCACCATGGATTACTTCCACACGACCGGGCATTGGCGCTTCAAAAAAACGCTCAAATTCTGCTGCTTGTCATCAATAATACCCCAAACGCAAAGGGAATTGTGACTGGGAAGTTCTTTGAGTACCTTGCTGTTGGCAAGCAAATTCTTGCCATAGGCCCCACCGATAGCGATATAGCAGAAATAGTGCACGAAACGGCCTCTGGCGATGTTATTGATTATACCGATGTTGAGGGGGCCACTCAAACACTCGTCAAATACTTTAACTTATTCAGGCAGGGCAACCTCTCTCCCGAGCCCAAGGGTATTGAGAAATACTCCCGTAAAGCCCTTACCGGCAGGTTGTCCGAGATTTTAAACCAAATCACAAATGGGTAGTAAAAAGGTAATTCTTACTGTTCTTGGGGCACGCCCTCAGTTTGTAAAGGCGGCGGCTGTTAGCCGCCAACTGCAGGCATTTGGCATTCCCGAGATAATTGTTCACACCGGTCAGCATTTTGACCAAAACATGTCCGATGTGTTTTTCAGCGAAATGAGCATACCGGCACCTGCCTACAACCTGAATATCAACAGCCTTAACCATGGGGCAATGACCGGGCGGATGCTCGAGCAGGTTGAAGAGGTAATCCTGAAGGAGAAGCCATTGGCTGTTATGGTTTATGGCGATACAAACTCAACCCTTGCCGGAGCGCTTGCTGCTGTTAAGTTGCATGTAAGGGTAATCCACGTTGAAGCCGGGTTACGCTCGTTCAACATGGCCATGCCCGAGGAGGTGAACCGAATTCTTACCGACCGCATTTCAAGCCTTCTATTCTGCCCAACCGATGCCGCAGTTGCCAACCTTAAAGCCGAAGGCTTTGATGGCTTTAAAGCGCAAATTGTTAAGTGTGGCGATGTAATGCAGGACGCGGCCTACTTCTACCTCGACAAAGCAAAACGTGAATCGAAAATATTAAACGAACTCAAGCTCAGCAACGACTTTGTTTTAGCAACCATTCACAGGCAGGAGAACACCGATGATCCTTCAAACCTCAAAAACATTATTGATGGGCTGAATAGGATTAACCGTGAAACACGTGTAGTGGTTCCACTGCATCCAAGAACCAGGAAAATACTTGAGCAAATGGGAATTTCCCCTGAGTTTACGGTTATTAATCCGGTTGGGTATTTTGATATGCTGATGCTTATTAGCAATTGCAAGCTGGTTATGACCGATAGCGGAGGGTTACAGAAAGAGGCTTTCTTTTTTGGTAAACACTGCATTACCCTGCGCGAACAAACCGAGTGGGTTGAACTGGTTGAGCATGGCTTTAATCGATTAGCAGGCCCCAATGCCGATACCATTTACCATGCTTACAGTGAAATGATAAATAAAAAATCGAACTTCGATATCGATTTGTATGGAAATGGGAAAGCTTCGCAAAACATTGCGGAACAACTCAAGCTGTGGCTTTAATATACTTTGGGCAGCTCTTATACTTTTTACCTTACAGCCAAGCAGTTTAAATGCTCAATGGTACGCTGAGGCCTCTGGTGGGGGTGTCTATAATCTGCCAATGCCGCTAGCTATTTATCAGGATGGCACACCAACAATTAGAATGACAGCCCGATTTAAAACTGAGCCTTTCACTTTACCGGTTTACTGGGATGTTCGACTTGGAAAAATAGTTGGGAAAAGAATCTATGAAGCTGAGTTAATACACCACAAGCTGTACCTGAAAAACACTACTGCCGAAGTGCAAAAGTTTAACGTTTCGCATGGGTTTAACATGCTGATTTTTAACTACGGAATTGAAAGGGGTAAATACCGGTACAGAGCAGGGCTAGGGCTTGTAATTGCACACCCGGAGTCGAAAATTCGTGGACTTGAGTTCGGAAACTCAACCGATGATTGGGATATGGGCTACTACCTTACTGGGCCTGTATTTTCAGCCAGCGCTGAGCGTAAAATCGACATATCAAAGCACGTTTACCTTTTATTTGGGGCAAAAACTACAGCTGCATTCGCCAAAGTACCTATCAATGGTGGTCATGCAAGGTTTGTGAACGTTGCAGGGCATCTGAACCTTGGAGTTGGGTTGAGAAAATAAAAAATGCCGATCCAACAGGATCGGCATTGATATATTCCCTGAAATGTTAAGCAATATGTAGGAACTGCGATACCAGCTTGGCTATTTCGGCGTTATTTCCGTATAGTTTCTCGCTTAGCCCCTTATCGTTAAAAGCTTTCAGCTTTGAAATAATTGAGTCGATCATGCCGTGTGGGTAAATACCATCCTTTTCAAACTTTTGCCTTTTGGCCTCAAGCGCCTCGGCCGATTCCCAGCACGATGCAGGTAATTGCTTGAGGCTGGCAAGCCTATCCTTAAACTCTGGCCTGAAGATATTAACATCAACATATAGCTTTTCGGCTAGCTCAAGTGCATCGGGGCGACGAAGCCCATCGAGTGCAGCAACAATAAGGCCGGCAACAGTTAGGTAAGGGTTAGCTGATCCATCGGCAACACGATACTCAACGGTTTGCTTGCTTTCTTTAGCCTCGTATACGCTGCAATCGTTGGGGTTGGCATGTTGAACCATGTGCTCAGCACCAATCCATCCTAACGGAACACGTATTACAACTGAACGGTTACGCTCGCCCCAGCAGATGTTAGTAGGTGCTTCCTGGTGTGGAACAAGGCGCAGGTACGATATGGGTATGGTATTACCAAAGGCGGTAAGGGCATCGGCTGCATCGAGGATTCCGGCAACCATTTTCTTGGCGGTATTGCTAAGCTTACCGTTTTCAACCATCATGTTTTTGCCATCTTTTTCCACCATCATGTGGAAATGTAAACCGCTTCCTGCCTTTCCTACAGTGATTTTTGGGGCAAAGCTAATATCTACTCCATAACGATAGCCAAGCATTCGAACAATCCACTTGGCAATAATCAGCTGTTCAACAGCCTCCTCAGCAGGCATGGGAAGGAATTCAATCTCGTGCTGCTCGTATAGATATTCGTCGGTCATGAAGCAACCAACCTCTGAGTGGCCATACTTAACCTTGCCTCCAGCACTGGCAATGTAAATAAGAGCCTCGCGACGTAGGTTTTCCCACTTTGCAAATGGTTCCGAGGCGTGGTAACCCTTTTGATCGACACCCGGGTAAAAATCTTCGCGTTCGCTAATCACGTAGTACTCCAGTTCTGCAAGTGCCTTAAAGGTCATGCCCGTTTCGCTCTTGAATAAATCGTGAGCTTTGCGTAGCACATTTTCAGGAGCGCTTTCAAGGGGTTTGCCGGTGCTATCGTAAAATGAGCAAAGAATGTCAATTGTAGGAACATCGGAAAAGGGATTCACAAAAGCGGTACGGTAACGTGGTATAACGTAAAGGTCGCTACTTCCGGCCTCAATGAACGAGAACAAGCTACTACCGTCAACCCTCTCTCCGGCCGATAGAACGGAATCGAGGTGCTCCTTTGATGATATTACAAAGTTCAAAGTTTTTAGCTTGCCATCCTCGGCCACATAGCGGAAGTTAACCATTTGAATGTTGTTAGCCTCGCAAAAGCGAATAATATCGTTCTTGGTAAACTCCGATGCGGGTTTCTTCAGAAAGCGAACCAGCTCATTAGGGTTCATCAGGATTTCAGAATCGTTCATGTGTTCCTAATTTTTTTATTTTGCCAAAGCTACAAAATCAATCGACATTGCATTAGCTTGCGGCTATGTTTATCAACATCATTTTATAGCATTTTCCCTTAAAGTAGAAATATTTTCAGCAATAGACAAAATGCATAGATGTTTTTTCTGAAACCAAAGGCTTTGTCTCGATATATTTCTGCTGAAAGTGAGTTTGACTCAATTTTTGAATTGGTTAGGCGATTAGATATATTTGGGTATCTTTCCCACGGCTCGTAGATGTTTTTAAAGGATTGTTGCTTGCAGAGGCTTATACCATCTAATTTAATTGCAGGCAAAATGACAGCAACGGACAATAATTTCGTTAAATTGCACTGTTAACTTTTAAGTATAACCAATAATGGTGGAAAAATCTGTAGCTGCATGAAACATAAACTTTTACCCATAATCATTACTGTTCTAACTACGGTAATATTAGTAAATACATTGTACGCCCAGCAGAAGAGAACAAACTGGTTGCAGGAGAAAAACGAGTACACAGGCCGCTGGCGTGTAGGTGTTGGTGCCAATATTGTTGAGCCAACAGCGGTGGATGTTCAGTTTTACCGTTTGAGCAAGATCTGCACAAGCCAATTTGCCATTAACAAGAAAATTGCCATTGGTATTTGGGCTGGCATGGAAGGTTTGCTGTTAGGCTCCCTGATAGAAAGGCAGAATAACGAGACCTGGGAGAAAGGGAGCATACGCTACGGAATAGATACTAAGTTCTACCTGCCAATACTGCTAAACCCTTACATTGGTTTTGGCATTGAGGGCGGCAAAAGAGAGCTGGACGGGGAAAGTTCTTTTTCACCCGACTTTGTTGCGCGCATTGGGCTTGAACAAAAGATTGCCGGAATTAAACTATCCACACGGTCGGCACTGAACATCACCTTCTTTATAGATGGAAAACTAAATAAATGCCTAAATGCCGATTTTGTCTACATCATGCCAAGCCTTGGATTGCGTTTTCACTGGATTTAGTGCTTTGAAAAATGTTTAGAATGTAAAATTTATTTAATATTGTTAAGTTAAGGATATTTGTCATGATGTGCGCAGCGAAACATCTCTCTGTTATGCTGAGCGCTGCTGAAACATCTCTTTGTACCTTTAAACCTTAATCCCTTCTGACTGGTTTTCAAGCAATCGCAATACATGAGGGAGTAGCCATGAAGTTACAAATATTTAGCCCCTACGGGGCTGAAAACGTTGTTCGTTGTTCGTTGCTCGTTGTTCTTGGATAACGACCTCACCCCCAGCCCTTTTCCCTGGGGTTGAAT
The DNA here is from genome assembly GCF_041102575.1 of Tenuifilum sp. 4138str. Lineage (NCBI taxonomy): Bacteria > Pseudomonadati > Bacteroidota > Bacteroidia > Bacteroidales > Tenuifilaceae > Tenuifilum > Tenuifilum osseticum. The sequence continues at coordinate 213,617 of NZ_JBGCUE010000003.1, read as the reverse complement.
GGAGCGGAAAAAGCAGGCAGTGGCATAAAAGCCTGACCCGGCAATGGGTCGGGGGGGGGGAACATGGCGGTGGGTCCATTAAGCGATACCACATGAGTCACGCCGCAGGCGTGGCGAATAGTATCGCGTGGCAGTTCCACCCACGGGGCACCCATCGGGTCGGGCTTTTCAGCCTTGATTTTCTTTGGTTCTTTCTTGTATCAAGACAAGAAAGAACATGTGAAATGGCTCTTCGCCATGCTTTTCATTTGCGATGCAACACTTCACCCTTGCTCCTTGTAAAAGGTATTGCGTCCATCGCAATAGATGTGGGATTAAGCTTGGTGTTTTCAACAAGTGATTATTCTACTTGATGCAATAATTATTGTCTTAACCCGTTTTATTTCAAATAAAGAATTAAGGTATTCCCTTCATGATTAAAATAATAAAGCCTTTCTAAATTATAGTACTTATAACTGACTACAATGAAGGATTTTTCAATTCTAAAATCACTCTGAGTAACAATTGGTTTCCAATAACTTACAGAGCCTTCACCAACCCACGAAATTTCCCAGGAGTTTATTGTTACATTTTGTAACTTATTATTTTTAACACATTCAGAAATCTCTTTGGCGTTGATTTCTCCAATTGTCAGATATTCTTCTTTCTCACATGAGAAAAATATCAGAATCATTGCAATAAAAAGTAACCTCTTCATAATCTTGTTTTTTTTAGTTAGTGACTTATTTCTCTATCTATAAATTATATTGACCAAAAAACTCAGCAATAATCAAATTAAAAAGTTATTTTTACAACTAGATGTTGTGATAAATGGGTTATAACTATTTTACATGTGTTGTAATATAGTGTCTTATTTTATTAACAAAATTAAAAAAAATATAAATCATCAAATGGACTTTAAGTTTTTTTTTTAAACCAATTCCCAAATATATGAAGTTGTTCTACGAAGGTTGTGTGTGTTTTAAAAGAACGAAGATTACGCTGATCTATTTGATTTTCACAGTTTACAAGCATTAATTGATGCTTAAAACAAATGAAACACAGATGAAACATTTGATTTATTTGAAAGTTGACAGCTATTGTTTGACAGAAAAAGAGAATTTAGCGCTCATGTCATGCTGAGCCCAGTCATAGCATCTCTTAGTACATTCAACTCTTCTTTAATGCGATTCCTCAACCAGCACGGAGCCATACGCAGTTGCATAAAAGCCTGACCCGACAATGGGTCGGGGGTGGTACGTGGCAGTGGGCTTAGTAAGCGATACCACATGAGTCACGCCGCAGGCGTGGCGAATTGTATCGCGTGGCAGTTTCACCCACGGGGCACCCATCGGGTCGGGCTTTTCAGCCTTGATTTTCTTTGGTTCTTTCTTGTATCAAGACAAGAAAGAACATGCTCTTTGCAATGCTTTTCCTTTGCGATGCAAGGGCTCAGTTTTGCTCTTTAGGAAATCATAGCATGCATCGCAATACATGAGGGAGTAGGCATGGAGTTACAAATGTTTAGCCCCTACGGGGCTGGAAACGTTGTTCGTTGCTCGTTGTTCTTGGAAAACGACCTCACCCCCAGCCCCTCTCCTGACAGGAGATGGGAGCGCAATAAGAAAGTTTTATCGTGGGTTAAAGTCTCCCCTCTCAAGGGAGATTTAGAGGGGTCAGGCGCAATATTACAACCAAACATAAACGCAACCCTCTCTGTACACTGTAAACTGCACACTAAGTATAAGATACCTCGGCAAAGCTTATCCCTTTATAATTGGGGATCAGGTTGACAAAATGATAGTTTTGCAAACATCCGCGGGGGCAAAAAAAATCGCACTCGGAACAGCTCGAATGCGATTTATGTTCTTATTTGTACTTTTTATGGAGCAACTAATCTTGCTGCCTTACAAGACTACTTCAGTTCTCTCAGCCTTTCCTCAAGCGCCTTAATTTTGGTTTCGGCGTCGCTTTGCTTTTTGCGTTCAAGCTCAACAACATTTGCAGGGGCGTTATTAACAAATCGCTCATTGCTTAACTTTTTCAGCACGCTATCCAGGAATCCCCTTGTGTACTCCAGCTCGGCCAGAATTTTCTGACGTTCCTCATCAACATCAACTAAACCCTGGAGGGGTACATATACCTCATCAACCCCAACCATGAACGATGCTGCGCCTTCAATCTTTCCATCGGTATAGCTTAGCTGATCGAGCCCAGCAAGCTTCATAATGATTTCCTCAAACCCTTTGGGCAGTTTACTTGAGGTACGAACCGATGCTGAAAGCAATTTTTTTGGAGCAATATTTTTCTCCTGACGGATATTTCTGATACCAGCAATAATTTCCTTAACCCGCTCAAAGGTTTTAACTAACTCCTCATCAACCCCGGTCGATTTGGGCATTTGGCTCACCATAATGCTTTCACCATCGGCACGGTTGCGCAGGTGCTGCCATAACTCCTCGGTGATGAATGGCATGAATGGGTGCAACAGGGCCAACATCTTCTCGAAGATTTCAAGGGTTGCATGGTAGGTTGCTGCATCGATTGGCTGTCCGTAGGCTGGTTTAATTGCCTCCAGGTACCACGACGAAAACTCATCCCAGAATAGCTTGTAGAGGTTCATCAAGGCCTCCGATATGCGATACTTCTCAAAGTCATCGTCGCACTGTTCAATGGCCTTGTTTAGCACATTGTTGAACCACTCAACGGCCGTTTTAGAGGAATCGGGCTGTGTTGCATTAGCATCAACCTGCCAACCCTTTACCAAACGGAAAGCATTCCAAACCTTATTACAGAAGTTACGTCCCTGTTCAGTTAGGCTCTCATCAAAGAGCAAATCGTTTCCTGCGGGTGAGCAAAGGAGCATTCCAACCCTTACACCGTCGGCACCATACTTGGCCATAAGGTGGAGCGGATCAGGTGAATTGCCAAGCTGTTTGCTCATTTTACGACGCAGGTGGTCGCGAACAATACCGGTAAGGTAAACGTTGCGGAAAGGTTTATCGCCCAGGTACTCGTAACCAGCAATTATCATGCGGGCAACCCAGAAGAAAAGGATTTCCGGTGCGGTAATTAGGTCGTGAGTAGGGTAGTAATACCTGATATCGGGATTTTCGGGGTCCAAAATACCGTTGAATACCGATATTGGCCAAAGCCAGGAGCTGAACCAGGTGTCAAGCACATCCTCGTCCTGGCGCAAATCCGATAGCTGAAGGCTTGCATTGCCTGTCTCTTTACGGGCAATTTCAAGCGCTTCCTGCTCATTGTGAGCAACCACATACCCACCATGTGGCAGGTACCAGGCAGGTATACGATGTCCCCACCAGAGCTGACGCGATAAGCACCAGTCCTTAACATTCTCCATCCAGTGGCGGTAGGTATTCACAAACTTAGGGGGGTGCAGCTTGATATCGCCGTTAACCACAGCGTCGAGTGCAGGTTTGGAAATCTCCTTCATTTTAAGGAACCACTGCATCGAGAGTTTTGGTTCAATAACGGCATCGGTACGCTCGCTGAATCCAACCTTGTTTACATAATCCTCAACCTTAGCCAGATGGCCAGCTTTCTCCAGATCAACAACTATTTGCTTACGCACCTCAAAGCGGTCCATCCCAACGTAAAGCTGTGCTAACTGGTTGAGGGTTCCATCGTCGTTGAATATATCAATAACCTCAAGGTTATACTTTTCGCCAAGCATGTAGTCGTTGATATCGTGAGCCGGGGTAACCTTTAACGCACCTGTACCAAACTCCATATCAACGTACTCATCAAAAATAACAGGCACTCTCCGATTGATGAGCGGAACCAAAAGGTGTTTTCCCTTTAGGTGTGTATATCGTGGGTCGTTGGGGTTTACACAAACGGCAGTATCGCCCAGAATGGTCTCGGGGCGAGTGGTAGCAATGGTTACAAAGCCATCCTCCCCGTCAATTTTATATTTCAGGTAGTAAAGTTTACCATTTACCTCACGGTATATAACCTCCTCGTCCGATACGGCTGTTTTAGCCTGCGGGTCCCAGTTTACCATACGTACGCCACGGTAAATATAGCCTTTACGGTATAGGTCAACAAAAACATGGATAACACTGTCCGATAGGGTTGGGTCCATGGTAAAGCAGGTTCGCTCCCAATCGCATGATGCGCCCAGCTTTTTTAGCTGCTCAAGGATTATACCGCCATGCTTCTCCTTCCACTCCCAGGCGTGTTTCAAGAACTCTTCGCGGGTAAGCTGCGATTTTTCTATCCCTTCGGCCTTCAATTTGGCCACGACCTTAGCCTCGGTAGCAATTGAAGCATGATCGGTTCCGGGAACCCAGCATGCATTCTTCCCTTTCATTCGTGCCCTACGCACCAGAACATCCTGAAGGGTATTGTTAAGCATGTGTCCCATGTGAAGCACTCCGGTTACATTGGGTGGGGGTATAACAATACAGTAGGGCTCGCGCTCATCGGGGGTAGAACGGAAAAATCCTTTTTCCATCCAGTACTTGTACCACTTATCCTCAACCTCAGCCGGGTTGTACTTAGCCGAAAGTTCTCTTGTGCTATCCATATATTGTGTTGTAAACTAAATCGAACCGCAAAAATAGCATTTTTTCAACAATGGACTATAGCTTTAGCAAAAGCTTATTAGCACCGCTTGCCTTGGCACGATTTATGATAAATTGAAGTTGATAAACCAAAGCACCATGAACCGACTAATTACCTTTGTTTTGTTGATGCTTGCCACTACGGCAATGGCTCAGATAGATATTGAATCGATACCTGATTGGTACAACAATCCCCCAACCTCAGCCCGAAAGATTTATGCTGCTGGTACGGCTACAGGCCCAACTGTTGACGTTGCCGAGAAAAAGGCAACAATGGATGCAAAAATCCAGCTGGCCCGGCAAGTTGGGCATGTTAAGTACCTTAGCAAGGATGGCGAAAGCATTACCACTGAAGTGGTAAAGGCTGAGCTACGCGACGTTCGCGTAGAACGCAAAAAGGTGATTTCCACAGGCAATAGCCATACCGTTTTCGTCCTGGTGTCGATGAAGAAGAAAAACATGAAACGTGAGTCTTGAATCGTGAACCGTTTGCCGAGAAACGTTACACATGAGGTTTTCTTCTTGTCTTCCATCTTATAATTCCTGCACAACTATCATTCTGCGATGTTTACAAAATGCCATCTAAACTGTGCCATTTAACCCACGCCTATCCCCCATCAAGCAGTAAACATTTGCACAGCCTGTAACAACTATATCAAGTTTTACATAATTTTATGGTTTCTGTGTTAGCAGGAAACCATAAATTTTTTACCATTTTGCCAATGAAAATAACTCTTGTAGCAATAGGAAAGACAAGTGAAAAGTACATTGCCGAAGGGTTCGATAATTACACAAAACGGCTTAGCCGTTACTGCAGGTTTGACTTTAAAGTCCTTCCTGAGCTAAAAAATACCAAATCGATGCCGGTTGAACTGCAGCTGCAAAAGGAAGGTGATATGATACTTGCCGAGATGGAGAACTACCAGGAGTGCATACTGCTCGATGAGCACGGAAAGCTTTATACATCGGTTGAGTTTGCGGGTCTAATTGAAAAACGTATGAACTCCGGCCAACGCGATATGGCTTTCTTTATTGGTGGGCCCTACGGTTTCGATGAGCGGGTAAAAACCACATGTCACGGAAAACTCTCCGTATCGCCTATGACCTTTTCGCATCAACTTATTAGATTGATATTTGCCGAACAGCTTTACAGGGCCTTCACAATCATTAAGGGGGAACCTTACCATAATCCTTGATTTAGGCTCGATTTTTGCTATATTTAAGTAATGAAACAAAAAATACGCTATATACCAGTAATCCTACTTGCTATCATGTTCGCACTCCTATTTATTGCGGAGTATGGACTAAGTAGAATCCCTTACGTACAACCCATAACAGCTCAAAAAAAATCCATAGAAAAAACCTTTGAGAGGAAAACCCAAAAAGCATTTGACCTATCGAAGATGCTGTTGGACAAAATTGATAGTTCCTGCTCATCAAAATCGTTTCAAACATGCCTTGGCTTTATTAATTCACTGTCAGATGATGACCGTTTTGAGATTTTTATCCTAAAGAATGGGAAAACCTGCTTTTGGTCAACAAATATCGATCCCCAGGAGAGTCCACAGAAAGCAGGTATTGCTCAACTGGTGAAGCTGAACAGCGCTTACTACATCTCATTCTGGAACTACAATGCCGACTCTTCGCTATCCGCAAGGGTTCTTATCCATGTATCGAACGAATACCCTTACCAAAATAAGTATCTTGTAAACAGCTACACCAATGATTTTGATATACTCTCAGGGTTTAGCATATCAAAGCAATTGGAATCGTACTGCATTCCAATAAGGCCTAAAAACTTTGAGCCCTTTTACTTGGTTCCAACCGACAAAACAGGGACTGTCCTAAAAGAAAACTTTAAAACGGGTTTACGATACATTTCGCTGGTTTTGATTCTAGTTTCGCTGGCCTTTTTGCTAAACCAATATTTCAAAAAAATTCACCCGGCAATAAAAGTTATGATATTTATAGCTGCAATTGTGGCTATTAGACTAGTTAGTCTTAAAACATCGTTCCCGGGGATACTTCCACTAACTATTTTTAATCCTGAACTTTACGCTCATACCTGGTATAACCCCTCGCTTGGCGATTTCTTAATAAATTCAGTGTTAGTTTTGGTAGTGGCAGCATTTGCTTTCCGTAACTTAAGTAATTACAGGGTAAATATTGGCTTATTAGGCGATAGAATAATTTCGGCTATCAGTCTGCTGCTCACAATCCTTTGCTATATTGCTGCCCATGCCACAATGGTATCGCTGGTTAATCACTCTACAATTCCTCTCGACACATCAAATATCTTCAACCTCAACATTTACTCGGTAATAGGATACCTTTCAGTGTTTTTTTGGGTTCTTACTGCAATTACCCTCAACCTGCTTTGGCTTCGGATTAACGAAAAGGCCAAAGGTAAACGCTTTATTGAATACACATTGCTCGCGGCACTTATTGTTGCTCTCCCATTTTTTATGCTAACCGATTTTAGCCACATATCCTTTTTTGGCTATGGGTGGTTCTTGTTAGTTTCGGTTACCCTTTACTGGTTCTGTTGGGTAAAAAACAAAGCAATTGGAGCTAAGGCTCTGCTTTTTCTTGCAGCTGTTTCGTCAATCTATATCACTGTAATAGTTTCAATCTACAGCCGACAAAAGGAGGTTGCCGTTCGAAAAGTTCTTGCAGTAAGCTTGAGTAGCGAGCGAGATCCACTGGCTGAAACCATACTGCCACAGCTTTACCAGGCACTCACAACCGATGCCTATGCCCGTAGCTGCGTTAAGGATATTGAGAACAAAAACGTTGAACTTTACGATTACTTACGCCGTGAATACTTTAAGGACTACCTTAATCGGTACGACTTAACCGCCACGGTTTGCTTGGAAAACTCAATTCTTATCGACGAGTTGGGAGGCAAAACAAACTGCAATCTATTTTTTGATAACCTGATTTCAAGTTACGGAATTATCCTACCCAGCTCAAGATTCTACTACCTATCAACCCAGTCGGGCTACATCTACTACATTGGCGTGTTGAGCTACCGATTCGACGATGAGGTTCGTAACCTTTACATAGAACTGAATAGCCGCCCGAGCTGGGAACTCCTGGGGTATCCTGAACTACTTATTGAAGGGAAAAACAAACGTAATCAGCTAAAGGGTTACTCGTGGGCTAAGTATCACAAGGGAAAGCTGGTTACAAAATCGGGGGCGTACGAGTACAAGTTAACAGTAACAGATTCCGATTCCCTTACGGGTTCCTACGAATTTTATAATGAGAATAGGTACAACCACTTGTCCTATAAACCAAACCAGGCCGATACTATTGTAATTAGCCGACCTCGTCAGGAACCCCTTAGCTCAACGGCTTCGTTTGCCTACATCCTGGTTTTCCTCCTTATAATACTATCGCTTTACCTTTACCTGCTTGGAATAAAGCTAAGCACCCAATTTACCAGCCTGAAGCACAAAATTGGATGGGCAATGGTGTCAATAATTATTTTATCGATGGTGCTTGTGGCTGGAGCCACAATTTACTATAATGTTAAGAACTTTGATGACAGAAATAGAAGTAGCCTAAGCGAAAAGTTGCTCTCGCTCCAGTTTGAACTGGAACACATGCTTCCCTACATGAACAAGAACAGGCAGGATGTTGAGCAGCTTAAAGAGAAGCTGATTGACCTTTCTAACACATTTTACACGGACATTAACATTTACGATACAAGCGGAGTTCTGTTGGCCACATCGCGTTCCGAAGTTTTTGATAAAAACCTATTAGGTCGAATGATGAACCCCATTGCATGGTATCAGCTTCATCACCTACACAATCCCAAGTATTTAGAGCGGGAGAGCATAGGGAAAGCCGAATTCCTTTCCGCTTACGTCCCCCTTTTGAACCCCTATGGTAAAACAGTTGCCTACCTCAACTTACCCTACTTTACCCGGCAGGAGGAACTTCGCAATGAGCTCTATGGAATTATTGTGGCTATTATCAACATATTTGCACTGCTTGCCATGCTTTCAATTTCGTTGGTGGTAGCAATAGCCTCAGAACTAACCAAACCGCTAGAACTGATCCGTGAGAGTATGAGCCGGGTTAACATTACCGGCAACAATGCCACCATAGAGTATGCGGGAAACGATGAGGTAGGACAGCTCATTGCCGAGTATAACCGAATGGTTATAGAATTAGCTCGGAGCGCCGAAGAACTTGCCCGTAGCCAGCGCGAAACGGCCTGGCGCGAAATGGCTAAACAGATTGCCCACGAGGTTAAAAACCCCTTAACGCCAATAAAACTTAGCCTGCAACACCTGGTTAAAGCCAAACGCGAAGGTTTGCCAAACTGGGACGAACGTTTTGAGCAGTTTGCACAATCGCTAACCGAACAGATAAAAGCCCTAACGGTTATTGCCAATGAGTTCTCGTCGTTTGCAAAACTTCCCACCGCAAAACGTGAGCCCGTTAACCTTGTTGCTGTTATAAACGATGTTATCACCCTTTACTCCAGCTATAAACATATCAGGATAGTGCTTAACAATGCAGCGGGCGAACCGTTTGTTTTTGCCGATAGGGATCAGCTTTTAAGGGTGTTCAACAACCTTGTTAAGAATGGCATACAGGCCATTGAGCGTGGGAAAACCGGTGAGGTTAGCATAAGTATATCAAAAACATCCAACAGTATGGTAAGAGTTGATGTTTCCGATACGGGCATAGGCATACCAAAACATGCTCGGGAAAAAATCTTTACGCCTAATTTCACGACTAAATCGGGAGGAACCGGTTTAGGGCTAGCCATTACACGCGAAATAATTTTGAATTTTGGAGGTTACATCCATTTTACCTCTACCGAAAACATTGGCACAACCTTTACGGTCGATCTCCCACTCTACGAAGCTTAACTGGTTAGCTCGGCTTTGAACCCTTTAGAACAAACCTGTTAAACAGGATTAAACCGATAATGGTTAATACACCAATTCCGCAAAACATCAACCAGAACAACTCGGGGCGGTTCATGTTAGTTACAAACTTAACGTAAGCAAAAGCTCCAAGAACCCCACCAATACCGCTACCTATTACTCCGTAAAGGAATGAGTAGCCCAGGTAAAGGGCTTTTTTGTCCTGTGGCGCAATTAAACCTATATAGGAAATAAACTTTGGGTGGGCGGTCATCTCGCCAATGGTAAAAATCACTAATCCTAAAATAAAAACCCATGCATAGGTTGAAATGGCCAAAAGGCCAAGTCCCAGTGTCCCAAACGATATTCCAACTATCATGGTTGGTAAGGGTTTGGCATTCTTTAGAATTGCCGATACTATAAGCTGCAAAAGTATTATGGTTCCCGCGTTAACTACTGTAACATGTTCAGCATCAAACCTCCACGATGGATTATCGACAAAAATAGCCAAAAAGGAATTTACGGCATTGTTAACGGGGGTCATATCGATACGCTCCTTCAAGAACCAGAGTACAGAGTCGTACATCTGAAAGTAAAGAATCCAGAAACCTGAGTATATTACTATGGTTAGTATGAACTTATAATCTTTCAGAACCAAAAGCATATCGGCAAAAACCTGAACAAGGTTTTTCTGGCTTTGTGGCCTTGCGGGTTCACGGAATACAAAGAAATTTAAAAAAAGCAGCCAACCTGTGCCAAATGCGGCCATCAGCAGAATGTAGTTCCAACCCAACGATTTAAGGTAAGGGACTAAGAGTAATGGGAAAAGAAAGGCACCAAGGTTTATAGACCAGTAATATATTCCAAATCCTAACGATGAGTTCGACTCGTTGGTGGTTCGGGCTATTGTTCCGGAAATTATTGGTTTAAAGGTTCCCGCTCCTATTGCCATGAGCGTAAGGCTTAGGAATACAGCAGAGTATGAGGTGCTAATGCTTGTTAGGAAGTACCCTGAACTCATTACGGCAAAGGCAAAGAATAGTGTTTTTCGGTAGCCAAATCTATCGGCAATGGCTCCTGCCACTATGGGGAGTATATATAGTAACGGCGTAATAACGCTTTTTATGATTCCTACCTTTTCTTTGGTAAAACCCAATCCGCCTTGATCAGTACTAAGAACCAGGTAAACCGAAAGAACCGACATCACACCGTAGTATGAGCCTCGTTCAAAGAACTCCATGGTAATGGCAGTCCAAAAACTTTTACCAAACGAGCCAAAGCCTTTTTTCATAGTTACTCACAATTAATTTTCGCAATATTCAACTTTTTTCCCATTTGTAAGCATGATAAAAATCAAATTGTAAAAAAAGGGGGATATAATCCCCCTGTATCTATAATGTAATTATGTTTTACTTTGTTTTGCTTGCCTTTTCGTAAGCCTTTTGGGCCTCCTTGAGGGCATCCTCCGCAAGTTTCTTTTCGCCCTTAGCCTTTTTCATATTCTCCTCACCTTTTGCCACCATCTTTTGGCCATTCTCATAAACCTTGAGAGCCTCCTTATACTTAACGTTCCATTGCTTTACCTCTTCCTTAAACTTTTTCTCCGATTCCTTTATTTCAGCCTTAGCGCTATTTACCTCATCCTTATCCTTGGAGCGGAGTTTTTTCTCCAATGGCTTAATCTCGTTAAAATGGGCCTTTTCCATTTGTTTCTGTTCAGCCTCAAGCGCTCTAATATCAACGGATGCATCCTGCATAATTTTTTTCCCTTCGGTTATCAAGCTGTCGGCTGAGTAAATCTTTGCATCGGCTTTTTCAACCTTAGCCTTGGCGGCTTCAACCTTTGCCTCAAGTTTCTGTAACTTGTCATCCTGGGCGTTTGCGGCAATAGCCCAAAAGCAAACGGCAACAATGCTTAGAAGAGTAAATTTTTTCATGCTAAATAGGGTTATTATGTTTAACATCCATTTACTTACCGGAGGAATTCATTTGCAAATTCTTAAAAATCTTACGAAAAATCAAGTTACAGGTTACAAAAAGTCGGGGCAGTGTAAAGCCCCGACTTTTGATAAACTATTTGAGAACAAAAATAAAGTCACCACCCTGATCGCCAGCATCTTTAATATCGCCGTACATTGGGGTTACAGGACTGCTACTTAATACCACATTGCGGATTGAGGCAAAAAGTTCCTCGGCAGTTACGTAACTCTTGGTGTTATTGTTTAGCTTGTCAACAAGCTGCTCAAGGAATACGCTACGGTCGGGCACCTCGGTAAGGTTACCGCTAGTCATAGCCTTACGGCTTGGGGCATCAAATGCCTTTTTAACTGATTGTGACCCCTCCTCAAAAGCCTTACGTGAACGGAAAATACTTCCACCAAAGCATGCGTCGGCAATCACCAGGGTATGTTTCGATTTGATGGCAGCAACGTAATCCTTTATTTGACTATTAGCCAGCCAATTGGCAGTACTATTCGATTTTGAATCGGTGGGTATCCAGTAACCAAAGTCGGTTTCCTTATCCCAAAAACCATGGCCCGCATAAAATACCAATAGGTTATCGTACTTGGTTACCTTACGGGTAAGCCAATCCATGGCATTTATCATTTGCTCGCGGGTTGGATTTTTCAGGAAGATTACATTGCTTGGGTCGAATGTATAGCGATTAACCAGAACGTTATAAAGCTTGGTGGCATCTTGTATGGGATTATCCAAATCGGTAATGGCATCGTCGGCATAGTCGTTGGCACCCATGATTAGAGCAAAGTAACGAGGGGCTGTTTTTGGGGAATCAAAAACCAGGTCAAGTTCTTCGGTGTCGCCCTTTGCTACCTTTCCAGAGGGTGATTTCCGAAGCACGAAGAATTTCTTTTCAATGCTATTCTGGCGTAAGTCAACTGCGCGGATTACAATCTCGTTCCTTCCTATCTCCAAAGGAACCTTAACCTGGAATACTCCATCCTTTGAGGGCTCGGTAGAAATACCGTTAACGGTTACATCGTATATCCCGCTCTCATCGGTAACCTTGGCCTTAACCATGGTAAACTCATCGGTGGTGGCAAGTTCCTCTCCGGTAGCAAGGGAGCGGAGCCGCTTATCGTCCATCCCAATGGACGACTGTGCGTATGGGCGACCGCGAGTTGCCTCTTTGCCTACAAGCGGGATGTTGGCTGGCGAAATAAGCTTAATTACCGGCGGGTTATTGTCAACTACCTCCACCTTGCGAATGGTAAAATGCTCAGGCGATGACGCTAGCTGAAGTTTTTTGGTTTGTTCAACACGCATCCCTGCAGTTTGAACGGTGCTAACGGGAAGGTCGCGGAATTGAAGCTTGCCAATTTTCAGGTCAATGCCATAAGTTTCATCGGTTATTAGTTCAATACCTATATCGAGCCTCATGGCGCGGTCAACCTCGGCGGGTACACGCTCAAACAGGAAGCGGGCCTTAACGTTCTCGCCCTTCTTAATGGTTCGTTGTGGGGTGGAGTAACGCTCGTTCCCTTCAACCTCTGCTATTTTACCCTTCTGGGCATCGTATTTACGTTTATTGAAATCGGTGATGGTGATTAACCCGTTAATCATTTTTAAATCGCGGGTGGGGCCGTTGTTGGTAATGGAGAGTATCAGCTCAACGTTCCCATCGGGTGTGCGATTTAAGCTCTCCAGCTTAAAGAGAACGTCACGGAAATCGTCCTGAAGGGGCACAACGCTTTTTGAGACACCCTCGAGCTTGAAAACCACATCGGAGTCAAGTTCCTTGAGGTCTTTTAGTACATCCCAAACAATTATTTGATTTCTACCGCCGGGGAGATTGTTTCCAACATTACCCTTAACGCTCTTGAGCGGTAAGAACGATTTCCCCCCATCGATGGAGTAGAAGGGCGAAACTGTAAATTGCTGTCCCACAGCCTCGCCGGAAATGGCGTATTCAAGAGTAATTTTATCGCCTATCTGTTTAGGCGTTAGCTTGCTAAATTCTTGCGCTTGCGTTGTAGCAAGTAAACCTATGATACTCCATGCTGAGAGTAGCGTTGCTTTGATAAATGTTTTCATTGCGCCATCTATTTTAGTTTTACATATAAAGCTTTTACCACATGCTATTGGTTTGACCCTTAAGGTTCAGGTCAAACTTCAAGGTATCATTTACAAATTTGATGCCGTTAATTTCAAGGGTGGATGAAAATGATGCTATTTCACGTGCTAACCGGGTAACACCGCTGCTGTACTGTTGGTCAACATTTTTCAGCTTAACGCTGTAGGGCTGAGTGTTTAGCATCAGGGTAAAAAGCATTTGCCTCGATAGAATGCTCCATAAACCATTGTAGGTTACCAGAACCTGATTCCGCGATGTGGCATCGGGCGATGTGTAGGAGTATGGGAACGCCGGATATTCAAGCTGCTCACCGTTAAAGCTCGATACGCTTAAGAACTTATTACCTTTCTCCCTGAATAGGAATTCGGCACCAGTAACCTTCTGGTCAGGAGTAAGCAGGTAGTTTTTCATTTCGTACTCAGCCTGGTTATCCTCAGCTCCATCGTAGCTTGCCGAAACAAAAAACGCCGATGCGTTGGCCATTAGCGGGTAAAGGGTATCGGACTCATTAACCCGTTGTGGGTTATAGCTAACCAGAACCACAAACTCGTTATAGCGTGTTACATGCGTGTCGAGCACAGCAAACATAGCATCGGAAACCTTGCGTTTGGCTGTCAGCTTAAAGTAGATATCAAACCGCTCGTTAAGGTTGGTGTAGCGTTGAACTTCCTTTGCATCGGTGTAAATATCCTTGAAGTACTGAATTTTACACTCCTCGTTTAAGAGCGCTATTGACTTTGCCCTGATAATAGCCTGCTCTTTGGCTTCATCGAGCACCATGTCGGGGTCGGAAACTCCAATGGCATAGTAACCCATACCGTTAGCGTGTGGATTAAAAAACCAGGAGGGTAAAGTATCGGGGTAGTAACTTAGGCGCGATACATTTTTAAACCGCTTCTGGTTATCTGTTTCACCGGAGGTTTCCTTTTCAAAAATCTTTTGAAACCGTTCTTTATCCTGTGCATAAGCATTTATGCCGATAAAGAATAGTAAAATTAAAGTAAACCCTGCTTTCCAATTCATCGCACTCATAGTATCAAGTATCTAAAATTACAAAAATTCTTGCTCGTTAGGGGTAGAAATGTCGCTCTTTTTACACCAACATTTGAAAAAAGTTTGATAAACAGCCCAAACTTGTTGACAACTTTACTAAATACATGGGAGAGGGAAAGCAGTTTTTAGTAACTTTATAGACTGTAACGTTTTTTCTAATAGTTTGATAAACATAAATTTATGGAAGTTATTATCGCGTTAGCCGGAGTTGGAGTAGGCGCATTGCTTATTTACCTGATTTTAAAAGGCAAAACAACTAATGCTGCAAAACAGCAAGCCTATATTGATGAGTTGACCGCAAAGCTGAACCAGTTGACTACCGAGGCTGATGTATTAGCCGAAAGGAACCGACACGCCAGCGAAACCATAAGTACATTACAAGCCACACTTGCACAACGCGATGAGGAAAGAATAGCGCTAACCGCAAAGGTTTCATCGCTTGAAGCATCGCTACAGAGTGCCACTAAAACAACCGATGAGCTGAGGCAGGAAATTGAGAAACTACTGGCTGACATCGACACCAAACAGCATCAGCTTGAACAGGCACGTTACAGGGGAGTAGAACTTGAAAAGGAGAATATCTACCTTAAAGAATCGCTTGAAAAGCAAAAAAAGGACTTAGAGGCAATTGGCGAGCAGTTCACCAAGGAGTTTAAGCTCCTGGCCGACCAAATCCTTGAGGATAAATCGCAACGGTTTACCAAAATGAACGCGGAAACCATCGATAGGCTGCTGAAGCCGCTCGACGAGAATATAAAGCAGTTCCAAAAGCAGGTTCAAGAGGTTTACGAGAAGGAAAGCCGTGAGCGTTTCTCGCTGGGCGAGAAGGTTAAGGAGCTTAGCGAGCTTAACCGAACCATCAGCCAGGAGGCCAAGAACCTAACCGAGGCGCTGAAGGGGCAGGTGAAAACACAGGGAAACTGGGGCGAAATGATTCTGGAGTCCATTCTATCCAAATCGGGGTTGGTAAAGGGGCGTGAGTACACCGTGCAGGAGTCGATAACCGACGAGGAGGGGAAGCGTTTTCAGCCCGATGTTATCATTTCATACCCCGATAACCGCAAGGTGGTGATTGACTCAAAGGTGACACTGGTGGCCTATGAGCGTTATTGCTCGGCATCGAACCCAACGGAGCAGCAAGCTGCTGCAAACGAATTGCTACAATCGGTTAAGCGACATATAGATGGACTATCGGCAAAAAGCTATGATGAGCTGGTTGATTCGCTCGATTTTGTAATGATGTTCATCCCAATTGAACCCGCATTTATGCTTGTGATGGAACGCGACCCGGCAATCTGGAACTATGCCTACGAAAAGCGTGTTTTGCTTATCAGCCCTACAAACCTGATTGCTGCTTTAAAGCTGATATACGATTTGTGGCAGCGCGAGTACCGCAACCGTTACGCTGAGGAAATTGCCAAAAAGGGCGGCCAGCTCTACGATAAGTTTGTGGGTTTCCTGGAAGATTTCCGTAAAATTGGCGATAGCCTCACATCTGCTCAAAAAAAATACGAGGAAGCGTTTGGGAAGCTAAAGGATGGCAGGGGCAACCTTGTGGTTCAGGCACAGCAGCTAAAGGAACTAGGAGCAAAGGCAAAGAAAAGTATCCCCGACGATTTCCTGCCTATTGATAACGAATTGGATGAGTAGGGCAAACAAAATTCCGATTTCATCGTATTAAGATGAGGCAATTTGTGTTACTTTAGCAGTTTAATTGGCTTAGAATGATTTCGGTTTGCATTCCGGTTTACAATTTCGATGTTACCGAGCTGGTTGGTGAGCTTATTGCTCAGGCCAACCGGTTGCAATACCCTATTGAGATTCTCATATTCGACGACCACTCGCACAGCTACTTCCGGAACCGCAACTCGCTGCTTGCCTCGCATAGCTTGGTCAACTACCTGGAGTTCGATTTCAACATAGGCCGTTCAAAAATTCGCAACCGCCTAGCCGATGTTGCCACCGGGCAATGGTTGTTATTCCTCGACTGCGATGTAATGGTTGACGACCCGAATTACCTTAAACGTTACATTGAAAATCTACCTAACGCAAAGGTGGTTTGTGGCGGACGTAAGTATGGCCCCCAAGCCATTCCGTCCCGAGCTTCTGCTCCGTTGGAAATACGGCGTTAAACGCGAATGCCACTCGGCATACTCCCGGCAGCTAAAACCTTACAGCTCATTTATCAGCGGAAACTTCCTGATTGAGTACGAAACCTTCCACAGTATCCGATTCAATGAGGAACTTTCAGGCTACGGGCACGAGGACACCCTCCTTGGCCTTGACCTAAAAAAACATAGGGTTGATATCCTCCATATCGATAATCCAACCATACACATGGGGCTCGATAGCAACCAGGAGTTTTTGGAGAAAACCGATCAGGGCGTGAAAAATCTTGTTAAGATTTTGCACATTATGCCCTGCATGCGTAGGGATATTGAAAAATCAATTACCCTACTCAAGGTATTCCGTTTCCTGCGAAAGGTTGGAATGCTCTACCCCTTAAGGTGGGTGTCGCGTGTATACACTCCCCTGCTCCGCAAACAGCTTTGCGGTAGCCGTCCATCGATCCTGCTGATGGACTTATACAAGCTAACGCTACTGGCTAAACTGTACACAAAAGGCTGGCGTAACCAAAGCCAGCCCTGAGAAATGCTACTTCTCCCTAAAGTATATTTGAATAGGTACTCCGGTAAGGTTAAACTTTTCCCTTAGCCTATTTTCAATGAATCGCTTGTAAGGATCCTTTATATACTGTGGCAAGTTGCAGAAAAATGCAAACTGTGGGGTTTTGGTGGGTAACTGCGCGGCATACTTAATTTTCACAAGTTTACCCTTATAAACCGGCGGCTCCTTGATTTGCAGTGTTTCCTGCAGAAAATTGTTTAGCTCCGAAGTGGGAATTCGGCGCTTACGATTTTCGTAAACCTGCATGGCGGCTTCAATCACCTTGAAAACACGCTGTTTGGTTAATGCCGATGCAAAAATGATAGGAACATCGTTGAAAGGGGCAATTCGTTCCTTGATGAGCTTGGTGTACTCATCAACGGTTTTGTTGTTCTTTTCCACCAAATCCCATTTGTTTACAACCAGCACTAAACCTTTCTTATTGCGGACTATAAGGCTGAAGATATTCATATCCTGCCGTTCAATTCCTTGGGTGGCGTCAATGAGCAAAAGGCATACATCGGAGCTCTCAATTGCCCTTACGGAACGCATCACGGAGTAAAACTCCAAATCCTCCTTTACCTTGGTTTTACGCCGTAGGCCAGCAGTATCGACAATAATAAAATCATGGCCAAACTTACGGTAGTGGGTATCAATGGCATCGCGCGTGGTGCCGGCCAACGGGGTTACAATGTTACGTTCCTCACCAATAAAGGTGTTGATTAACGACGATTTACCCACATTTGGGCGGCCAACAACGGCAATGCGGGGCACTTCGTTTTGCTCAGCTGACTCATCAATATCGGTGAAATGTTTCACAATATCATCGAGCAAATCGCCCGTACCGGAACCATTGATGGATGAGATACACCATGGGTCGCCAAGACCCAAGCTGTAGAACTCACCCGCTTGCATGCGTATGGCGTTATTGTCAACCTTGTTGGCCACCAGGTAAACGGGCTTTGAACTCCGCCTCAGTATCTCTGCCACAGCAATATCCATGTCGGTTATGCCCTCCTGGGCATCAACCAGGAAGGTGATAATATCGGCCTCATCAATAGCAATAAGCACCTGCTTGCGAATCTCCTCCTCAAAAATATCATCGGAATTTTCCACCCAACCGCCCGTGTCAATCACTGAGAATTCCTTTCCATTCCAATCGCTTTTCCCGTAAATGCGGTCGCGGGTAACGCCGGCAATTTCGTCAACAATGGCATGGCGCCAGCCAACCAAACGGTTAAAGAATGTCGATTTACCCACGTTGGGCCTTCCTACAATAGCAATTAAATTTCCCATTGCCCTAAATATCGTTTTAAATGAAATACTACCAATATCGAATTACAAGGGGTAACCAAAGCGTTTGAGCTTGCCCTCGTCGTTGCGCCAGTTGGGGTCAACCTTTACGTAAATCTCCAGGAATACTTTTTTCCCCAGAAAGGTTTCCAGCTCGAGGCGTGCCTCGGTTCCCACCTTTTTCAGCATTCGTCCCTGGCTTCCAATTATAATTGACTTCTGCGACTCCCTGTCCACATAGATTATCGCCCTAATACGGTCAATTGTTTCCGATTCCTTGTACTCTTCAATTTCAACCTCAACCGAGTAAGGGATTTCCTTTTTGTAGTTCAGCAGGATTTTTTCCCGGATAATTTCGGCTGCAAAAAAGCGGAGTGTCTTGTCGGTTAGGGTATCCTTGGGGAAATACTCAGGCCCCTCGGGCAGCCTCTCAACAATCATGTTTGCCAACGCATCGGTGTTAAAGCCGTGCAGGGCTGATATTGGAAGAATATCGGCCTTGGGCATCATTTGCCCCCACTGCTCAATTAGGAGCGCAACCTTTTCCTGTGTGGACAGGTCAACCTTGTTTATTGCCAGGATAATTGGAATATCCAACTGCTGGATTTTGTCCAGGAATTCCTGATTCTTATTGGGTGTTTCAACCGTGTCGGTGATATAAAGGATTACATCGGCATCCTCCAGCGCCGACTCCACAAACCGCATCATGGCCGATTGCAGCTTGTAGGCGGGCTTCAGAACACCCGGCGTATCGGAGTAAACAATCTGAAAATCGTCGGAGTTAACAATGCCCATTATGCGGTGGCGGGTGGTTTGCGCCTTGCTAGTAACAATGGAAATCCGCTCGCCCACAAGGGCATTCATTAGGGTTGATTTACCCACATTGGGGTTACCAATAATATTTACAAAACCCGATTTGTGCGACATGGCCAAAGATGATTAAATCCTAATAAAACCTATTCATCTTAAGCATGTTAACCTCTTTCTCGGTAAGGAAGCGCCACTTGCCACGTGGCAAATTCTTCTTGGTGAGGCCGGCAAAGTAAACCCTATCGAGCTTTATTACCTTGTAGCCTAGCGACTCAAAGATACGACGGACAACGCGGTTTTGGCCGCTATGGATTTCGATACCCACCTCGGAGCCATCGCTTCCATCAACGTAATCAATGGCATCTACCTGAATTTTTTCGCCGTCGAGCTCAACCCCCTCAAATATTTTATTCAAATCTTCGGGGCGAACCTTGCGGTCGAGTCCCACATGGTATATTTTGCGCTTTTTGAAGCTGGGGTGTGTCAGCCTGGTGGTAAGGTCACCATCGTTGGTGAGCAGAAGCACGCCAGTGCTGTTGCGGTCCAGCCTACCAACGGGGTAAACACGAACATCGCAGGCACCCTCAATGAGCTCCATCACGGTATGCTTGGCATGGGGATCGTCAACGGTGGTAACGTAGTCCTTGGGTTTGTTAAGCAGGATGTAAACCTTGCGCTCAGCGGTTAGCCGCTTGCCCTTATACATAACCACATCGTCGCGACGAACCTTGGTACCCAGTTCGGTAACCACCTTGCCGTTAACGGTAACCATGCCGTTAGCAATCAGCTCATCGGCCTCGCGACGGCTGCACACCCCTGAGTTGGCTATATACCTGTTAAGGCGGATAAGCTCATCGGCTGTTTTTTTGGCAACCATGCCCTCCGCCTTTGCGTTATCGCGGGTGTACTCCTTGCTTTTGCTTTCGTTGTAACGGGTATGTTTTACCAGCTTAAAGCCATCGTTTTTCCGTCCACTTTCGTGCTTACGCTCATCCCGTGATGGTCTTGAGCTACGCTCGTGTGCGGTTTCGCGCGGCTCATGCTCCCTGGAATCGGAATCCTTTTTCCATGAGCGTGGGCGGTACGATTTTGGCTGTTCGGAATTGTCGGATTTTGGTTTGCGGAAATCGCCTCGGCGGCTATCCTCTGACCTGCGCTTTGGTTCCGGTTTGTGTTCATCGGAACGGGGTGATACTCTTTTCTCGGGCTTAGAATCGCTTTCGTCGTTGGCATCTACCTTTTTCAACGTAAGGGTTCTAGGCCTGTAAACCCTGGCGGGTTCCTCGGGGGAGTTACTCCGCTTCTCGCGTTTAACATCCCTGTTCATACTCTCTTTTCTCATTTATATGCTTAATTATTAACTATTTACGGCTAACGTCATAGCCATTTAGGCTTGCAAAGATACAAACAAAAATTGATTTACATGCTGATTAAGAGAAATTTGTGTTTAGTTTATAGTGTTTAGGTTTTTCTGATTGTAAATCTGGGCAAAGCAGGGGCGAAAGCGTCTGAAAGACGAACTCGAACAAAGAACTGCCACAGGTGACAAAACACCATGCTGATTAGATGTGTCCAACTATCAATCCCCTTAATTTATTTGCCCCTTTGTACTTGCTTTGAATGGCAGAGGATATGTGATGTAGATTTAGGCTTGAAATCTGAAAAAAAGTTTTAACTTTACCATGGGATTTGGTTTTTGGGTTATTGTAAAACTATCCCTTAACGGGGATGTTTCCAACTTCACTTTTTTTATCTACAAAATTTATTTTGGACGGATGTGAGAAAAAATAAATAGTTTGTTGAAAATTCACAAAGAGAAAGAAAAAGAATTAACGAACTTTAGCCCAGTTTAATGGATAAAGCGTTTAAAGGGGAAATGTAAAATATGATAAAACAGGACAACAATCAATTATTCAGGCTAGCAGCAGTATTGTATGCTGACAACAATTATGAGGTTTCTACAAAAACTATCATCCGAAAGGTTATTGAATGTGCTATTTTAAGTAATGGCAATAAACCGTTGAACATTCATCAAATAATTGAGTTTGTCCAGACGTCTTACAATTTAGATCTTATTGAAGAAGAAGTAATTTCAATTGTAACTCACGAGAAAGAAGAAGGATTTGTTGTTAATGTTAAGAAAGAAGAAATAATTATAAACTTAACTGAAAAAAGGAAGATTCACCTTGAATCAAAAGTTTCAAATAAAACTATTGACTTTTTCATTGATGAGTTTGTGAAACTAAAATCAGAATTAGCTACAGGCATCAATGTAAAAGAGATTATTTACAGATTTTTATATGAATTGCTTAGTACAAATGTAGAAGGTTTTAAAAAACTACTTAACAGCAAAAATCAAATTGAAGACCTAATTAATATTGAATCTCATAACTACACTACAATTGAAAGAGAAGTTATTAACGAATTTCTAACTTGGGATAATAACGATAAAAACAAAGCGATTTTTGACATTGCTTCTTATGCTCTTGAATATTGTATGATTTCCAATAATGGAAAAGGTGTCCAATTACAACTTAATAATCTAAAAAATAAAGTTTTCTACATAGACACTAATGTTATTTATAGAGCATTAGGCATAAATGGTGAAAACCGAAAGAAAAGAACTATAACTTTTTTAAAGAAGGTAACTGAAACTGAAACTAAATTAGTTATTTCGAAATATACTGATTTAGAGCTTAAAGATTCTGTAAAGTTCTATGTTGATAAATTAAAAAAGTATTCTTTGAATCAGCCAATTAGTCCTGATGTTTTCAATGAAAAATATTTCAAAAGTTTGTCTGACATTTACGATTTTTATTATCAATGGCGATTGGGATTAGTGAATGATAGCTTAGAACTATTTGAAGCTCATATCCTAGGGCTTTATGAGAAATTCAAAGAAGAATTTAATGTCACTACTGAATACAAGATCCCTTTTAATGATAATGATGAAAAAATAAAAGAAAAAATAACATCTCTTTCAAATGAAATTTCTCGACAAAAAGACGCTGACAATTCCCGTCACAATTGGAATGGAGATTATTATGATGCTTCAAATATTCTCTTAATTGAAACAAGACGAGAAGGCAAAGAATCGAATATATTTGAAACAAAACAGTTCTTTATTTCCACCGACCAATCATTAAGAAGATGGGACTACTATAGAAATTTATCAACCCCTGTTGTTATTCTTCCAAGCCAATGGCTTAGCATTATACTTAGATATATATGCAGAACAACAGACGATTATAAAAGCTTTGTTAGCTTTTTGAACTTGCCGAGTGGAGAAACTAAAATAGACAGCGAGAAAATTCATATCATTTTAAAAGGCATCAGTGAAATGACCACAAACTTTGACCAACAGAGATTTTTGGTTCAAACATTGG
Source organism: Tenuifilum sp. 4138str (assembly GCF_041102575.1). NCBI lineage: Bacteria > Pseudomonadati > Bacteroidota > Bacteroidia > Bacteroidales > Tenuifilaceae > Tenuifilum > Tenuifilum osseticum. The sequence goes on along the minus strand of NZ_JBGCUE010000003.1, from coordinate 190,861 downwards.
TTCAAAGAAAATTTGAAGGAGTACTTGAAAACGGAATCAAGGATGAGGAGATCCTAGAAAGGACAAAAGACTTTGCGAAAACTGAGTTACAAAAACAAGTTGAAGAAATTGCAGCGAAGCATCAAAATCTACAATCAGAGCTTGAGACACACAAAGAATCTACTTCTAAACTGATACAAGATTTAGATCAGAAAGCCACTAAACAAGCAAAGGAACTAATAGAGAAAGAAGAAGAAAATAAAAGGCTTAAAGCTAAACTTAGTCAGGAATTTATTGACAGTAAATTGAGTGATTGGCGTACTTCAGCCTATTGGTGTTTGCCATTGATTATTGCCATAGGCGCATTTTTCTTTTTCCAATTGTTCTATATTGATTGGGAGTACAACTATGTTGAAAAGTTAATTCAATATATTGACAATAATCCGAGTGAGTCAAAACGTAATTGGATGATGGCAGTCAATGTTGCTCTGTTAGGAGCAATTGTGGGGCTAATACGATTTTGTTGGAATAGACTTTTTTCTTTCGAAAAGAAGGAGGAACAAATAAACAAAATAGTTCAAAATTTACCTGATGAATATAAATAGCACCCCGTTCGGCTGAGGCTATACGCCTCAGTCGAATCTATCTATTCGGGCACTGCCCGGTAAATATAGCTAATTGTACGTTTTCCACCGTATGTCTACGGTAATTACATCTATTACTGAATCTAACCCTGAGTAGTTGCGTGCGCTGGAGTACAGGTAATCCTCTGGGTTTACTACAATGCCGCTGCGTACTGGATTTTGGTGGATATAGTGAACCTTCTGCTCTATAAACTTTTGGCTGTAAATATGCTCGGCATGGTTCTCGTGCGTCCAAAGCTGGAAGGTTTGCTTGCTTTTTAGCTTGCCTTGGTACTCAAATACCACCCGGAGCCATTCGCTCCGGCTTTCCTTCCCACTTTGCATGATTTCGAGGAACCGTTTGCTGGTGTAGCTCTTAAAATCACGGACAAACCCACTTAAATTACCATTTTGGCTCTGCGCCAGCAGGTGAATGTGGTTCGACATGATTACGTACGCGAATAGGTTTAGCCCCTTATTCTTTTGGCAGAACTTTAGGCTATCGATAACCACATCGCGGTACTCCTTGCGGGTGAACAGATCCACCCATCCCACTATCTGAAACGTTAGGTAGTACGCGCCATCCTGCTCCTGTATCTTGTAGCCTGTGGACATTGATCCGGTCTGTTGCTATAACAAATCTACAAAAATTCAGCAATAACTTTTACGTGTAACTTAGATTTTGTTAACCTATTCTGGCTAAAGTGTAACGTTAGGCTTAGGCTCATTATGCTTATGGCTTTGCCTGTACTTGAATTATAAAAAAACAGGCACAGCCTGCTACTGATAGCCCGACGGCGGTGCAACCGCCGCCGAACACGGGGCGTTTATTGCTTTTTACAGCCTCGACTCAACATAAGAATATATGCCGGGGAATAAGGCTGGTGATTTTGGAAAAAAGCGCTAACTTTACCATGGGAGTTGGTTTTAGGGTTATTGTAAAACTATCCCTTAACAAGGATGTTTCCAACTTCGCTTTTTTATATTACAAAATTTTATTTTGTACGGATGTGAAAGACATTAAATACCTCGACCTTTACCTATCAGCATTTGAACTTGAGAGTAAAGACAAAGAAATTGAACAAAGTAAATTTGCAGAATTTTGGCATTACTTAAACGGGTGCCTTGAAATCAAATCGCTTGACGAGAAGTTTTCAACATTGGCCTACTATTTAATGAATTACTTGTGTTTAGTTGTTGCCTACCAACCATACAGAATTACTGAATTAGAAGTTTACTACTACGATAAAGACAATCACCCGGATCCTTATGTTCATTGTTCTACAGAACAACTTTTTGCGGGCAACTGGTATTTTAACGGAGCAGGTTTAGATATTACATTTGGCGACTATGAAAAGAAAATTTATGGTGGGCTTTTAATCAGGGGAATTATGAAATTTGGAGATAGTCCACGTTACATAAGCGGCCCATCAAACGTTCTTAAAGAAATTTTCTCAAACATCGGTAACATTTTGACAGGCAAAGGAAGCATTTGTTTGAGAGAGCTAAAAAAAGATAAAATTGAAGAGATAAAAACCGAACCAATCCAAGCGGTTCGTATCGGCTTGACTAAGAAAAAAGAGGACACAGAAAATTATGCCGAGAAAAAATATCGATATATAGTTGAACTAAATCTTCAACATAAATTCAAGGATAAAGCAAAAGTTGTTCGGCAACTTTTGGCAGACAACAAAATCAATAAAAAACAAGCCAAAGAAATAATGGGCTACGACATAAATCCGTAAATGATACCCGATAGCCAAACAAATACTCTTTACATTGCTGACTGCTTACCAAAAAAGCATCCAAAATTCTTTATGGACTTTGAAGCGGTATTAAAAAAGTGTGGTATCACTTTTCAGCTATTACCTTACACCAAAGACATTTGGGCTGTTGATTATATGCCAGTTCAAGTTACAGCTGACAAGTTTGTTCAGTTTGTTTACAACCCAGACTATTTGCAAAGCCGGAAATGGTTAAAGACAATTCCGGATGTTGAAAGTATTTGCAACTCAATAAGACTTAATCGAATAAAATCAAACATCGTTTTAGATGGAGGTAACGTAATAAAGACAACCGATAAAGTAATAATGTGCGACAAGATTTTTCTTGAAAATCCAAACTATTCAAGGCGACAACTTTCAGATAAATTAAAAGAATTATTTGAAATAGATAAACTCTTTTTTGTTCCTCAACAACCAAAGGATTTTACAGGTCACGCAGATGGAATGGTTCGTTTCCTTGACAACAATACGGTAATAATTAACGACTATTCAAAAGAGAAACCAGAATTTCAGAGAGCATTTAAAATTGCATTGGACACCGCAGGGCTTGACTACATCGAAATCCCATACAACCCATACGGTAACAAGACTAACGGACAAGCAAATGGCATCTACATCAACTTTTTACAAATGCAAAATACGGTTATCGTTCCAACTTTTGGTATTAGGGAAGATGATATCGCAATTCGACAATTTGAACAACTTTTTAGAGGACAACAAATAGCAACTATTGACAGTAACGAAGTGGCTAACAATGGCGGAATACTTAATTGTATAACATGGAACATTTTGACAACGTGATAAGAGAAACGCCATATGACACTCCTTACTAAACCCTTTTCCACACTACTATTGCAAAAAGCATAATATGGAATATCAAACAAGCGATAAAGTGTATGAAAAGTATTTGTTATTGATTATAAGCCCCGCCAAAGATGAGCAAATAGTTTTTTTGGTGGATTTTTATTTTTAAATTTATAAATAAAGTAATTCAATAAACAATGAAAGCGTTAATGCAAAACGAAATTCGTAAAGATAATAGGACTCTTAAACAAATTAAATCTGCACTTTTTGGGGTTGCAGTTGGCGATGCTTTAGGGGTTCCAGTCGAGTTTAAAAGCAGACAAGAGATAAGCCAAAATCCTGTAACTACTATGATTGGTTACGGCACACACAATCAGCCTCCTGGGACTTGGTCCGATGACAGTTCGCTAACTTTTTGTTTGGCCGAAGGATTGACTAATGACTTTTGCCTTGATGAAATAGGACAGAATTTTGTAAAATGGTACAACGAAAATTATTGGACACCCTATGGTGAAGTTTTTGACATTGGTGGAACAACCAAACAGGCAATTTTGCGAATTGCAAAAGGCGAAAATCCTGAGTTGGCGGGTAGTTCAAAAGAAACCGATAACGGTAACGGTTCGCTAATGAGAATCTTACCGCTGCTTTTTTATTTATATAACAAACCAATTAATGTGCGTTTCGAAATTACAAGAAAGGTATCTTCAATAACTCACAGGCATATCCGTTCAATTATTGCATGCTTTTACTACCTTGAATTCGCTAAGCAAATTATTGAGGGAAGAGACAAGTTTGATATTTACAGCAATTTGCAAACATTTGTTTTAAATCATTTAACAAATCTTTCAATTAACCCAGCAGAAATATCTTTGTTTGACAGATTGCTAAAATCAAGTATTTACGAACTTGACACGGAACAAATTTATAGTACTGGTTATGTGGTGCATACTCTTGAAGCCAGTATTTGGTGTTTAATGACAACAAGTAATTTCAAAGGAGCCGTTTTGAAAGCGGTCAATTTGGGATATGACACTGATACAACAGGAGCGGTAACAGGAGGCCTTGCAGGCTTGCTTTATGGTTTTGAAAATATTCCCGAAGAATGGATACTTCAAATTGCAAAACATCACGAAATAGAAAATTTGGCAGAACGACTTTACATAAAAATTACTAGTTGTTAGCATGGTATCTGCATAGTACGGAATAAGGTGCTAAAATTGAGAGCTGAGTACCTTTTTTTCCTACTTGTATAATAAATCTCTAGAACCCCAAGTAAAAATCCCCTTCCCCTTCGTTAGGGTGAACCTCTAGACGCATGCGTTCCCTTGTATTATCAGGAATGTGGCTGGATTTGAGTTCGCTTTTGACATCAACGAACCACTTTACTTGTTAGGTAAAATAATGAGCCAAAAATTAAAAGCCCTTTTGATGATATTTGAAAATATTTTATTTTTGAATAAATAAATCTTACAAAAAGTACGGTTATACATGCAGAATAGATGTATATGATTACTTTTGGTAAGGTTATAAATGAGTTATAAGACATTTTTGGACGATATACAAACTAACAAGATAAAACAACAGAATGAGACATTTTATATTAGGAAACAACCTCAAATACTACAAGACACCTTACAAATTTGAAAAGGACTTGACTAAAATTTTTGAAACTCATTACAAGGAAATTATTTCTCAGAAATCTGTTTTCGTGACAGCAGAGAAACAATTCAAGACTAAGAATTTTAAGAACGCAATTTGTGACGGCTTTTTACTTGTGTGGGAAAATCCGACAACTCCTCTCCTCTACATTACAGAAATTGAACTTGAAAAACACAGTATTGACCGACATATATTACCTCAAATTGGCGACTTCATTTCATTTGTAAAACGAGCCTCAAATGAAGACTTAACAGACCTAAGAGGTTTTTTATATGAAAAACTAAAACAGAATAAAGTATTGTTTAAGCAAATCCAAAAAGACACTGACCGAGAAGTTTATGAACTAATTGACAATGCACTTGAAGACCTGCAAGTTCTTTTAGTCATTGACCGAATGAATCCGAACCTTTCTATTGGACTGTCACAGATTGAGAAGGCAATAAGCTTGAAAATTAGAAAAATTGAAGTTTCAAAGTTTGAGGCAGACGGTAAAAATGAAATCATTTTCTATTCTGACAGTGAAACTGAAACAAATGGAAGTTCAAAAACAACTAACAATAACGAAGAAGATGAAAATGTGGTTGATGAATTTACGCTTGACTATCACTTAAAAGAAAAACCGGAAACTATCCAAGCAATTGTAAATGGCTTTATTGAAAAGACAAAGGATAAAATTGTGGTATTGCCTAAAAAACATTACATTGGTTACTTCAAGGATGACAAAATGATAATGTCAACAGTTGTAAGAAATAAAAGTGCAATTTTCTATTCAAAATCTTTAATAAAAGACAGCGACAAAAAATTTGACAAACTCAATTTCCGTGACGTGAGAAATATAGGACATTATACAAATCATTTACCAACCGAAATAGTAGTTTCAGATATTGAAGCACTAGACCAACTTGTAGAATACTTTTATAAAATAAGTGAAAAATGATTGTAACGACTGACACGAGACAAAGAAAAACACCCTATAACAGCCGCTTTCAGCATTGGAAATTGCTGTGGTTAAACCAAATTCAGTGAATCTTTCAATATTCGTGCTTGGTTGACGCAATGTGGTTCTAAATCTCCCACTGCGCCAAGCGCCAAAACGTTAAAACCCCAAGTAAAAATCCTCGGTCAACCGTTTGTACTCATCGGAATAGGAACCATCGGGGTTGTGGATGGTGAGGGTGCTTTCGGCCACAGCCCGTTTTTGGGTTTCGAGCTGGAGGAGAACCCTTAGCACCTTTCGGCCAGGTCGCGACTGCACGTTAACCTTTTGCGTGCAGTAAAGGCCATGTGCGCCAGCCATGGCAATGAACACATTGCCCTCGGAGTAAGGGAATACTCCACAGAACCTGCCGCTTGGGGCAAGCAGCTTTATAACACCCTCAATCAAATGGTTGTAGGGTAAACTCTCGGTATGGCGCGCAATGTTTCGGCCGGTGTGAGCCGATTTGAGCGACTGGTTGAAGTATGGCGGATTGGAAACAATCAGGTCGTACCTATGGCTTACCGAGGGTGCAAAGCTCTGCAGCGAGCAGTTAATAACATCGATACGGTTAGCCCAGGGCGATAGGTTCACGTTGCTCCTGGCCTCGGCTGCCGATTGGGCATCAATCTCAATGGCATCGATGTGTGCACCCGTGGTGCGTTGGGCAAGCATAAGCGCAATTACCCCGGTACCCGTGCCAATATCGAGTATTCGGTTAGTGCCGGTAACATTAGCCCATGCCCCTAAAAGCACACCATCGGTATTTACCCGCATGGCCGCTTTTGACTGGTGCACTGTGAATTGCTTGAACTTAAAGTAGCTATTACCCACGGCGTTGCAAGTTAAAACTTTTCATGAAGGCCCAAACCAAAAAGGGCGTAATCGTACTTAACGGGATCGGCGGGGTCAAACTGCCTTAGCGCGTCGGTAAGCTCAATCACGGCTTTTAAATCGTCCTGCGCGCGTTGCAGGATTCCCAGCTTACGGGCTACCCTGCCGGTATGTAGGTCGAGCGGCATAAGTAATGCCGAGGTTGGAATGGTACTCCAGATGCCAAAATCGACCCCCTCAGTTGCCGGACGGATCATCCACCTCAGGAACATATTTATACGCTTGGCGGCAGCACCCGCAGCAACATTAGGGACATGGCGGAGAGTGCGTGCAGGCACCTCACATTCCATAAATACATTGCGGTAGGCCTGTATGGCACCGTGTACCGAATGCTGTTGACGGTATCCCTTGGCAAATACCTGTTCAAGTCCGCCTAAATGGGTGTATATGTGCCTAAGTACGTAAACAAACTCAATGGCATCGGCTGAACTGAAGGTTCGGTGAACAAAGCCTTGCAGGGCATGCTCGTCGGTTTTGGAAAAATTCATCACAAACTCGTAGGGCTTATTGCCCATGATGCCCATAAGCTTGCTGGCGCTATTCACTATCGATTTTCGGCTGCCCCATGCAAAGGTTGAGGCAAACAGAGCGCTTATCTCAATATCGTACTTATCAGAAAAGCTATGGGGTACTTGAATGGGATCGCCAATGATAAATGCAGGGCAGGCATACCGCCTATACCTGTCGTTAAGCAAATCGGCAAGCTCAGCAAACGAACTGGGTGTAAGCATGGCTAAACAAGTTGACCGTCGTTCATGGAAATTTGCAGGTCGGCCATGCGGGCCAATTCCTTATCGTGGGTTACCACCACAAAGGTTTGCCCAAAAGTATCGCGCAGGTGAAAGAATAGTCTGTGCAATTCCTCCTTGTTATGTGAATCGAGGTTGCCTGAGGGCTCGTCGGCTAACACTACCATGGGGTTGTTGATGAGAGCCCTTGCAACAGCCACACGCTGCTGCTCCCCACCCGATAGTTCCGATGGCTTATGGCCAAACCTGTGTGACAAACCCAGAAAATCAAGCAGTTCCTTTGCACGATTTGAGGCGTCGGTCATGCTTTTGCCTGCAATTAATGCAGGCATGCATACATTCTCAAGAGCTGTAAACTCAGGCAAAAGGTGGTGGAACTGAAATACAAAGCCAATATGGCTATTGCGGAAACGAGCAAGCTGTGTATCGTTAAGCGCTGTAACATCGGTACTATCGTATAGCACTTTACCTTTATCGGGCTGGCTGAGCGTTCCCATAATCTGGAGCAATGTGGTTTTACCCGCTCCGCTTGGCCCAACAATGGCAACCACTTTCCGTTCAGGTATCTCAACCGTAATGCCCTTGAGCACGGTAAGCGCTCCAAACGATTTAACTATGCTTTCAACCTTTATCATCTGGCAAAACTAAAAAAAATGAAGTTCAACAAAGGTAAACATTTTAGTTAAAGGGTAAAGGATAAAGGTTAAAGGTTAAAGGATAAAGGATAAAAAAGAAGAAGGGGAAAGGGGAAGGTGTTTAGTGCTTAGTGTTTGGTGTTTCGTTGATTTCCTATCAGAGTAAATCCTTTCAATCCGCGTAATCGGTGTTCCATTGGATTTGCCCTCAACGAGTAGCCAACAGCCATCAACATCAACTGTCATTCTGAGCGTTGTGTGGAAACTCAATCTAACCAGCATGCTTACTGCTGGGGTTGTCATCGTTTTCAGTGTCTTTGTCGTCCAGGTTGGTCAGGCTTATTTGGCTGCGTATCTCAGCGATACTTTTTTGCAGGTAGTGGTAGGTTTTTCCCAGTAATCGGGCAACATTTAGCAGGGTTGCCGAGTCAAAGAGCAGCAAAGCAACTATAACAATTACAACCAGTTCCCATAGGCCTACAAAAAGCAGAATCATGGTACTCAACGTTTACTACCCAAAGGTAGTCAGAAAAACAAAAAAAGTTTACAAAATCATAGTTTATCAGCCTAAAAAATTATAGTTTGGCACCAAATTTAAACCAAAAGCTATAAACCAAAACCTAAACCTTGAGATATGAGTAAGATTCTTGTACTAGGGGCAGGACTGTCATCGTCCGATTTAATCAAGTACCTGCTGGACCACTCTAAAGTGCTGGGCTGGACTGTACGAGTTGGCGATTTATCGTTGGAAACCGCCCGGCAAAAGGTAAATAATCATCCCAATGGCCAAGCCATACAATTCGATATCAACAATAACAAGCAGCTGCAGGATGAGGTATCATGGGCAACGGCTGTAATATCGTTGCTGCCTGCATTTATGCATCCGGTGGTTGCCCAGGAGTGCGTTAGGCAAGGCAAACACATGCTTACCGCCTCGTATGTTTCGGACACCATGAAATCGTTGCATGAGGAGGCCCGGCAGAAAGGAATTGCCCTGCTAAATGAGCTTGGGGTTGACCCGGGTATTGACCACATGTCGGCCATGCGGGTTATTGACGAGATAAGAGCCAAGGGTGGAAAGCTAACAGGATTCATAAGCAATACCGGCGGTCTAATTGCGCCTGAAAGTGACAACAACCCATGGAACTACAAGTTTACATGGAACCCCCGGAACGTTGTTCTGGCTGGACAGGGGGTTGCTCAGTACCTTGAGAACGGACAGTACAAGTACACCCCATACCACCGTCTTTTTACCAGCGTAAGGGAGTACAATATCATGGATTTGGGCATGTTTGAGATGTACCCCAACCGCGACTCACTCAAGTACAGGGAGATATATGGGATTGAAGATATACAGACCATAATACGAGGCACTCTGCGTCGTGCCGGGTATAGCAAGGCATGGAATGTGTTTGTTCAGCTTGGCATGACCGACGACACCTATAAAATGGCTAACAGCGAAAAGCTAACCAAGCGCGAGTTTTTGAATAGTTTCCTACCTTACCATCCCACCGAGACCGTGGAGGAGAAGCTGAAAAGGATAATCCCTGATGCCCAGGACGAGGTGGTGTTTAACAAGCTGAAATGGCTAGGAATGTTCGACAACGAACCCATTGGCCTTGCCAATGCAAGTCCTGCCCAACTACTTCAGCATATCCTTGAGCCCAAGTTAGCCCTTGGCCCTAACGATAAGGATATGATAGTAATGCAACACATATTTGACTATGAGCTTTCCGGCAAAAAGCATCGCAAAACATCAACCATGGTGATTATTGGTAAAGATACCATTCACACCGCCATGTCAATAACTGTAGGAACCCCGCTAGCCATTGCTACTAAGCTGCTAATGACAGGACAGATAAAGGATCGTGGTGTTATAGTTCCTACCAAGCCGCACCTGTACAACCCAATTCTTAATGAGCTTGAAAACTTTGGGGTTAAATTTATTGAGGAGGATGTTGAGCTGAGCTAGATTTTAACGATTACCTAAAACCATTAATCCGGATGTTATGTCCGGCTTTTTAAGTAATTATAGCCTAAGTAGAGTATCGGAAAACTTTTTTAATACTGAAGTGAAGTTATTGGTCAACAGCAATTCTTTTAAGCATTCTACTAAAAATGAGGTAATGAAATGGAAGCACCGAGTACCAGTAAAGCCTACCAAGCAACCCCAAGGGCCTAAAGGTTGCTGTCTGGGTGAGTATGCCGTTACCATCAATTCTAAATTCCAACCATGCCTCCCCTGGTAATTTCATTTCGGCGTAAAGTAACAATCGCATCTCTTCCTTATCGGCAATCAACACCCTCCAGAAATCAAGTGCATCGCCTGGATTCAAATCGGTATCGCTTTTTCTGCCCCTACGCATGCCAACACCGCCAGCAAGCTGGTCAATGAAGCCCCTAATTTCCCAAAGGAAATTACCAAAGTACCATCCATTTTTTCCCCCTATTGCCCACAGGCGTTTAATGGCAGCGTCAATACTGTCAACTTTACGGGAGCGGATGTCCTTAAAGCATCCATGAGTGGGAACCTCAATATAGTTGCTTAATCCTTTGCTAATTGCATTGCTGGTTTGAGCATCCTTCCAGCTTGATATTACCTGGTTCTGTTCAATGGTATCAAAGGCCATCCTTATTGAAGTATCATAATCAATTAGTTTAATGCCCAGCATACATGTCAAATTATTCGGTTGGCAAACCACTTCAACTTTCATACTATTAACCAAGTTCTGTGCAAGGCTAAACGAAGTGGAGGTGATGAAATACAACCAGTACGATGAAATTTTTGGAGTCATTACGGGAACTATGTAGATGCTTCGTCGCAAACCCCTTACCCTCGCAAACCTCAGGAGCATATCCTTATAGCTGAGAATATCGGGGCCCCCAATATCAAAAGCTTTGTTGTAGGTCTCGGGCCTGCCGGTAACACCCACTAAAAACTCTATAACATTGGTAATTGCAATGGGTTGGCACCTAGTATTAAGCCACTTGGGAGCAATCATAACTGGAAGTTTCTCAACTAAATCGCGAATGATTTCAAAGGATGCACTACCCGAACCCACAATAATTCCGGCCCTTAACGTGGTAAGGGCAAACTTTGAACCCGATAGAATGGTTTCAACATTCCTACGCGAGGCTAAGTGTTTTGAGAGCTCATCGGCATTACTGATACCACTTAAATAGATTACCTGACTTACATTGGTTTGTTCCAGTCGTTCCTTAAAATTGGTAGCACTAATTACTTCCAGTTCCTGAAAATTTCCCGATTGCGTGGACATGGAATGGATAAGGTAATATGCTACATCAATATCATCGGGTATCTGAATTAGGCTCTCCTTTTTGAGGAAATCAACCTCAATCACCTTGATTTTTTGGTTTGAGTATTTTTTGATGTTGAACCGGTTTTTATCCCTTACACAGCAAACCACCTCATGCCCATTCTTAAGTAGAACGGGAAAAGCCTTTGGCCTATGTAACCGGTGGCACCCGTGAGTAATATTTTCATGGTAAATATTTTCCAAACCTTTTCTCTAGTGCCACAGAGCGATAATCAAAAATTCTTTGGAGCTGTTTTTTTATGAAAATTGAGTTGGCCAAAACTCCAATAAACCCCAAGGGGGGCTGGTAGGTAACAATATCGGTCATCAGCACGCCTCCTTCAATGGGTTCTAATCTGTGCTCGTGATGCCATATGGCGTATGGGCCAATTCTTTGCTCGTCAACAAAGTAACTCCCCTCTTTTACATGGGTTATCTCGGTTACCCAGTTCGTTTTTATTCCGGCCACAGGGCTTACCCTATACGATATTATCATTCCCTCATACATTTTTCCATTACCACTTATCCCTGTTATGGCGAAACCCATGTAGGGAGGAGTAATTTCCTTTAAATTTAAGGGAGATGAAATGAAATCCCAAATTTCACTGGTTGAAACTGGTAGTTTTTGGGTTCTGATAAGCTGATAGAAAGCCATAGCTTAATGATTGTTGAGTTTAGTTAAATTGTAAACTTGCAATTGTGTCAAGCTTGAAAAATTATTCTTCATTTTTCCCGCTTTTTCATTGTATTGTACTACTCCTTGCCTTTGTAGTATCGGCCACCAAGCACTAATGCTGCGGAAATAATCATCACATTTTTAATGATGTATTGTCCCTCCATGGTTGGAGTAAGTATGTTTCCATTCTGAAAGGTAACTTGAGGTAAAAAGAAAAGTGGCATAAATGTTCCTACCATCTGCGTGAAAAGTAAAATAATAGCAATTTTGGTTGTTTTAGGGAATAGAAAAGTTACACCAATGGCAACCTCCCACCATCCAATAACTACCAACCAGAATTCGGGTGTTCCAAAAGGAAGCCAAGCCACAGTTGCCTTCAGCAAGGCCTCAGCCGACGACACATCAAAGGGTTTCAGTATGCCAAACCATATAAAGATTATGGCAAATGAGATACGAATAGCTGGAATACTCCACCTGTTCATACCCTTGGCAATTGCTTGCTCTACTTTAATGTATTTATCGTAAAGTGTCATATTTCGTATAGTTTAATTGGTAATTTTTATGCTTATAGTTTAACTGTTGAGAACCCACCATCAACATGTATTACCTGGCCCGTAATCCAGCCCGACTTTTCGGATAGCAGAAACTCAGCAATGTAAGCAATATCCTCAGGTATTCCAATCCGCTTTAAAGGGTGCCTTTGATTAGCCGAATCGCGCTTCTGCTCATTGTTCAAAAGTGATGATGCTAAGGGGGTATCGGTTAACGATGGGGCAATACAGTTTACTCTAATTTTTGGGGCATATTCAGCGGCCAAAGCCCTGGTTAACCCCTCAACCGCACCTTTTGATACGGAAACAACCGCATGGTAAGGTAATCCAGTCTGCACCGCAACAGTGGAAAAAAGTACCACCGACGGGTTATTTCCATTCCTCAGCCTGGGCATTGCAGCTTGAAGAAGCTTAACAGCTCCAATTACCTGTAATTGGAAGTCGGATATAAGTTCGGTTGATTTAATGCGTTCAAACGGTTTAAGCGTAATAGCGCCCGGACAGTAAGCAATGCCATCGAGTTTTTCGGGCAAGAATTCCAGATTGAGTGTATCGTCCATCACATCAAGAGGATAATACTTAATATTTCCAGTTTCTTGCGGAACTGGTGTTTTATTGTAAGTTCCATAAACCGAGTTACCCGAATCGGCTAAAACAATGCTAAGCGCTTTACCTATCCCAGACGAAGCTCCAACTACAAAATAGTTTCTCATATTCCGTTGATTTGTTTTGTTAGTAGTATAACAGATATTAAAGATTTTTGTTTAAGTAATTTAAAAAATAGTATTACAAATCTCGAAATACTAGAAATTAAGAACAAGGTTGATTAATTTATAATACCATTTGTAAAGCTGAGTAATTGTCCATGCGTTAGCGAGAGGCACAGTGTATTTATTCCCCCAGAATTAATGGGATGATTAACATTCTCATACTGAAAAATCTTTTTTAAACGAAATTCGTCAACTTAATTTTTCATTTGGCGAATTTGGGATTACCCCATGATTAGTTCATGCATTTATATAGGATGGTTTGGAAAAAAAAGAAAATATTTTGCCTTTCCCGATATTTTTGGGTAAATTGGACTATGCTAAAATGTTTAAATACATTCAGGTATTTTGGTATAATTGCCATAGCTATCATTTTTTGCGGTAGTGTAAGAGCTTATGCCCAGTACTACACCATTCAGAAGTATAGTGCCGAAGGTGGAGTAAAAGCCTCAGGCGATGAGCAGTGGGCCAGAGCCGGCGAGCGACTTGAACATCCATTTATAGTTGTGGTAACCGATTCCTCAGGGAATCCTGCCCCCGGGGTAAGGGTTACGTTTGAAATTACCCGCGTTCCCTTTGGCTCAAAAGGACACCTTTTGGAAAGGTACGAGGTATTCACCAACAGTCAGGGCATTGCACGCACCCAACTTCACTTGGGTAATAAGGAGGGCGAGTATCAAATATCGGCAAGCATCCAGACTGAGAGCCCGCAAAACTTTGTGATTTTTACAGCCTATGCCAATGCACGCAATTGGGCAATAATGCTAATTGTTGGCTTGCTGGGAGGGTTAGCAATATTCTTTATTGGCATAAACCAAATGAGTACTGGTTTACGCCACGGTATTGCCGATAAGCTAAGGCTAATTCTGCTACGCATGTCGAGGAACAGGGTTGTGGCAACCTTTTTTGGGGCACTGGTTACCGTTATAACCCAGTCGAGTAGCGCAACCACGGTGATGCTTGTTGGATTTGTTCAGTCGGGTTTGTTGCGATTTGAGCAAACCATAGGGATGATACTGGGCGCTGCCATTGGTACTACCATAACCGTTCAGCTAATCTCATTCAAGTTATCCGATTACTCGCTGCTAATTGTTGCGCTTGGCTTTGGCATTATGGTGTTTGTGAAAAAACACGTTACCCGCAGCATTGGCGAAGCTCTTGTAGGCTTTGGCCTACTGTTCTACGGCATGCACCTTATGTCGGGTGCCATGTCGCCACTAAAGCATTACGAACCATTCCTACAGGTTATTGAAAGCGTTCAGCAACCATTAATAGGCGTGCTGGTAGGAACCATTTTAACCGCCCTTGTACAGAGTAGTGCGGCATTTATTGGGATTGTGCTAACCATGACCACCCAGGGACTCATATCGCTTGAGGGTTCAATACCCTTACTCATGGGTGCCAACCTGGGCACGGCAGTAACCGGGATAATTGCAGCATTTGCCGCGGGCCGCGAGGCCAAAAAGGTGGCCATGGCCTACGCGGTATTCAAATTCATTGGAATACTCCTTCTATTCTGGCTTATTGAGCCCTTTGCTCAACTGGTTAGGTTCCTCACTCCCGATGTAATAAACACCTTTGCCGGGGGAACTGTTACAAACATATCGAGGCAGGTGGCTAATGCCCACACAATCTACAATGTGCTACTCGCCTTGATTGTTTTGCCTTTTACCGCTCAGTTTGCCCGAATTGTGGATTGGGTTATGCCAATCTTCCCTGAGAAACAACAACGGTATAAAACCCAGTATATCGATATCAACCTGATAAATACTCCATCAATTGCCATTGAGATTGCACGGCGCGAGCTGGTGGGCATGGCTCACTTGGTAAACTCAATGCTAAGCGATAGCATTACACTTTTCACTCACAAGGATTCAAGAGTAATTGACACAATCCGCGAAAAGGAGGAGCATGTAAACTTCCTGCGCGATAAGCTTAACGACTACCTGCTCCGAATAAGTCATGCCGATATAAGCGATAATGAGGTTGACAATGTATTCAGGGTGATGTTTGCCACCAAGGAGCTGGAGCAGATAGGCGATATCATATCAAAGAATCTGATTGAGAAAGGAGAGTGGTGGCTGGGTGCAGGACTCGAGTTTTCCGATGAAGGGAAAAATGAGCTTGTTGAATTCCATAGGTTAACCCAAAAGCAGCTTAACCGAGCCATTGAGATACTGGACACACTGAACCTGGATGTAGCCCGCAAGCAGCTCCGCAAGTACGACCACTACAAGAAGGTTGGTATAGAGCTAGAACGTAACCATTTCGATAGGCTTAAGCAGGCGGTGGGCAAATCCATTGAAAGCTCCAAAACGCACCTTGAACTGGTGAGCCTTTACCGCATAATTGGCAGCCACGCCAACAACATAGCACGGATTACCATTGGTGAGGGATAGAAAAAACAGAACCTAGAATTTGGGATGGGTAACGGTCGGTGGTTTGGGCTGCTGGGGAGTTAAAAGCCAGCGGCGTCATCCCACGTTAAAAACACACTAAATTACTAAAAACTTTCGAATCTGCATCATCAGCCCCAGTAGGTTGAACCACGTGTTGTGTGGCGTAATTATTTGATAAATTTATCTTCAAAAACACAAAAAATGTAATCGCTTGATTCAACATGACTTTTTTGAAAGTTTGTTGGTAGATCATAATTTCTATGTTCAAGTGTCCAGTTAGAGTTTTCTGTGTATAAGTTTTCAGAGTATCCGTATACACTTTGTGGTGAAAATTTAATTAAATGATGATTGTAAATGCTTGTAACATAAATACTGTCAAATACTTTTTGAGTTAATGTGTGTGGTTCAACATTAAGTTCATCGACGATAAACAGTTCCATTTCTGCATTTGCTTCGAGTTGAAATTCAGTATTTCTATGTCCAGAACCGATTTCCGAAAAGTCATACAATTCACCAGACATATATTCTTGCTTGGGAAAAAGTTTAAATGTCAAGGTGTGATTTGTCTTATTTTTAACAATTATTTGTAATTGATATTCCTTTTTTTCTTTGCAAGAAAATAGAACGATAAAAGAAATTATTGAAATTATTTTTTTCATGCTTCTATTATTATCAATTTTCTGTATGATTAATTTTGTTTCAATAATGTAAGGTATTATTATGCCACACAACGGTCTGCTGTTGCTTACGCTGGGGAGTTAACCGCCAGTGGCGTTATCCGCCGTTAAAAAGTTAGTTAAAGGTAATAAAATTCTGCATCTGCATCATCAACCCCAGTGAAAGTAACAGCCTGTTAGCAGCTGAATTTTAAATTCTGAGGTATCAATTTCTTTCAGGAATTGATTACTTCTTTGAAATTAAAATTCCTCTCTTCATTGCTCTTCTACTTTGTATTATTGACCATATAAGCAATGACAATAAAACAACAGAGGCAGCAATTCTTAAGTATAAATTATCCAATTGTGTCATAATTTGAATATAAATTGGTATAAAAGGAAAGATTATTAGAATTGGATGTATGCTTACCGAAGGATTCATTTTTATTTCAATTTCAGAATTTTCTTCGCATTGAAACTTTTCTGTTGGACTTTTATAAATTAGTAAAGTTTTGGCAAAGATTTCAATTGTTTCTGTTTGAATTTGAAATTCTTTCGTTTCGTTTTGTTTTAATTTTCCCACAAAATTATTGTTAATATAAACTTTAATTTTATGTTCATCGTAAGCTTTTTCTTTTCCTCTAGTAATGCGTATTGTTTTCATTTTTTCTTCAAGCTAATCGTTTGTCGTATTTTCTTGATTTTGCTGCTAACGTTTTGCGGCTTGGCGTAGTGGCGGATGTTTAGCACAAAAGTTCAATCGAAGAACTGCACTTTGGTTAAGCATAAAACTGTCATACGAAGCACTACACCCGCCATTACGCCAAACCGCTGTTGTGTGCAGCCCTTCTGTATTTGTAGTCTGTATTTCAGTCATTATGAATTAATTTTTGTTAGTGTTGGGTATGTGCCCCTTTTGCAAAACTTATCTTTATCTCGGGCTTTTGAGCTATTGCAAATGTGCCTTTTTATTGGTTATCTAGGGCCAATGAATCTGTCTCCATTAAAATGTATCATATGGTCTGGTGCTTCCATTAACCAAACTTCTGTCTCCCAAGCTATGTTGTTTGAATGTTTTTTAAACTCTGTCATATCGGGAAAAGCTGTTACATAAATCTTACCAACTTTGCAGTTTTTTAAAAATTCTTCAAGCTCTAAAAGTCGTTTAGGCGAAACAGGTCCGTGTGATGTCACTGCTTCAATTAAAAACAACCATTTTCTTTTGCTATCATAGATTACAACGTCAGGTAGTTTGCTGTGTTGGTCAATTGGAATACCTAATTCTTTTAGTCCTTTTTCGTCAACAAACAAGTCTTTTTTTGCTGTGTCGCCTAAGTAAAGAAGTGTTCCTCCATTTGCGAAACGAGGAGCAAACTGTTCAACTATTGCAGCTTGAACTTCATTATGTTTTCCTGCGGATAATTTGATTGTTTTACCGTTTTGAAGAGTGACGGGGATTTGATTCAGTTCTCTTTCTTTCAAATAGACTTCTGAAAGTTTTCCAACTGTATCAATGAAGTTTTTCAAAGACTTCTTCCAATTTCTCGTTTTGTAGGTTTTTACGACTTCCAAAACCTCTGCTGTCAAAGCGTAATGTGCTCTTGGGCTATTGACCGGTAATTTCGGATTGTCTGGATTATAATCAACTATTCTTGCCTGAACAAATTGGTGAAGAACTTGCCTTCTAAATGTTTCTCTTGTGTTTGGAGCGTATGATTTACCATAATTTTCATTCACGAAAGTCATAATGCCTTTTGTAACTCCCAAACTTTGACGCTTAGCGTTTGACCACTTGTCATTTTCTTTGATGTTGCAGAGTGCTAAAAATGTCAATGCTGCCATTTCGTTATATTGTGCTGGCGGTAGTCCTAATGCTTTCAGTATCTCTTGTGCTTCTTTTAATTTACTCATATCAGTTCATTATTACTTCCAATTCAAATAGCTCATTAACAAAGCTGTTTACATTTTTCATTGAGTAGTCGTTTGAAAGTATGATTTTATTACCGATTTCTTTTATTTTGGCTAAAGGTGGAAATCTCATTTCTCTTAGTTCTGTTGCACTTACATTTACGTTACCATTGAAAATTTGAAAGTAAGTGTCAAACAATTCACTGTTAAGCAAAGCACAAAGTCCAACTACTTCGTCACGGTCTAAATGCCCGTCTTTTCTATAGATGTAGTTAAGTTTGTTTTCAACTCCGATATATTCCGAGTTAACATAGTTGCAGAAATAAGGGGCTGCTATTAGTCTACTCTTGTCATCTTTGGTGCTAAATCGTCTTAAAAAAATATAATTCTTGTTAGGAATAAGCAAGGATTTTGAATTGCTTTCTATTCTAATGTATTGCCCCTTTTCTCTGAGTTGTTTTGGCCATTCCAAAATCATTTTATTTACGTTATGCAACCAAAATAGTGGAGCCAAAAAGACTGTTCCGTTTTCATATCTATTTTGAATAAAGTTCAACGCACGGAAAGAAACAACAGGACCCGTTGAAATCCTTATATTGAAATCACTTAAAACATTCTCCCAATTGGAAACTAAACTCAAAATCCTTTCTTCTTTGTCACTTGTCGGCAAATACAAAATTTTCTCTTTTGTGTTTAAATCAATGAGATCAGAAGAATTAAAGTACTTAATTGATGGCTCAAAAATATCTTTAATGCCTTCACTTGAAGAAACAAACACTTTCTTGTTTGGATTAATTTTTTCTCTGATTGCCTTTATTACAACAGTTTCTTGTAAAACGTTATCACGATTGAAAGTGTCTTTTCGAGAATTGAATAAGTGTATCTTTTCAATCTGAACTGTATTGAAAAACAATTCTCTAAAAGCTTTGAAGTAGTTACCTGATGCAAAGCTTCTAGGTGTGATAAAAATTAATTCGCCATTTTCAGAAAGTAGTTTAGCAGCAATTCCCATAAAAAATGAATAGATATTGGGTTGTCCGCTAACTAATTCTTGCGAAGCAATTACCCTTTTATCATCTTTAGAAAGTTTAAAATAGGGTGGATTCGAAATAATGATGTCGAAATTTTTAACTACGCTATTTGTTTCCTCAAATAAACTTGGTAATCTATTTTCTTTAAGAACAGTTGCATTTTCCAAAACAAAATCGGTGCAGTGCAAGGTGTAGTTAAATTGTATTCCTTTATTTAAAAGCCAATCTTTAAGGTAATCAAGTGCTTTTTGTGAATATGGAATTAATTCAAGGTCGGTCTCATAAGCCACTAAGTCAATTATCTCAATTCTGTTCTTTGATTCTACTAAATGCTCAATTAAAGCACATGATAAAATAGTTGTACCACAACCAGGATCTAAAATTTTAATTCTTGCTTTTGAAAAGTCGCAAAATGAAGCAAGAAGTCGAGCAATTGGAGTAGGTGTGAAGAATTGTCCGTTGGCTTTCTTGTGAAAAGTGTTTACTTGTTGCGTGTAATAAATACCCAACCTGTCTGCAAAGTCGCTTGGCAGTTCTTTTTTGAATGGTTTGATACTTATTGTTCTACTCATTTCGTAATGTTTTGATGTATGCTACTTTTTCTTCTGCAACTTTCAGAATTTTCAAGTCTGCATTTTCGTCCAAAATTTTGTAAGCAATCTGGTCACTCAAAAATTCTTCGAGCAATTTCTTCTCATTAACTTCAAAAAAGTCAGCGATATTTTTGATTAAATGTTTTGTCGGCTGTCTTTGGTTACGCTCAATCTTAGCAAGTAGAGAAGGGTCAATTTCAATATTTGCAGCAACTTCTCTCAAAGTCATACCAGCATTTTCTCTCAGTTGTCTGAGTTGTTCTCCAAATGTTGTATGTTTTTTCACGGTTGTCATTAAGGACAAATTATGTCCAAAGATAAGAATCTTTTTTGAATGGACAAAAAATGTCTACAAAAAGTTTTATACATCTTTAGTTAAGCGTTAAAAAATTTAAGCTCTTTTGGTTTTGTGAGGAGTTGGCTTGTGTGTTGGGCAAAACCAAATGTGCTAAAATATGAGTTGGCTTTTTCATTTTGTTCAATCGTTTCTATCGGTCGTGTCGTCTTTTAAGGTTGCACACAACGGTCGGTGGTTTGGGCTGCTGGGGAGTTAATGGCCAGCGGCGTCATCCCACGTTAAAACCATACTAAATTACTATAAACTTTGGTATCTGCATCATCAGCCCCAGTAGGCTAAACCACCTGTTATAGGCAGTTATTTGTTTTCTTGTTTGTCTTTCATGTCAATTATCAGTGACAAGGTATCTTTCCAACTTTCAGCTTCTTTGATTAATTTATCTAGAAGAGCTTTGTTATCAGAACTTGATTCATAGAATACAAATCGATGAGTTGGATTCGATAAATCTCTAACAACAATTTTCAATTCTATATTTTTAATGTTTTCTTTTCCCTTTGAACCGCCAGATAATCCTCCAATTACAGCACCGACGCCACCAGTTAGAACGCCTCCAACAATTGCACCACCAATAGTTCTAGTTGTAGATTTTTTATAAATAGTTTTACCGTTTCTAATTAATTCGCAACTAAAAATGTCTGCGAAGGTAAAGACTTCAGTTTTTGATACAGTTAGTTTTGAATGAATGAGTACAAGTTTCTCGTTGGTTTGGTCTATACCAATTATGCCATGAAATGTTTTTGTTTGTTTAGTCAATTCTATTCCTTGACTTTTAAGTTTTTCGATTTCGGCATTTTCGAAATTTTTTTGTTTCATGTTTCCTGAGATTCCAATAATCATCACAAGGACTACGACTATTACAACAATAACGATAAAGGTTGTCATTTCTTTTCGGATTTAAGTTAGTAGAATTATTTTGTTTTCAAGGTAATCCATCGTTTGTCGAAGATATAATTGCCTATAACTCGTTTATAGGTATGATAAAATCATACAATATTTCCTAAATTGGACGTATATGTATGACTTGAATCATACTTATTGTAAAAATAAAGATTTTTTACAAATGATCAAATGGACTTATAATTTTTTGTAAACTTTTTTGAGACACATGAGTATAAATTCCATTTATTTTAGGGCTTTTATGCCTTGATCTTCTTTGGTTCTTTCTTGTATCAAGACAAGAAAGAACGTGTGAATCGCTCTTTGCAATTTTTTTCCTTTGCGATGCAAAGCCTAGTCCTTGCTCTTTGGAAAAAGTATTGCGTGCATCGCTGTACATGTAGGGTTGCCATGGCGTTACAAATATTTTGCCCCTACGGGGCTGGAAACGTTGTTCGTTGTTCGTGGAAAACGACCTCACCCCAACCCCTCTCCTGACAGGAGAGGGGAGTGCCGTTAAAGTCTCCCCTCTCAGGGGAGATTTAGAGGGGTCAGGCGCAACATTACAACCATCCAAACAAACATAAACACAACCCTCCCTGTACACTGCAGACTGTACACGGTACACTAGAAATTGGACCCTTCGCTCCTCGTTAAGGCACAAAAGGGCGCTCAGCATGAAAGGAAAAGTTGATGGTTAATACTTGTTCGTGAATTGGAATGGAACACAAATACTGCTGATTTACACCGTGAAACTCCGTGTTACTCTGTGAAACACTGTGATACTTTAAGTTTAATGATTGATAGTGAAAAAACTCAGCCCTACCCCTCAACTGAAAGGTAATAGTTTCTAAAAGTTCCATTGCACCTTAAAGTATGCAAGTTGGCCAATATTAGGGTATTCATCGGTGCGGTTCCCGGTAAATAGCATACCCGTTAGGGCAAGGGTTAGGTTATCGGAAGCTGAGTAGTTGAGGCTTGGTATAACCGCTGCCGACCAGTCGGCAGGATTTACCAGTATAGCCAGCGATGGGGTAAAAAGCGTAGCCACAGTTGAGTTTACCCCGGCAAAAAGGTTAACCTTCCCACGGCTGAGCATCATTGGGCTTTGCGCGCGTGGTTCAATGAGGCTAAGAGGTTCGTGGCTGCCCCTGCTGCCAAAGGAGTTGTAAAGCGCTCCAAGCTGAACAAAGCTATTGCTCCCCATAGAGCGGTCGGCCGAGAGGGTGGCCACCAAACCGCTTTTTTCGTTCGACTTTTGGGCATTGAAATATGAAACCTCGCTTCTTATGGCAAATTGACCTAACTCACTCGATAGTCCTCCGCCCAACACGTAGTAGCCAGCCATTCGGGCAACCAAAACCTGAAAATCGGTACGGGCTATGTTTGCCCTGTACCTTACGCCGTAGGCACTGCTATCGGCTGTTTTGTTGGGCTGGTAAACAGCCTCGATGTACGATAGTGAGCCAGTGTACGCTTTCAATGTAACAGCATCGGTGCCCGGACGCTCAGGGTATTCCAGGTTTAGGTACGAAAAGGCATTAAAGATATCGTTCGGATTCCATACCAAATCGATTCCCCAGTTCACCCGTTGCCTGCCAAGCGTTAGCTCAAACCGGCTATAGCTGACACGCGCAAAGAGCCTGTCGAACTCGGTATGCCCAACAAACGAGCGACCCTCAGCCCAGAGGAACGAAAGGTCAACAAACCCGTTGCTGCTGCCAATCAGCGATGAGTAATTGGGGATATTCTCAACAAAATCACCGTAAATAAAACGGTTACGTGCCTGAACCTCCAACCTTAGCCAGGAAGCGGCATCCCATTTAACCTCAAGCCTATTCTCAAGGGTTTGGTCAGTAAACCAAACCAACGTATCGGGGTAAGGGACAAATAGGTTGTTCAGCAGCTTTACGTGACCCTTAAACTCCTGTGCTCCCGCATAACCGCAGAGCAGCAAAACCAAAAGTAGAGCGGAATATAACGCTTTTCGCATAGTGTAGAAAGTTTACTGAAGTGTATCGGATTTAACCTTACCATCCTCCAGCAGAATTACCCTGCGGGCCCGGTTAACCACACGCTGGTCGTGGGTGGAAAAGATAAAGGTAACACCCTCAGTCCGGTTAAGGTGCTCCATGATCTGCAAAAGATTCTCGGCCGATTTGCCATCGAGGTTGGCTGTGGGCTCATCGGCGAGTATGAATTGCGGTTTCGAGGCCAGGGCGCGGGCTACGGCAACCCTCTGCTGCTGCCCCCCC
Source organism: Tenuifilum sp. 4138str (assembly GCF_041102575.1). Lineage (NCBI taxonomy): Bacteria > Pseudomonadati > Bacteroidota > Bacteroidia > Bacteroidales > Tenuifilaceae > Tenuifilum > Tenuifilum osseticum. Next base: position 167,371 of record NZ_JBGCUE010000003.1, on the reverse strand, counting down.
GATAGTTTAGCCGGACGGCTACTAAACCTATCGGCCAGGCCCACCTTTCCCAGCATATCGGCTGCAACCTGCTTGCGCAGCTTTGCCGGAACACCCTGTAGTTGCATGATTAACTCAACATTCTCGCCAGCAGTGAGCACGGGTATCAGGTTGTATGATTGAAACACAAACCCAATGTTACGAAGCCTGAAATCAATCAGCCTTGAGCCTTTTAGCTCATTTAGCCAAACATCGCCAACACGGATTTTCCCGTTGGTTGGGTTATCGAGCCCACCAAGCAGGTTGAGCAGTGTGGTTTTTCCTGACCCAGATGGTCCTACAATAGCGGTAAACTCGCCCTTTTCAACTTTAAGGTTGATATTTCTCAGAGCGGTGACCTTTACCTCTGAGTCGTTGTATATCTTATCAACGTTTACAACTTCAATTATTGCCATATGGTTTTATATTTTACAAATTATCAGAATTTACTCAACTCTTAGTGCCTGCATGGGGTTTAGCTTTAGCGCCCTACGGGCAGGCCACAACGAAGCAAGAATGCCAGTGGCAACCACCAGCATGGTAATCAGTACATAGTTGGATGTGGTAATTTCAGGGTAAACCACTGAGGAGTATCCAATGGCTTCAAAACCCTCGGCCCACATGCCAAAATCAATTCCGGTACGGGCAAATATTTTGATGAATCCGGTGCTAAGCAAAATGCCCGCTACCCCACCGGTAAGGGTAAGGAAAACCGATTCCATCATTATCATGCTAAAAACGCGCAAGCGGTTCATGCCAATGGCCATGAGCATACCAAACTCACGGTACCGTTCCAGAACGCTCATCATCATGGTGTTGATAATGCCAAATGCCAGGGCAAACAGGATTATAACAACGTAAATCATTCCCACAAAATCGCCAAATGCAGCATAGAGGGCAATTTCGGGTGATATCTCATCCCAGCTTTGAACCTTCAGGCTACGATGCGTAGCCGATAGCGCTTTTGCTATACTTACCGCATGGGTGTTATCCTTGCAGAGTATGGCAACCTCATGAACGTGACTTGGATTGATGTTAGCCGCCGAAGCAAGATTATCGAAATTTACAAAAGCCATACGCGCATCAAAGGCTGTATTGGAGGTGCGGTAAATACCACGAACCCTGAACATCTCGCTATGCAGTTCCCCAGTGGGTGTTTGAAATGTCAGAACCACAGGGCCGTTTAACCTGAACGAAGCACAGGAGTCGGCTATGGTTTCGGAGTAGTGGTTAAACAGAGCGGGCTCAAGTTCAGCTTTAAGGGCGTTCATAAGGTTGGAGCGAGTCCTATACCTCCTACCCACAAGTGTTTGGATTTGCTCCCCAAGCCTTGGCTCAATTGCCGAGAGTTTATGAGCAATGCTATCGGTTAGCTCATAGTTAACCAATTTCAGCTCCTCGGCTGCTTTCTTCCCAAGAACAATCGAAGGGGTTTTAAAATCACCTTCAAGGAAACTACCCAATATCAGCTTGTTGGGAATACCGCTAATGCTACGTTCGCTGGTTGGCTTAACGCCAAGTACTACCAAGCCCGAGTTGGCCCTATCGGTTTGAGCCATGGCAAAAACCTTCAATCTACCGCTAAACCCAATAACTCCCTTTGTAGAATCGAGGGTAGCGGCCACCGAGTCGAAATTGAAAGTTTTATCGACCTCCTCGTTGAGTAAAAAATCGGGATTGTGAATCTGAATGTGCGATATCTCGTTCTGAATGCTATCGGCAATGCGCTGCTTAACCCACCCGTTTATAAGGGCCATGGCAGTAACCCCACCCCAAAGGCCAAGGGCAACAGCCACCACCACAACCATGCTCCGGGTTGGGTTACGCCAAACATTTCGCCAGCTAAGTGAGACTAACATGTTTGTAAAGTTTTAATGTTTTCAACTCAATTGGTTACCGTTTAATTGCTGTTACAGTGTTAAGCTTTAGTATTTTCCGTGTAGGATAAATGCATACTAGCAACACCATGAATACCACCGAAACACCCTGCCAAATGACGTATGCATCGAACGGAGCCATTGGCATTAGTGGTTCAAACCCCATATCCATCATCATTTTTGCCATTTCACCGGTAAGCCTAATGGGGTGAACATGGTAGTAATGGATTATTGGTAACCCAACAAGATACCCAAGCGCTACACCAATCAATGCCATAATAAGCATCTCGAGCAAAACCGTTATGGCCAACTTAATTTTTTGCATACCAACAGCCACAAGCACACCGAACTCATGCATCCGTTCGTGAACCATCATTATTACAGTTCCAAAAATCCCGAAGAACACAACAAAATAGAGCAGAAAAAGGAAAGCCTTCCCGCTCTGGTTATCGCTTTCAATCTGTTGAACCAAAACCCTGTTCAGGTCTTGCCATGTTTTAACATCCAGCCCGGTATGCGCCAGCACCTTTCTTACGCTATCGGTTGTGACCATTAGTGCTTCGTCGCTTGCATCGTACAGGTTAACAGCCATATACGATAAAAGGTTATGCGCATTGGAGAAACTTTGTGCCACCTGCAGCGGCATGTAAACCATTCGGTTGTCGAGCTCGGGGTTGGGTATTCGAACTATACCAACAACCGGATAAATCCCTGCGGCAGAAGCACCCTGGTAACCCTGGCTCAGCATTACAAGGGAATCGCCAACCTGAATGTTTAAGAAATTGGCCAGCCTCGATGAGATTACAACACCGCTATCGTTACTGGTAATAAATCGTCCGTTCACCCGGGACATATTCAGGATTTGGTTTAGCTGGACAGCATCAACCGGTTGGTCGTCGAAAATTCTGGCCAGCTTTGCAGAATCGGTAAACGATTCGCCGGCGTGTGCACCAAGTATCCTTTTTACTTCATCAGTAAAAATGTGCTCCATGCCTGAACTATCGGCCAGCATCTTAGGAATGGTATACCTAACAATGAACTGTTCAGGGTTTGAGAATTGTTTTTCGGCCTCGGGGTTTATCCCAAGCACAAGCACGCCCTTGGTGATGTTGACCGACGAAGCCAGGGCAAAGGTTTCGAGCCTTGCAGTTACTGCCTTAACATTAGGAACCTTCGAAATTTTTTCAGGCAGGCTCCCGTCGAACTCAAAGGTGTTCTCCAGCGAGGGATCGTCGGCAAAATCGGGGTGTTGGACACGGATATAGCCGTAGTACTGCTCAATGGCATTGCGTATCATGAGTGAGTATGAACCCAGCTGAAACGAACGCATTACCACCGCAAATAGTACCGCAAAAAAGATACTTGAAATGGTTATGGCCGTGCGGCGCTTATTGCGCCAAAGGTTCCGTTGTGCCATTTTTAAATAACTCATACCAAAATGTATTATTGGTTTTCGTCTACTTAACCTGGGTAAGATTGCGTAGCGAGAAAAAGCTATCGTTAATATCGATATTGAATTTAATGGCATTCAGCTCAACAATAGTTCTGTTGCCGGGTTCCTCGGCCGGAATTAGCTCATAAATTGTAGGAATTGTTCTACCGTCAACATCCTTAATACTGTGCGCCATCTCAGTTTTTACGAGCAATTGTTCCTCATCATAGTATTCCGATTTCAGGATAAGGTAATGTTTCTTGGTAACCCAAAGAATCATTTTGCCCCAAACAACGGGAGCGTCGGGTTTTGGGGTAAGGGTAATTCGCCAGCAATCCCACCCGTCAATCTGCTCCTCGCCGGAAATGGTGTGGTTGTAGTCAACCACAATTGACCGCTGGTTCAGTAAGTCATCGTTAGTAAAGTCGGAGCCCATCCACCCCTGTGAGAGCATGGAAGGTGGCAGCTTAACCGTTCGGTTGATGGTTGGGTTCCAGCTCCACATCTCACGGTTAATTTTCAGAAAGGCCTGTCCCTTTTCCCTTGCCGGGGAAGTGATATAGACCAAAGAAAGCTCAGTACCCTTGCTCCAGCTCTTAAATGAGAGCGAACGCTCCCATTTGGGGCGTACTATACGCATGGTCATCTCGCTATAGCTCGATTTTTCGCCACGCATCATCTCATCGGCCTTTCGAACTATCTCGCTTGCATTCTGGCCAACCAAAAGCTGAGTGGCTGAAATCAAAAGGGTTGACAATAAAACTCGTGGAATCATCTCCTGTTAATTTAATGGTTTATTAAACAATTTACTTGATATAACGCTTTATGATTTCCTCCTTAATTGCATCGAGAGGAAAGTTCTCATTTGAGATGTAATTAATAACAATGCCATCGGAAAGGGCATGCAGTATCATAAACTCCATTTCGGGATTCTGATAACCCTTGCGCCTAAAGTACTGAATTAAGATTGATACCATTGGTTCATAGATACCCTCAAGCTTTTGCATCAACTCCTTGCTGAAAACGTTGGGTTGCAGCATAACGGAGAAGTACAACTTCCAGTAGTTGCGGTTTTCGACAATCTTACGGAACATATCGTTAATAAACAGTTCCATCTCTGCATCGGTTAGTACCCCATCGTGGTTTTCATCAAACTTTTCTATCAAATTGTTCATTCCATTAATCACGATATGTGAGAGCAGCTCCTCCTTGGAGCTATAGTAATGGTAAAGCAACCCTTTTGCAATTCCTGCCTTTTGGGCGATGTCGGCAATGGTTGCCGAATGAAAACCCTTGTGGGCAAAAACATCAAGTGCAGCATCTAAAATCTGCATAACTCGCTGCTGGCGGATTACTTCAACTTGCTGCTTTGTGCGAGGCATATTTATTTTTGGTTGAACGGTCGGTCAAATATAAAAGATTGTTTTTTACCATGCAAATTTTTTTGGAAGAAAATTTTTGCGTTTGATTCCTGAATTGATAAACACTACGAAAAATCGTGTTTATCAATAAAAAATCTATTCAATCTACCCTAAACTTAACTGTTACATAATTTGTTGTAAAAAAAATTGAAACTCAAAAAAATATGCTTACCTTTGAAAGGTCTAAAAACTTTGGATGTATATATCGAATTCGGAGCTGGTAGGTTAGGTAATCTTGAGTAAATCACAAGATTACACAACCTTTTCTGTTTGGCAGCAATTTGCCATCTATTATCTTTTTAATAATTTTCAAACAATTCAATGACGGCAAAGCGATGCTTTTGCCTGTTAAAACATAACTACTAGATCATGGAACAAGAAAACAACTCCATACACGATTTCGATATAGCATTAATATGTGAGTATTTTTCGTATGTCGAACGTCAAGGGCCAGGTAGCCCTGAGGTAACAATCAAGGCATTGAGTTTTATCGACAATCTTACCCAAAACGCCAAAATTGCCGACATAGGATGCGGAACAGGGGGGCAAACCATGGTGCTTGCCCAAAACACACCGGGAACAATACTAGGCATTGACCTGTTCCCAAAATTTGTTGATATTTTCAACCAAAATGCTACCAAGCTAGGCCTAACGGATAAAGCCAAAGCAATAGTTGGATCAATGGACAACCTGCCCTTTCAGGACGAAGAGTTGGACCTTATGTGGTCAGAGGGAGCCATCTATAACATTGGTTTTGAACGCGGCCTAACCGAATGGCGGCGATTCCTCAAGAAAGGGGGCTACGTGGCAGTAACTGAAGCATCGTGGTTTACACCAGAGCGTCCTGCAGAAATTGAGCAGTTCTGGTTAGATGCCTACCCGGAAATTGACACCATTCCAAGCAAGGTGGCAATCATGCAAAAGGCTGGTTATATTCCGGTTGCTACTTTCATACTGCCCGAAAACTGTTGGACTGAGCATTTTTATGCTCCACAAGTATCAGCGCAGAAACTTTTCATGGAAAAGTATGCAGACAATCTGAATGCCAAGCGATTGGTTGAAAACTTACAACACGAGGCTCAACTCTACGCCAGGTACAAGGATTACTATGGCTATGTTTTCTATATTGGGAAGAAAATGTAGTTGATTAGTAGGAAGGGGCTACACCCTCAAATGCCGTAGCCCTTTCCTTTTTTTACATATCCATGCTGACATTTACAAGACAATGTTGTTAAGTTAAGGTTATTTTTCATGTTACGTGCAAGCGAAACTTCACGCTGTTGTGCTAAGTCCCGATTTATAGGGATAGACTTCGCCGAAGCATTACATTGCTCTTTTCTCTTCAATCCTTTGAAGAGAACCCTCGACTTTGCTTGGGATGACAAAAATCCTATCTTCCTTTCTGCTCCCTTGTCGTGCTGAACTAGCCGAAACATCTCTTGAATTTTCCTTCCCTTTCTCTCTTTTGATGGGTTTTCCGCCAATCATTCATTGCATTGCATTCCAGTTGCGATGCAACGTTTCACCCTTGCTCTTTGGTATATGAGTTGCGTGCATCGCTATACATGAGGGAGTTTCATGGAGTTACAAATATTACGCCCCTACGGGGCTGGGAGAGTTGTTCGTGAAACTGACTTCACCCCAGCCCTTTTCCCTGAGAGGGAATGGAGCAGAAGAAGCTAGCAGAGGCATAAAAGCCTGACCCGGCAATGGGTCGGGGGTGGAACGTGGCATTGGGCTTAGTAAGCGATACCACATGAGTCACGCCGTAGGCGTGGCGAATAGTATCGCGTGGAAGTTCCCCCCGCGGGATACCCATCGGGTCGGGCTTTTCAGCCTTGATTTTCTTTGGTTCTTTCTTGTATCAAGACAAGAAAGAACATATAAACCGCTCTTTACCATACTTTTCTGTTGCGATGCAACGCTTTCCCCTTGCTCTTTGGAAAATGTATTGCGTGCATCGCTATACAGTTAAGAATAATCATGGTGTTACAAATATTACGCCCCTACGGGGCTGGAAGCGTTGTTTGTTGTTCGTGAAGTTATTGTCATGTTGAGCGCAAGCGAAATATCTCAAAGGGTCGATTAGAGATCCTTCGCTGCGCTCAGGATGACAGACATGTATATTTTTGTTAACCAAACAACATTGATTTACAAGAAACAATACCCAAACATTGCCAATAACGCATAGCTAAATCTCCCAATTTTCGGAAACAACGAGTTTGGCTTAATGATTTAAAACCGCAAGCCAAATTATTACAATAACTCATTAAATTCCAATCGGTTTACAAGTCGCCCAAACCTGTTGATATTTATTTGGGTAAAAAAAGTTCATGCCAATTCAATTTGGTTATTTTTGCAGCAAACTGGAGAAGTAGTCATGAGTGTTGGATATTCTGAAGATAGTATTAAAACGTTGGAATGGCAGGAGCACATTCGCAAGCGCCCGGGAATGTATATCGGTAAGCTTGGCGACGGCTCTCAGCCCGACGATGGCATTTACATTCTGCTTAAGGAGGTGGTTGACAACTCCATTGATGAGTTCATGATGGGAAACGGTAAACGCATCGACATTCAGCTTAATGAAAAAACTGTTTCCATTCGCGACTATGGCCGTGGTATCCCGCAAGGGAAACTAATTGACGTGGCCTCCAAGATGAACACGGGTGCCAAGTATGACTCCAAGGTTTTCAAGAAATCGGTAGGCTTAAATGGGGTTGGTATAAAGGCGGTAAATGCGCTTTCCAACCAGTTTATCATAAAGAGTATTCGCGAGGGATTAGTTCGCGAGGCCGAGTTTGCCGGAGGTATCATTGTAAACGACAAGCAATACCCCGCCAATGGCGAGGCAAACGGTACTTACGTTCAGTTTACTCCTGACGAGGCGGTATTCGGTCAATACTCATTCCAGGATGAGTATATCGAAACCATGATCCGAAACTACACCTACCTCAACACCAACCTAACCATCAGCTTTAACGGCAAGGAGTATATTTCAAAAAACGGACTTCTCGACCTACTGAACGAAAACATAACAACAGAGCCACTCTACCCCATTATTCACCTGAAAGGTGAAGATATTGAGGTGGCAATTACCCACGGTGTTGGCTACGGCGAAGACTACTATACCTTTGTGAACGGCCAGCATACCACTCAGGGTGGTACACACCTAACCGCATTCCGCGAAGCCTACGTTAAAACCATCCGGGAGTTCTATAAAAAGGACTTTGACCCATCGGATATTCGTACTTCCATTATAGCAGCCATAAGCATTAAGGTTGAAGACCCCGTATTTGAGTCACAAACCAAAACCAAGCTTGGTAGCAAGGACATGGGCCCTAACGGTCCCTCGGTAAAGCAATTCATCACCGATTTTATTAAGGAAAAACTCGATAATTTCCTGCATCGCAATAGCGAAACTGCGCAAATTCTGCTACAAAAGATTATTGAGTCCGAAAAGGAACGTAAAGCTATATCGGGTATCAAAAAGATAGCCCGTGAGCGGGCTAAAAAGGCAAGCCTGCACAACCGCAAGCTACGCGATTGCAGGATCCATTACAACAGCAAGGATGACCGTGCGCATGAAAGTACCCTTTTTATTACCGAGGGCGACTCCGCAAGCGGTTCAATCACCAAATCGCGCGATGTAAATACACAGGCAGTATTCTCGCTCCGCGGTAAACCGTTAAACACCTACGGGCTAACCAAAAAGATAGTTTACGAGAACGAGGAGTTTAACCTACTACAAGCTGCGCTGGACATTGAGGAGGACATGGAAAACCTCCGCTACAACAAAATTGTAATAGCCACCGATGCCGATGTGGACGGTATGCACATCAGGTTGCTGCTCATAACCTTTTTCCTACAGTTCTTCCCTGAGCTAATCCGCCAGGAGCATCTCTTCATCCTCCAAACCCCACTTTTCAGGGTTCGTAATAAGAAGAAGACCGTTTACTGCTATACCCCCGAGGAGAAGGAAAAGGCAATAGCCGAACTTGGCCCAAACCCTGAAATAACAAGGTTTAAAGGGTTAGGTGAAATTTCGCCCGATGAGTTTAAGAACTTCATTGGCCCCGACATGAGGCTCGACCTGGTTCGTTTGACCAAGGAAGACCAAATACATGACCTTTTGGAGTTCTACATGGGCAAGAACACGCCCGACCGTCAGGATTTCATTATCAATAACCTCAGAATTGAGGAGGATATTATTGATGAGGAACCAGCCCCAAAAGCCGATGAGAATAACATCGACGAGGAGGGCAACCTTGACGATGAGAATAAAAACCTGGTAGCATAAACATCAACCTACAATAGCTCAAGAAAATGCGATTGGACGATTTTGAAGCGGATGAGCTTTTAAGCGAAGGCGAAGGGAAACCAGTTTCGCCCGAACTTCATGCCAAAATAGAAAGGATTACCGGCGAGGCCGCCAAAAAGACCCACATCACCGGGATGTACAAGGACTGGTTTTTGGACTATGCCTCGTATGTTATACTGGAACGCGCCGTTCCGCACCTCGATGACGGGTTAAAGCCCGTGCAGCGCCGCATACTGCATGCCATGAAACGGCTCGACGATGGGCGATACAATAAGGTGGCCAATATTATTGGTTACACCATGCAGTACCATCCCCACGGCGACGCATCAATTGGCGAAGCCTTGGTTCAGCTAGGCCAAAAAGATTTGTTGATTGACACCCAGGGTAACTGGGGCAACATACTTACAGGCGACGGTGCAGCCGCACCCCGTTACATTGAGGCTAGACTATCAAAATTCGCCCTTGAGGTGGTTTTCAACCCCAAAACCACTGAGTGGATGCTCAGCTACGACGGCCGCAACCAGGAGCCTGTAACGCTTCCGGTTAAGTTCCCGCTTTTGCTAGCGCAAGGAGTGGAAGGAATTGCAGTTGGTTTAGCCTCTAAAATTTTACCCCACAACTTCAATGAGCTAATTGATGCGGCAATCAGCTACCTAAAGGGTAAGGATTTTGAACTTTACCCCGATTTCCCCACAGGTGGATTAGCCGATTGTAGCCGTTACAACGATGGTTTACGCGGCGGCGCGGTTAAGGTACGCGCCCGCATCCAAAAAATCGACCGTAAAACCCTTGCCATAACCGAGATTCCCTTTGGGAAAACCACCACATCGCTTATCGAATCAATCCTTAAAGCGAACGACAAAGGGAAGATTAAAATCAAAAAGATTGACGATAATACCGCCGAGAATGTTGAAATTCTCATCCACCTGCACCCCGACGCCAACCCCGATATGACAATTGATGCCCTTTACGCCTTTACCGACTGCGAGATGTCAATATCAACCAACTCGTGCGTCATTTACGACGATAAGCCCCGTTTCATGGGCGTTAAGGATATCCTTAGGGCTTCGGTGGATAGAACTAAGGAACTCCTTACCATGGAGCTTAACATTAGGCTTGCAGAGCTGGAGGAGGATTGGCATTTCTCGTCGCTGGAAAAGATATTCTTTGAAGAGCGCATTTACCGCGAGCTGGAAAAGGATACAGAAACATGGGATTTGGTAATCGAAGCCATTGAGAGGGGTTTTGACCCTTACCGAAAGTTACTCCGGCGCGAGATTACCCGCGACGATATTCTGAAGCTAACCGAGAAGCCCGTGCGCAAGATATCGAAATTCGATATCAAAAAGGCCGATGAGCATATCAAGGCCGTTGAAGCCGAAATGGAACAAGTCAAGCATCACCTTGCCAATATTGTAACTTATACCATCGATTACTACCAGCAAATCAAAAAGAAGTACGGGAAAGGAAGGGAACGCAAAACCGAACTCCGCAGTTTCGATACCATTGTTGCCACTAAGGTGGTTGTGGCAAACGAAAAGCTTTACGTTAACCGAGCCGAAGGCTTTGTGGGTACAGGTCTGAAAAAGGACGAATACGTTTGTGATTGCTCCGATATCGACGATGTAATAGTTATTCTCCGCAATGGCAAGTACTACATCCGTAAAGTTCAGGAAAAGGACTTCTTTGGCAAGGATATTGTCCACGTTGGAGTTTATAAGAAGAACGATACCCGAACGATTTACAATGTGGTTTACCGCGATGGCCTAAACGGCGATATCATGATGAAGCGATGCGCCATTAACGGAACCACACGCGATAAGGAGTACGACATAACAAAGGGGACGCAGGGTTCACAAATACTCTGGCTTTCGGCAAACCCAAATGGTGAAACCGAAGTATTGAAGGTTTACCTGAAACCAAGGCCACGCCTCCGTAACCTTATACTTGAGCTGGATTTCAGCCAGCTGGCAGTTAAAGGACGCGGCTCCCAGGGAAATATCTTTACCCGATACGCTATCCACAAAATCATGCTCAAGGAAAAGATTGCTGGCGCAGTGGAGGGTGTAAAGGTTTGGTACGACCCTGAGGTAATGCGCTTGAACCACGAGGGACATGGTGAACCGCTTGGCGAATTCTTGCCCGATGAACGCGTTCTGGTTGTAAACCCCGATGGTACCTATTTCCTTGCCAATACCAATTATGCACTCAGGTTCGATGTGCAACCCCTACTGGTTGAAAAGTTTAACCCCCACAAGGTGTTCTCGGCCGTTTATTTCGATGGCGAACAAAAACAGCACTACCTTAAACGTTTCCGTTTTGAACCCACCGAGAAAACCCAATCCTTTATCCCCGACGAGTATAGCTCAAAGCTTATAGCTTTGAATGCCGACGTATTCCCGGCTTTGAAACTTGTTTTTGGAGGCAAGCACGCAAATCGCGAACCTGAGAATATCGATGTTGATGCCTTTATTGCCGTAAAGGGCTACAAGGCAAAAGGCAAACGTCTAACCACGTTCGAAGTAAAACGGGTTGAGTTTACTGAGCCCCTGGAAAAAGAAAGATCAGCTTTTGAGGAAGAAACAAGCGTAATTACTGATTCAGAATCGGAAGATAACGATTCAGGTTCTTCAGCTGAGCAAATGAGCTTGGAACTTTAGCAAAAAAGAGCAGTTTTTCTGCTCTTTTTTTATATCTTTGATCTCCCTTAATTTTTTTTATAAAATATTGTGAATTAGACATATTGCATTAAACTTAAATAAAGCATTAAGCGATGAAGATTTTTCTGATTGGATTCATGTCGAGCGGGAAAACCACAGTTGGAAGGGAGTTGGCTCATTTCCTAAGTTACCAATTCCTCGATTTGGATGAGTATATTGAAACCAAGCACAATAGAACAATTAAACAAATTTTTGAAACAAAAGGCGAAGAGCACTTCCGGCTTATTGAGAACGAAGCACTTAAAGAGGTTTGTTCATTTAAAGGCGATTTTGTGATTTCATCGGGTGGTGGAACATCGTGCTTTTACAACAATATCGACTACATGAACCGAAATGGTATCACTGTTTACCTTAGGCTTGAGGTTTCAACCCTGGTTTCGCGTTTGGTGGAGTCAAAAATCGATAGGCCTTTACTTTGGGGCAAAACTCGCGAGGAGCTGAACGATTACATTATACGTGTTCTTGACGAACGAAAAAAATTTTACGAGAAAGCTCAAATCATTGTGGATGCCGACAATACCAAACCAATCGATTTGGCCAAAATAATTATGTCAGCACTTGAGTAGATAGGCTTAATATCATTTTCAGGTGCAATACAAATAGTTTTACTTAAACATTTTGGCCGTTCCTCTTGATTATTTCTTTAAAATACTTATGTTTGCTAATAATTTGAAACAGAATGAAGGCAATACGATACATTTTGGGTGGATTGTGCTTAGTCCTAACTTTTAACACTCCAGTATTTGCTCAGGTTGAGAGCCAGAGCTTAAACTCCGACACCATTTATGAGCAAAGACAAATAAACCAGATGGATAGTCTGCTTTACCAGTGGTATATCCAGCAACCCAATGAAGATAATAACCTAGTAGCCGATATTGAGGGCGATACCATTGAAGGGCCCGAACTCCCCGACTCATTTTACATAAAGCGTCTGCAAACCATCAACTCGTTAATTGATTTACCCTACAATAATATTGTTAGGAGCTTCATAAAAGCCTACACTGAGAAAAAGCGCGACAAGGTTGAAGTAATGCTTGGGCTAACCGATTACTACTTCCCCATGATTGAGGAGATACTGGACATGTATCAGCTACCACAGGAACTCAGGTTTCTACCTGTTATTGAATCGGCTTTAAACCCACGTGCTGTTTCCAGGGCCGGAGCCACGGGGCTTTGGCAGTTCATGTACGGAACAGGAAGAATGTACAACCTTACCATCAACTCCTTCATCGATGAACGCCGCGATCCACTGGCTGCTACCCATGCAGCATGTCGCTTCCTCAAGGATCTATACTCCATTTACGGCGACTGGACTCTGGTAATTGCAGCATATAACTGCGGCCCTGCCAATGTAAATAAGGCCATCAGACGTTCGGGTGGAAAGCGCAACTACTGGGATATTTACTACCATTTACCCCGTGAAACCCGTGGTTATGTCCCGGCTTTCATTGCAGCCAGCTACACCTACTACTTTTACAAGGAACATAACCTACAACCTAAACCCATTACCCTACCCCCTGCTACCGACACAATAATTGTTAACAACATGTTACACCTGCAACAGATTGCCGAGGTGCTCGATTATCCCATTGAACTGCTTCGCGATTTGAATCCGCAATACAAAATCGATATAATTCCTGCCAAGGGCAAATCGTATGTTTTACGATTACCCAAAGAGATGGTAGGCCCATTCCTTGATAGGGAGAAGGACATTTATGCGTACAAGGACAGCATCTTCTTCAACCAAAAAATTTTGGCAAACCCATCTAAATACACTGCATCGTATCAGTACGAGGTTCCCCCGGGTTCAATTCGTATAGTTTACAAGGTGAAGGAAGGCGATGTACTGGGCAAAATTGCTGAACGATACAATGTATCGGTTAGGCAGCTCAAGGGCTGGAATAACCTACACCGAAATCTTATCAGGGTAGGTCAACGGTTGGTTATTTATGTTCCTGAACGAACCGCAACAAGATTAGGTATTGTTCGGGAAAAAAAATCGTGATGTAGTTTAGGTCATTTTTCTTGCAGTTGGACGAACAAAACCTGTTGTTCGTCCTTTTCATTATTTTACTCAATGCGTAACCCAATAAATTATGTTTTCTTTGCAGCCAATAAGGATTAGTATGAAACGAATCATTACAACGGGTGTGGCTTTCGCCTTACTTTTATCCTGCGCTTCGAGCTCCAAAATGGAAAAGGTTCCGGGTAAAAACAACCTAATTCCATTTGTTGAGTTCTATACAATCACGGAGGGTAAAGTTCTGAGCGGAACAACAACCCCAGGACGGAGAATTGATGGCCCAGGTTATTCCTACGATTCAGTTTCCCAAAAATTGGAAATATACCGCAACAATCTTACTGACACACTAAACATTAAACTATATCTTGGAGTTGGCAAGGTGCTTAAGGGTACTGCCGGCCAAGGGGTATCGAGTATGATTATTGGTGTAAATAACCTGCCATTTACCCATAACGATTTTACAATTACAAATGCAACCAAAACCAAAGTTGGTTGTTCCTATAAAGGTAAAAGGTTTGTTTTAAAACCAGGCCAGGAATTCCTATTTACCGAAACCAGAATCGACACTTTGCCTAACACCACAGCGGTTCAAACCACCACAACCTGGAAGGTAGCATTTACAGGGTTTGTTAAAAACAAATAAACAATAACTCAGGTATTAGTAACCAGTAACATCAACTTTATGCAGAAAAGAGGCATTTATTTGGGTTTAGTAGCCGCATTGTTGCTGCTTTTAACCTCGTACTCATTGCTTTTTGGGGTGCCCAAAAAGTATGTTCCCATGGTAGTTTACCAACCCGATGGGACAAAAATTGAATGTTTTGCCAGTGGCGATGAATTCCACAACTGGCTACACGATGCTGATGGTTACACCATCGTTCAGCATCCTAAAACGGGCTACTATGTTTATGCTGTTAAAGAGAACGGAAAACTTGTAGCCAGCGATTTAGTTGTTGGGAAAGTAAAACCAACCGCAACAAAAGGGTTAGAGCCATTTATCAACATCACGCGCGAGGAGTACATTGCAAAGCGCAAGAGCAAAAGGGTAAATACTCATTACTCTTCCTTAAATCCAGCGAAAGGTGCTAACGGTATTGCCCCACTTAGGGCAAAGGATACAAAGGAAGCAACCGTTATGAATAACATCGTTATATTCATTCGCTTTGCCGACGACAATCCGGGTGATGAACCCATTGATTACTACCAGAACATCTATAATGGTGCCTCAATGTCGGTTACCGACTACTACAACAGTGTTTCCTACGGGAAATTCACAATAAGTACCACTTTTTACCCAACAACCTCAAACAGCTATGTGGTGTGGTACCAGGATTCTCAAAACCGGAACTACTACCGCCCTTACAATGCAACAACAAATCCCATTGGCTATGATCCCGATGACGATAACTATTCCAGCAATAAAAGCCAGACCTACCGTGAGCACACCTTACTTAAAAATGCCATAAATTCGGTTAGTAGCCAGATACCCACAAGTATCAACCTTGATATTAACAATGACGAGTACGTTGATGTTGTATCATTTATCATTGCTGGCACAAACGATTCATGGAACGATCTTCTTTGGCCACACCAATGGAGTTTATGGAGTCAAAATGCATCAATAAACGGCAAGCAAGTAGGTGATTATACCCTACAACTACAATTTTTTGGCAGTTCCAGAATTGACCTTGGAACACTTTGCCACGAAATGTTTCATGCAGTGGGAGCTCCTGACCTTTACCACTACGACGATAATTTAAACCGTGCACCGGTTGGAGTTTGGGATATAATGGAAGGCACCAAGGATGAGCCACAGAACATGGGTGCTTACATGAAGTATCTTTACGGGGGCTGGATAGATAACATTCCTGTGATTAACCAAACAGGCACCTACACGTTAAACCCGCTTTCAACATCGGCCGCCAACAATAGCTTTATTATTCCCTCGCCTGCTACTCATACTGAGTATTTTCTGGTTGAGTACCGTAAGCGCGAGGCCTACGATGCCAGTTTACCTAACGATGGGATGTTGGTTTACCGCATTAACTCCAAACTTGAAGGCATGGGAAATGCCGATGGCCCACCCGACGAAGTATATGTTTACCGACCAAACGGCTCTCTTACATTGAATGGAACTATAAGTAGTGCCACATTTAATGCCGATTATGGTCGTACCACCATGAATGACCAAACCAACCCGCGCAGTTTCCTTTCCGACGGATCAAATGGAGGAATAAATATCACTAACGTTACTAGCGCAGGCTCTACCATTTCGTTCAATGCAACTATCGATTTCTCACCCTGGATTGTGCTTAAAAACGATAGAGGGTATGGTTCGGCTATTGGTAATGGAGCTACTACCCTAACTGTGGCTACACGCTTTTCCGCAAGCGATATGGCTAACCATGTAGGTAAGTACATCAAAAAGGTTGATTTCTTCCTAAGGGGAAATGATAATGGACAAAGGCTAACCTCAGGTGAAATGGTTAAGATTTGGGAAGGTGGAACAATAGGAAACCCCGGCACCCTGGTATACTCCCAAAGCGCTTCGGCCGAGGTTAAGGTGGATGAATGGACAACCCACAACGTTACTACACCAGTTGAAATAAAGGCCGATAAGGAGTACTGGGTAGGCTACACTGCAACCGCCTCCGGCGGCTATCCCTTTGCCACCGATAGAGGCCCCATGGTGCCCGATAAGGGAGGTTGGTACACAACAAACGGGACCCAATGGAATCAACTTGCTCAATCCAACCTGGATTACAACTTTCTAATTCGAGCCATTGTATCCGATAAAACTACCGATGTTCCAGTTAATTCAGCAGAGGGAAACGCCATATCCTTCTACCCTAACCCTGTTGAAGACGATGGATATATTAAATTTGTTAATAACCAAAACTCCATTAACGCAAACATCGAAGTGATTAACATGCTTGGGCAGGTGATCATCTCCCAATCGATTAGCAACCTGACTGCTGGCGAAAATGTTATGCCTGTTAACCTATCGGCTTTATCAAAAGGGATCTATATTATTAAAATAAGTACGATTAACCAGTCCAGTTTACAAGTAATCAGTACAAAAACTATCAAGTTTAATAAAAAATAGTAATTTGGTATAATGTTTGCTTAAATGGTCGTGTAAACTAATCCAAATTTAAAAAATGAAAAAACTGGCGTAATGGACAAAATTCAGGCTATTTTTTAGGTAGTTTGTTCTAATGGACATTTTTCAGGCTTTTTATTTTAATGTTTTTCGAAAGAAGCAAATAGTATTAATAGATTTGTATGTCAGGTAAGCAGAAACAGGCTCTGCTGGAGAGCAACCTGTCAGGAATATCCTGACCGACTGGAATGGTCATAAAGGCTGACACTCGTCAGCCTTTATTTATTGACAATTCCAAGAGCAGATGCCTTCGAAAACTCATTTAATAGTTTTTTTTCAGCTTGACACTTAGCAAAAAAAGCAAATCTTCCATTCAAGGCTTTCAAATTCTCCAAAGTTCGATATTTATTGGAGTTAAACACTATGCCAGCCTGAAAAATGTCTATTAAGCCAAAAAACTAATTACATTTGCAACCCTGGTAATGCTAGCATTACCCATGTTTGCACAGGAAAAACCTGCCGTTTCGGAGGGCCCAATGTTGTTAATGTAAACACTTTAAGTTTACTTGTAGGAACTGGTTCGCTTTTCTATGAACGCAAGCTCTCCGATAATCTTTCCGGACAAATGGGTGTTGGCTACCTTAGCTACAAAATTGAGGATTCAAAATTCTCTGGTCTTATCCTAACCCCTGAGGTACGCTTTTATCCAAAAAGCAATGCCATTGATGGTTTCTACCTTGCTCCCTACTTCAGGTATCAGAATTTCAAACTTGAAAATACTGAAACCAACGATAAGGAACCTATGCAAATTACGGTGGTGGTTTAGCCATTGGTCGTCAGTGGATTACTAACTCTGGTTTTACAATGGATCTTTTCTTTGGTGGCCATTACAGCAAAGGAAGTATCGAAACCGAAGAAGGTGCTACGGGTGAAAATTTTGATGTGGAAAAATTTGAGGGTTTCCGTATTCGTATTGGATTCTCAATTGGTTTTGCTTTCTAATCTTTTCAAATCAATAAAAGGAAGAGGTGCTTTTTAGGGCACCTCTTTTTTTTATTTGCAGAAATTACTTGGTAGCTAAATCCCTAAACGTTTCCGTAAGGCTTTTCCCTCATCCTCAAAACCGGGTTTACCTAACAGGGCAAACATATTCTTCTTGTAAGCCTCCACTCCCGGTTGGTCGAATGGGTTTACATCCAGTAAATAACCGCTAATGGCGCAAGCGCGCTCAAAAAAGTAAAGCAGGTAACCAATCCAGAATGCACTAAGCTCAGGAATGCTAATCTGGATGCATGGTACACCCCCATCGTTGTGGGCAACAATGGTGCCCAATTCGGCCATATGATTAACTTCCGAAAGACGCTTGCCTGTAAGGAAATTAAGTTGGTCAAGATTTTCGGGGTCGTTTGGAATGTTGAGTGTGTGCGATGGCTTTTCAACCGAGACTACGGTTTCAAAAATAAAGCGCTCCCCCTCCTGGATATACTGCCCCATGGAGTGAAGGTCAGTGGTAAAATCGACGCCGGCGGGGAAAATACCCTTATTCTCCTTGCCTTCGCTTTCGCCGTAAAGCTGCTTCCACCACTCCGTTATATAGTGTAGCTTGGGTGTATAGTTCACCATTATCTCAACCTTTTTGCCCTTGGCGTAAAGTACGTTGCGGGCTGCTGCGTACTGGCAGGCAGGGTTTTGCTCAAAAGGGACGCCAACCGAAGTGTCGGTCATTGCCTGGCGTGCGCCTTCAACCAGTTGTCTGATATCGAAACCAGCAATGGCTATGGGCAAAAGCCCTACAGGGGTTAATACTGAGTAACGTCCGCCTACATCATCGGGAATTACAAAAGTGCGATAGCCTTCGGTATCGGCTAACTTGCGCAGAGCACCCTTAGATTGATCGGTTATTGCAACTATACGCGATGCTGCCTCGGTTTTCCCCACCTTCCCCTCAAGGTGCTGTTTTAACAGGCGGAATGCTATGGCAGGCTCTGTGGTAGTTCCTGATTTTGAAATAACTACTATTGAATAGGTGTGCTTATCGAGTAACTTTAAAAGCTCGGCATGGTAATCCTCACAAATGCTGTTGCCGGCAAAAAGCACCTTAGTGCCACCGTTGTCGAGCATGGAGAAGCTATTTCCCAAGGCCTCAATCACAGCCTTTGCTCCAAGGTAAGAGCCACCTATACCTACCACTACCACAAACTCGCTCTTGGAACGGAGCTCATTGGCAACCTTTTCAATGCTTTTCAGCTGATCGTCAGTGATTTCGGCAGGTAAGGTTACCCAGCCCAGAAAATCGCTCCCTTTTCCAGTCTTCCCTTCAATAAGCTTTTGGCAATCGTTTACCTTGTTCTTAAGCGAAAGCACATCGCTAGCATCAACAAACTGGTAAATGTTGTTAAGTTTAACCTGTAGTTTACTCATCTTTGTCTATGGTTTATGTATTCCAATCATTGTTAAATTAACTAGCATCACCTGTTATCAAAACTGGTCATAGTAACCTGGAAATGGCTTTTGGGAAATTTGGTTTTACCACACCTGCACTTTAGTTTTCGGGTTTTATCAACCTTAGCGCTTTTGGGCGCCACCCTCCGATTGCACCCGTAAGCAAGCAGCAATAAAAAAATTGCCGCAACAGGGAATACTATTTTTAGAAGATTTCTCATTGCTCCGCGAAGTTACAAAGAATTTAAAATCAAAGTAATTTTGATTTCAAGTATGGTTTGATAATAAATTGCCTATATTCTATATTTCAACCGTTTGAAGCTGAAACCACACTTATTCAAATAAAAATTATAACAAAAGCTAAATTTGCAGTTTAAACTAATTCCGAAATGCAGAAAGGGGAAACGTTAGTTGGTAAAGACCTAAAGCAGGTTGAAGCATGGTTATCGGAATTGGGATTCCCTACCCACTATGGAATTAAACTCACTGGATGGATTTATCGTAAGCGAATTCAGAATTATGCTGATATAAATGATATTCCCAAGCATATACTAAAAACGCTAAAAGATGAATTTGGTGAGGTACATGGTCACATCGGCTATGAGCGATTTCCTGGAACCGATGGTTCAGTAAAATACCTGTTTACCAATGCACAAGGGCAGCACTACGAATCGATTTACATGGACAATGGCAAGCGTAAAACGCTTTGCGTGTCAACTCAGGCTGGGTGTCGCATGGGATGTAGGTTCTGTATGACCGGGAGTATAGGTTTCAAAGGTAATTTGGATGCCGGCAGTATTGTAGGACAGCTGTTAGCAATCCCCGAAAGCAAAAGTGTAAACCGATTGGTTATCATGGGCATGGGTGAGCCTTTCGATAACTGGGCTGAGGTTAGCCAAGCGCTGGAGATTTTAACATCGGCTTGGGGGGTTGCCTTTGGAAGGTCAAATATTACGCTCTCAACCGTAGGTATCCTTGAGGGTTTAGAGAGTTTCTTGATGAACCCGCCATGCAATCTGGCCATTAGCCTTCATTCGCCCTTTCCCGATGAAAGGGCAATGCTGATGCCATCGGAAATAAAAAATCCGATTGGTCGAGTGATTAACATGCTACTCAAACACCCTATACCAAAGCCTTTACGGCTCTCGTTTGAGTATGTTGCTCTTGGAGGAATTAACCTGAGTGAGCAGCACGCCAAAGCTGTGTGTGAACTGCTGAAAGGGCTGAATAACCATATCAATATAATTCCCTGGAACGAGCACTCTGCTGCTAGCGAATTCAGGAAACCAACCCCTGTGGAGCTGGAAAACTTTACTCGCTGGTTAAACCAGCATGGAGCGCTTTGGACTATACGTCAATCAAGGGGAAACGAGGTTGGGGCGGCCTGCGGCCAAATGGCTGGCAAACACACCCCAAAATAGTTTACAGTAAAGTAAACGGGCGGTATCCACACCTTAACCAATCAAACCTTTTGCCCGGTCTAGAGCAAGATCGAACGATGGTAGAATATTCTCCTTCCCAATGAGCTTATCCACTCCGCATCGCTCCAGATCGGCATAAACCTCCTTCCTTACACCAGAAAGAACCACCTTAACGTTAAAGTTTTGAAGAGTTTTAATGGTATCCTTAAGGTTGTTTAAGCCAGTTGAATCAATAAAGGGCACATGACGCATCCTGATAATCATCACCTTAGATCTTAACCCTAACTGTTTTATTACAGCGCTATACTCCTTTGCCGATGCAAAGAAGAATGGGCCACTGATCTCATATATTGATATTTCTTTTGGAATATCGGGATATTGCTCTACCAAATCGGAATCAACTTCAAATTCAACCTTCTGGGCAGCATCGGACATACGCTTCATGAACAGGAACGAAGCCATTACAACGCCAACCTCAATAGCAACGGTAAGATCAACAAGAACTGTGAGCAGGAATGTGGTAAGCAGGATTGCACGGTCAAAGAAAGGCGCTTTTAAGATAGATACAAAGTTGCGCCATTCGCTCATGTTATAGGAAACAACTATCAGTATACCTGCAAGGCACGACATGGGAATAAGCTTTGCCCATTTGCCAAAGAAAAGCATTATCAGAAGAAGGGTGAGGGCATGAATCATACCGGCTACGGGTGTTCGCCCTCCATTCTTTACATTTGTGGCAGTTCGTGCAATTGCCCCAGTTGCAGGTATTCCACCAAAAAACGGTGTAACCACATTGGCTATACCCTGAGCAATGAGCTCAGTGTTGGAACGATGATTTCCCCCAATCATACCATCGGCAACCACCGCAGAAAGTAACGATTCAATACCGCCTAAAAGCGCAATGGTGAGCGCCGGAGCAATGTAAAAGCCAATTTGATCAATATGTGGAACTGAAACTGAGAAGTTGCTAGGAATTTCGCCAAAAAAACTCTCAATGGTAGTAACAGGTATTTTTAAAACTGCCACAACAACAGTTACCAGAATAATAGCCACAAACGAACCGGGTATTTTAGTGGTTATCCGTTTAAAGTAAACCGAGATTAGAATGGTAGCCAAAGTGATAATTACTGCTGCCGGGTTAATGGTATCGAGCGAACTAAAATATACGCTCCACTTAGCAATGAAAGCCGAAGGCACTTTATCGATATTAAGCCCTAATGCATCCTTTATTTGCGTAGAAAAAATGACTAATGCAATACCACTGGTAAACCCAACTACTAATGGATATGGTATGAACTTTAGCAGTGTACCCAGGCGGAGCAATCCAAACCCAATTAGAATTAATCCGGCAAGTACTGTAGCAATAATTAATCCATCTACGCCGTACTGTTCAATAATGCCGTAAACAATAACTATGAATGCACCGGTTGGTCCACCAATTTGAACGCGGCTGCCTCCAAGAAACGATATGATAAAGCCAGCAACCACAGCAGTTACAAGTCCCTTATCGGGCGAAACTCCCGATGCTACAGCAAAAGCTATAGCTAAAGGTAATGCCACAATACCAACTATTATTCCGGAAAAAAGATCCTTTGTAAACTGTGTTTTAAAATAGTCCTTACCTATTACCGAGAATAGTTTTGGCTTAAAAACCCTTTCCATTTTCCTATCTTTCATGTTTTTATTAAATGATTGCAAAAGTAGATTAAACCGTAACTCGTTATTCAATCTTTTTATGTTTTTTGATATTTTTGACAACATAACAACATGCATATGACCAATTGCCTAAAAACAATCTTTAACCGCAAAAGCGTGCGCAGCTTCACTGGCCAGGAAGTAAGCAATGAACTACTAGAAGAACTTGTCCGTGCGGGTATGGCTGCACCCTCCGCAAGAAACCTTCAGCCATGGGCATTTGTTATAGTTACTAACCGGCCCACCCTGGATACTCTTGCTAAGCGTTTACCATACGCCAAAATGCTCTTTGAGGCACCTGCCGCAATAGCTGTTTGCGGCGACCTTTCCAAAGCAGGCGATAGCCCTGAAGGATACTGGGTTCAGGACTGCTCTGCTGCTACGCAAAATATACTGCTTGCCGCTGAGGCAATGGGTTTGGGGGCTGTATGGACAGGCGTTTACCCCCGCCCCGATAGGGTTACAATTGTAAAGGAGGTTTTAGGACTCCCCGATAACGTTTTACCACTCAACGTGATACCAATTGGTTTTCCTAAAGGGGAGCATCAACCCAAGGAAAAGTTTAAAGTAGAAAACATCCACTGGCAACACTGGTAGACTAAATGCTACCTAT
The DNA here is from genome assembly GCF_041102575.1 of Tenuifilum sp. 4138str. Taxonomy (NCBI): domain Bacteria; kingdom Pseudomonadati; phylum Bacteroidota; class Bacteroidia; order Bacteroidales; family Tenuifilaceae; genus Tenuifilum; species Tenuifilum osseticum. The sequence goes on along the minus strand of NZ_JBGCUE010000003.1, from coordinate 144,288 downwards.
CAAAGTGCTAGCGGTCAATTCGCGGTAACGCTCGGTAAAACTTGTGCAAACCTGTTTTACCTGCTTCAACTCTGGGATATCGGGTTCAATCTCAAACCCATAGCTATCGAGTTTTTCCTCAACAAATGCAATTGTTAGGTGTTCTACATGTCGTGCCGGCTGATAGCCAATATCTTTACTCTCGTTAATTACCACCTCGTTTAGCAGTTCACAGTTAACCATCAAATCGAGTAGGTTGCGCATGAGTCGTTGGGGTATTTTTAGATTTACAGATAGTTCAAGGTTTGTAGCCGGTTTCTCTCCATTCATAAATCGTTTAACAATGGTACTTAGCACCAGCAAGGCTAACAATTTCCGATTTTTATGGCTTATATGGGTTGTTTCCCTTTCAAATTCATACATATCGACATTTTGGTATGCAAAAGATATTTCAGCACCAAATAACACGATTTGCCAGCTAATTTGAACCCAGAAAAGGAATAAGGGTAGAGCTGCAAAACTCCCGTAAATTGCGTTATATCGGGAAACCCCAATTTGAAGGGTGATATACAACCACTGGAGAATTACAAAACCCGAACCAGCTATAACTCCTGCAATAATACCGGATTTGTAGGAAACCTTTGTGTTAGGAATAGAAATAAAAATAAAACTGAAAAGTATCCAAATTAACAGGTATGGCAAAAACTGGAGCATATCAATCAGGAATGGGCTGATGTAACTCACAAGCTCATGCGTTTCAGCAATACTTTTCACTGTGGTAGCAAGGTAAATATGAATACTCCCGGAAGCAATAAGTAAAACAGGCGAAATGAGCATAATGGAAAGGTAATCGGTAAATTTGCGTACCCAGCTGCGAGGTTTTTCTACCTGCCAGATATCGTTAAAGGCATGCTCAATGCTGGATAGCACGTTGATAACTGACCAAAAAAGGAGTACAACACCAATTCCAGCAATTAAGCCGCCCCCGGTTCGTGCTAGTAGAGAGTTTGCAAACACAATAACCTTATTAATCACCTCTTCCTGTCCCTTAAACTGGGTAGTTAGCTGCTGCTCAAGGTATCGTTCAAACCCAAACCCCTTTGCAATTCCAAATGCCATTGCAAAAATTGGAACAATGGACATTAGTGTGTAGTAAGTTAAAGCCGAAGCCTTAACAATTACCTTATCCTCAAAGAAACCCTTGAGCGCAAGCAAGAGCACCCGTAAATACTTAAAAGGCCATTTCAGTTTAGGCGGAAGCTCATCAAGGTTCATGCTCCATATACCGTGAAGCAGGAAATGCTGAGCCTTTTTATACAGCATTATAAACCTGTTTGGTTTTCGTTGTTTGCTCATTGCATTAGTTTTTTACGGCGAATACTTTGCCTGGTTTGCTGCTTACTACTCCCGAAAACTCCAAATTAAGAAGCGAGGACAAAACGGTTGAAACCGGAAGTCCTGTTCCAAGGGCAATCAGGTCAACGGTTTCTTCCCCTTTTTCCTTCAGAAAGTTAATAATTTTTTTCTCCTCGTTGGTAAAATGGTCAAAGTTTATTGTGTACTGCTTAACGGTTTGGGTTTTACTGGTTGAGCTCCAACCCAGCAGGAACTCAATATCGTCGGCCGACTCCACCAGTGCTGCTTTGTTCTGTTTTATTAACATGTTACAACCCGTGGAGTATGTTGATGTTACATTGCCGGGCACGGCAAATACATCGCGGTTGTATGAGTTTGCAATATCGGCTGTTACAAGTGCACCACCCTCCAGGGCGCTTTCAACCACAATGGTTGCATCGGATATGCCGGCAATAATCCTATTTCGCCTCAGAAAGTTATTGGGGTCAAATGGCGTTCCCGAAATAAAATCGGTTATCAGCGCCCCCTGCTCTAGCATATCCTTGGCTACTGTCCTGTGAGCCACAGGATAGATGGCATCCAGTCCATGTCCCAGCACTGCAACTGTTTGCAGGTTATTTTTCAATGCGCTTTTGTGTGCTACGATATCAATCCCGTAAGCTAATCCGCTAACGATTATTGGGCTATGACCCTTGGCGGCAAGTCCATTTACAATGGCTTCGCAAACCTGCTTTCCATAGGCCGTTGCCTTTCGGGTTCCCACTATGCTGATTATCTTATCAGAATTAAAGTTTATGCTGGAATGAGTTTTCACGTAAAGCATTACTGGGCCGTCCTCACACTGGCGCAGCCGTTCGGGATATTCAGGGTCAGTAAAGTATAGGGCTTTAATTTTATACCTCTCAATAAACTCAATCTCTTTTTCGGCAAGGTGTAACACATTCTGATTGACCACTTCAGCTGCAATGGTTTCGCCAACGCCAGGTATTTTGAGCAGTGCTTTTTTGGACTGACGAAAAACCGCCTCGGCACTTCCACAGTAGGCAATTAAACGCTTAGCGGTTATACTCCCTACCTTTGGGATAAGCTCAATTGCTATGCGATATTGCAACTCGCTTTCGCCCATGCATTATGCTTTCGATAGTTGGTTAAGGGAACTCTCCATTTTTTGGTATTGCTCTGCTGTTAACGACACAACTGACACGGGAGGGTATTTCATGATCTTATTCCCCTTTTTTACATAAATGTGCAGCTGTTTTTTGGGCCATTTGTGGGTAATCTCATACTTGTAGAATTCAGAGTGTGGTATTTCCATCGATATCTTTTTACCACCCCAAGGACGTAGCTTGAAAGTTCGAATAACCAGCTTGTTGCCCTCATCGTTATATGAGACAAATGCAGCATCCATCCAAATAAAATACCCAAAAAACATAAGGTAAAGTATTACAACAATGGCTATCACCCATCCCTGGCTAATTCCAATACTACTCTCAATGTAATCGGGAATTGATGTTAAATACATTAATACAATAACAATTACCACCACTACCGCTAAAACAAGTTTCAGGGAGTGGATTCCATATACAGTATCCTGGTTATCGAACTTCATAATGTATCAATTTTCAAATTTGCGCCTATTGAGCTCTCTTAGAATGGCAAAACGCTGCTCGGTAAGAATATTTGGCAACGACGGGTCGAAGCCATAAAGTCTATGCATCCATCGTAATGTATCAGTTAAGTTACCGTGGGGTATAATTGTTGCAACATTATATCCCCTGTTGGCAAGGTTTAATGTTAAGGATTTTGCCATTCCGTAACGTTGCAAAAAGGTAACATTCTTATTGCTATACCCTACACCACATCCCTCCATAAGCGATGTAAGGTAAAGTATATTATCGGGGTTGTGGCTAATCAGTAATGCTGAAACATGATCGATGTTATTTAGCAGAAATTTAGTTACCTCATAAAACACTCGCTTGGTCTGATTAAAACCATGACAGCTAGAGTCGTTGTGGCTATTATCGACAAACTTTTTATTCACATACTCTGTGGTTAAATACTTGGCAATTGCAATACCAGGGGTAAAACCTTGGCTTGAGCCCCTTCTTACAAGGTCAACTATTCTGTTTTGTGAGTTAAGATGGCACAAATGGAAAAGTAAAAATACCGTTACTTTTTGGGTGTTATACCGTTGCATTAAGTCAATGGCTATTGCATGAATTGCTGAAAAACCTGCAAAATTGGCTGTATATAGGATTATCGATTTGTTATTTCTACTTGCAATTTCGCATAGCGTATCAACATAATCAGTAAATGATTGAAAAGCTTTCTTATCGACCTGATTCAAAAATCCATCGTTTGATACCAGGCTAAGAATGCGGGGTTCTATGTAATCGTCAACATTAAGAAAAAGGAATTCCAACCCCGGAATATCATATTTATCGTTGGCTAAATCCGATAACAAATTGACCGCTGAACCATTTCCGCTTGAAACTGGCAAAATGCAGGATAGAATTCTATTGTGAAAATTTTCGGTAGAAATTCCTTTTAGCTCATCTATGGAATTGTGGCTAAAAAATTGTTTTACTAAAAGTTTACCCGGAAAATCCCTAAAAATTTTTAACCTTTTGGCAAAAATTGAGAATAGAATTAAGGACTTTGCCAGCATTTTTTTGGAAAGAATGAAAAGAATAAAGGATTCGTAGCGGAGCGAGGCATTGCTTCTTCCTTCAAAAACAAGTTCAGTATTACTGAGCGAAAACATTATTTCATAATTTTATCTTCAAAATTATCAATTTTTAAATAAAACTAAACATTTTAAACCATTAACTGGATAAGCGGTTTAATTTAGAGTATGACTAAACGAACTTTTTAAAACATACCAAAATGAAATTCACTAAAATACTTTTCGCCTTAACTCTTGCGAGCATATCAATATCAAGCAGTTCCCAAGACCAAGTAGAATGGTATCGTTACCCAGCCATTTCGCCTAATGGAAAAACCATTGCATTTGTTTACAAGGGTGATATTTACACGGTTTCTGCCAGCGGAGGCGAGGCAGTAGCATTGACAGCTAACCCGGCACACGATTACCTACCGGTATGGAGTCACAACGGCGATTACATTGCCTTTGCCTCGAATAGGTATGGGAATATGGATGTGTTTATTGTACCATCCAGGGGTGGGGAACCCAAACGTTTAACCTACCATTCAGCCGATGAGTTACCCTACGCCTTTACAGCCGACGACAAGCATGTGCTATTCGGTGCCGCACGATACGACATGGCCTCCAGCCGCCTATACCCAACCGCATCGCAACCTGAACTTTATTCCGTTCCGGTCAACGGGGGCTTGGTAAATCAGGTTCTACCCGTTCCCGCAGAATGGGTATCGGTCTCAGGCGATGGGAAGCTTTTAGCCTTTCACGATAAGAAAGGCGGCGAGAATGAGTTTCGCAAGCATCACCTTTCTTCTATTGCACGCGATATCTGGATATACAACACCCAAACCCAGGAATACAAACAGATCACAAGCTATAAGGGTGAGGATCGTAATCCGGTTTTTGCTCCTGGCGATTCAGTAATTTACTTCATCCGTGAGGATAGTAATTTTAATGTATTCAAACTTTCACTATCCAACTCATCGGAGGTTAAGCAGGTTACCAACTTTACCACCCATCCGGTTCGTTTTTTAAGCGTCAGCCAAAACGGAACACTTTGCTTTGGCTACGATGGTTCCATATACACTATGGGTAATAATGGAATTAGCAATAAAGTAGAAATAAAGATAAATCGCGACTTCCAGCAGAACCCTGAGCAAACAGTAACACTTAGCGGAAACATACGCGAACTTTCCGTGTCGCCCGATGGCAAAGAGGTTGCTTTCATTGCACGAGGCGATGTATTTGTAACCTCGGTAGAGGGGGCTTTTACAAAACGAATAACCCAAACCCCTGAACAGGAAGGCTTTGTAGCCTTTACTCCCGATGGTAAAAGCCTGGTATATGCAAGTGAGCGGGAGGGCCGCTGGCAAATATTTAAAGCTTCGCGTGTTCGCCCGGAGGAACCCTTCTTTTTTGCATCAACCCTAATTAATGAGGAATTGCTGATTAGTAACGAACACGACAACTACCAGCCCCTCCCCTCACCCGACGGCAAAAAGTTGGCATACATTGAGGATAGAACAACCCTTAAGGTTTTAGATTTGGAAAGCAAATCAGCAAAAACATTACTCACATCAAAGGAACTATACTACATGAGCGATGGCGACCAACGCTTTTGCTGGAGCCCCGATAGCCACTGGCTCCTGGTTGAATACTCACCAACCATGTCCAACAACGAGATAATTGTCATACCCGCCGATGGTTCTGAACCTTTCAGGAATCTTACACAAAATGGTTACGACGATTTTACCCCTCGCTGGTCAAATGGTGGCAAGCAGGTTCTTTGGCTTTCAACTCGCGATGGGCTTAGAAGTTACGCCAATAGCGGTGAGCGTCAAAGCGATGTTTACACACTTTTCCTTACCCGCGACTCATGGGATAAATTCAGGCTTAGTAAGGACGAGTACAACTTGCTGAAAGCAATTGAGGATAAACAGAAAGAAGCTAAGCAACAAAAGGTTGACGATAAAAAGGGTAAAAAGGATAAGGATAAAAAAGATAATGAAAAGGTTGACAGCTCATTGAAGTTCGACTGGGAAGGCTTTGAGTATCGTTCAGCACGCCTGACCACATCCTCAGCCGATATTGCCGATGCCCTACTGAGCAAGGATGGCGAAAACCTTTACTACCTTGCCCGCTACGATAAGGGTTACAACCTTTGGTCGATGAACATCCGTGAGAAAGAGGCAAAAATCCTTGTTGAGATGGATGTTGATTATGCTAAGCTTTACTGGGATAAGGACGAAAAAAACATGTTCATGCTTGCCGATGGCAAAATCTATAGGGTTGATGTAGACAAGGGTAAACGGGAAGCATTAAAAATAGCAGCAGAGCTTACAGTTAACACCGATGCCGAAAGGCAAGCCATGTATGAACATGTGGTTATCAGAACCCGAAAAGGGTTTTACACTACCACATACCATGGCATTGACTGGAATTTCATGGCAGAGCACTACCGGAAATTCCTCCCCCATATAGGAAACGGTTTTGAGTTTGCAGAGCTGCTCAGCGAACTGCTTGGCGAACTTAACGTATCGCATTCAGGTGCACGCTTCTACCTCAACAACCCCAATGGTGACCAAACCGCTTCGCTTGGTATTATACCCGATGTAACCTATCAGGGGCAAGGCATTAGGGTTGATGAGATTCTGCTTGGGGGGCCACTTGACCGTAAGGAACTAAACCTCTCTACACCCTTCATTATTACTGCAATTGACGGGAATACCATTGGAACCGATAAGGATTGGGCATACTACCTGAATCGAAAAGCCGATAGGTATATTCTACTCACCCTTACAGAACTAAGCAATGGAAAGGAAAGACAGGTTACAGTGAAACCTACAAACCTATCCCAGGAGTCCCGATTGCTATACCGCCGTTGGGTTAAGCGTAACGCCGATGAGGTAGAAAAGTTGAGCAAGGGCATATTGGGTTACGTCCATATTCCCGGGATGAGCGATGGCCCATACCGCAATATTTATGGCGAAATGATGGGAAAGTATTACGACAGGTCAGGCGTAGTGGTTGATACCCGTTTCAATGGTGGTGGCGACCTGGTTTCGGATTTGGCTATGTTTTTTACCGGCACTAAGTTTATCACATACCATAACCACGTTCGCGAACTTGGCTCCGAGCCAACTTTCCGGTGGACAAAACCAACTGTAGCACTTGTAAACGAAGCAAACTACAGCGATGGTAGTTGCTTTGCCTGTGGCTACAAGCAATTGGGCATTGGGAAACTTATAGGAATGCCTGTTCCTGGCACATGTAGCTTTGCTGGTTGGGAAACACTTCAGGATAATCAAATCCGCTGGGGTATGGTACCGGTCAGTGCCAAAGATATGTATGGTGTTTGGATGGAAAATGTTGAAGCAATTCCCGATTACGTGATAATGAATGAACCATCAGTTGCACCTAAGGGACGCGACCAGCAACTCGAAAAGGCCATTAAAACTTTAATGGAAGCAACTGTAAAGTAGTGTTTCAATCTTTCTAAGTGATTTGGCTCAGGCTATGCCTGAGCTTTTTCGTTTCTAGACCGCTGCTGTCCCATCGAAATTCATTAGGGTAAACTTCATTGCCACACCTTTTTAAGCCTGCACTTTATTTGCTTTTAGCATAAAAAAACCGCCCCTTTTGGGGCGGTTGATTTTTTTAGATTGGATTTTGGTTTGGTTTTAGATTACATTTTGAATGGTTTCAAAATAATTGCAAAACCAGAGAAAAACATTTAACTAGCATCAAACACTATGCCACTAGCAATCATTTCAATTTAAAATTCCGATAAATCATCAACAAAAAACCACTAAAAAGTTAATTTTCTGTTACTTAATAATTATACGCAATTTTTCTAGCAATCACATTGCACTGATAAATCATTTGGAAATTCCTAGCAGTTTTTTAACTTAGAAGGCTGTTAACCAACCCACACCTAAACCAAAATGGCCAAAAAACAAACGCCCGGTAAGCATTTCGACCCACAAAAGAACTACCGGGAAACCATGAAGGCTATTGGCTATGTAACCCGAGCCGAGGCCACCCCTAAGGATTATGAACGCATTGGATTCAAATCGGGGCTTGAAGTTCATCAGCAACTCAAAACCAAGCAAAAACTATTCTGCCGCTGTCCGGCAGGCATTTACCACGACGATAATGACTACCATGCGGAAATTATTCGCCATATGCGACCAACCCTCAGCGAAATGGGCGAATACGACGGTACTGCCCTTATGGAGTTTAAAACCCGAAAGGAGATTGTTTACCGCATAAACAACAAAACCACCTGCACTTATGAAATTGACGACACGCCTCCTTTTCCCATAAACCGAGAGGCGCTGGAAATAGCTCTTGAAATATCATTGCTTTGCAAGTTCAACATTGTGGGCGAGGTTCACATTACCCGTAAGCAATACCTGGACGGCTCCATCCCAACCGGATTCCAACGAACCGCCATTCTGGGTGTTGAGGGTCAGATTCAGCTAAAGAATAAAAAGGTTGGACTAATCCAGCTCAGTATTGAGGAAGATGCCTGTCGTGAAATCTCAGATGTTGGGCATCGTCGCATATACAAAACCGACAGGTTGGGCATGCCGCTAATTGAAACCGTTACGCATCCTCAGTGCCTTACTCCCGATGAGCTCCGCGAGGCTGCTGACTATATTCGGTTTCTGAACCGTAGTACCGGCAAGGTTCGTACTGGTATTGGTGCTGCACGACAGGACACAAACGTAAGCTGCGAGGGTGGAACACGTGTGGAAATCAAGGGAGTTTCGCATAACAAGTGGCTACCAATGCTTTCGCATAATGAGTGTTTCAGACAGTGGGCGCTACTCCACATCAGAAAACTGCTTTTGGAGCGCTTGCCATCGCCCGAAAAGTGGGTAATGCGCCATATTGAAATCGACCCCTACTCACAAGGAATTGAGCATGCGGTTGCAAATAGGTTTGCCGATATGGGTTACAAGGTTGTAGCAATTGCCCTTCCGGCATTCCATGGCATACTCTCGCATTTCACCCAGCCAGGAAAGTGCTTCACCAATGAACTAGCTGATAGGCTCAAGGTTATAGCCTGCATTGAACGACCCAACATCACCAGTAATGAGGATTTGGAAATTCCGCTTTCTGAAAGCGACACTACACGTTTAGCATCGCTGCTCAAAGCCTCACCCGACGACGCAATTGTACTTATTTGGGGCCCCGCCAACGATATCCCAACAGCTATTGAAACCATTGAGGAGCGATGCCGCATGGCCTTTGAGGGGGTTCCACGCGAAACCCGCCGCCCGCTTACCGATGGAACAACCATTTTTGAACGCGTTCTACCCGGTGCCGACCGCATGTACCCCGATACCGACTCAGCCCCCATTCCTCTGGACGAGGCCTATATTGAAAAATTGCGTGAGCGATTACCTGTCGACATCTGGCGCCGTTTCCAACAGCTTGCCCAAATGCAAATTCCTGAGGATGCCCATCCCTTCCTGTTAAGGCGAAACCTGGTTCCGGTTATCGAGGAAATTGTTGGGTTGGGATTCCCTTCGCGCTATGTAGGTTCACTGCTTGGGCATAAGCTGAAACGAATTGAAGGGAAATACCCTAAACATAAGGATTTTAACTACTCCCGAATTGTAGAACTATTCCGTTTCATTAAAGAGAACAAGCTGCATCACTCCATAGCTAAGCTTATGCTTCCGGTTGTTTACCAGTACCCCAACATGGATTTCAACTCGGTACTAACCAGTATCAACTTCAAGCGAAAGACCGAGGAAGAACTGCTTGCTCCTGTAGATTACCTCATTGAAAAATTCAAGGAGATAAAGATTGCCAAAAAGGATAAGCCGGAGAATGCTATAAATTGGGTAATGGGACAGCTGCATAAGCAAGCACTGGGGAATGTTGACCCTGCCGTATTGCACTCAAGGATAAAGCAACGAATTAGCTAAAAACTCAATGAATAACCAAAAGATTATGGAAGATATTTTTCAGGGATATAAAGGCCGTGCGCTTGAAGTTCTAAAAAAGTTCAACGTTAGGGTTTGGGGAAAAGCCATCATTGAAACTACCCGAGGTGAGTTTCAGGGTACTGTTTTACCCCGTGCCGAAAACGACGATGACACTCACATTGTGCTAAAGATAGCAACGGGTTACAATATCGGCATCGACATTTTTACAATTAAAGCCATGAAAGAGGTGGGGTACTACAAGGCCACCTATAAAATTCCAGAAAAGGAGTTTCCATACACCCCTAACCTTCCCAAGGTTAAGCTGCTGGGAACCGGAGGTACTATTGCATCGCGACTCGATTACCGAACTGGAGCTGTAATACCAGCATTCTCGCCTGGCGAACTATACGGCGCTGTACCCGAACTAGCCGATATTTGCAACCTATCAACAGAGAAGTTATTTGCAGTATTTAGTGAGAACATGGGCCCAGAGCAGTACAAGGCACTTGCAATAGCCATTGGCAAAGAGATTGAAAACGGGATTGATGGAATAATAATTGGTCATGGCACCGACACCCTTAGCCATACTGCAGCGGCACTCACCTTTATGGTTCAAAACTCACCAATCCCCATTGTACTGGTTGGCTCCCAGCGAAGTAGCGACCGCCCCAGCAGCGATGCAGCGCTTAACCTGATGCATGCTGCATACACAGCAGGCCATTCCGATATTGCCGAGGTAATGGTATGTATGTTTGGCCCCACCTCCGACGAGTACGGATTCCTTCACAGGGGCACAAGGGTACGTAAAATGCACTCCTCGTACCGCAGCACCTTCCGTACCATTGGCGATACGCCGCTGGCAACCGTTAGCCTAAAGGATGGCGTTAAACCCATTAAGGACACCTACAACCACCGCCGTAAGGACAGAAAAGCCAAAATACTTCCCTACTTTGAAGAAAAAGTATCGATAGTGTACTACTACCCAAATATGAAACCCGATATTATCGACTCATTGGTCGATAATGGATATAGGGGTATAATAATTGCCGGGACAGGACTTGGCCACGTTAACAAACCTCTATACCCCGCCATTGAGCGGGCTAAAAAGAAGGGTGTTCACATGTTCATGACCGTTCAAACCCTTTGGGGGTATGCCCACATGTACGTGTACGACACCGGTCGCGACCTGATGGCCAAGGGAATCATCCCCGCCGAGAACATGCTCCCCGAAACTGCCTACATCAAATTGGGTTGGGTGCTTGGCCAAACCGATGACCCCGAGGAAGTGAAACGCCTGATGCTTACCCCCATTAACGATGAAATTACCCCACGTGAACCCTATAACGGCTACCTCATTTACCAAGGTGGCGTACCAGAGGTTGAGGAATTCATCAGGAAATTCAGGAAGTAGGCAAGGTTATGATTAATACACAATAGCCCAGGCTTGATGGGCTGTCACAAATTTTAGCCATTTTGTACCTCGGGAATATTTCCCCCTTTGGCCTAAGTAATATAGTTTGCCCTTTATTACAACTCCTGTTCCTTCCTTCGCATCAGGAACCTTGAAATACCGTAGGCAAACGAGAGCAAAGCCATAAACGCTGATATATTTCCTATATAATCGCCATGACGGGAATAGTAGGTTGAATCATTATTGGCATATACGGAACCCTTTATTACTCCCCGCTTCCACCAGCCAAGGGAATCAACAACCTCGCCGCGCTGGTTTATGATGGCCGATATACCGGTATTGGCTGAACGGGCTATTGAACGGCGCATCTCAATTGCGCGAATGCGAGAGAACGATAAGTGTTGCCTGTAGCCCGGTGTATCGCCCCACCAACCATCGTTTGTAATCACAAAGAGTAGGTTTGCCCCATTTTGCACATAACCTGCCACATACTCCCCAAAAACCGATTCGTAGCAGATTATCGGCCCTACGCCACACTTGCCATCGGTTGAACGGAAAACACCTCTATAGGGCTGGGTGCCTAAACTCCCGGTAATCCCACCTAAATCGATTGAAAGTTTCTCAAGAAACTTAAGGTATTGCGGGTAGGGCATCATCTCAACCCCAACCACTAACTTCGATTTGTGATAAATGGGCAAATTGAACAAAGTGTCGACCTGAATGGCTGAGTTATACCTATCGTAGTAGTATCTTTCATCGTAAGGCAGCTTTCGTGCAGTATGCGATAATGGCTCGTTCGGCTCATATAGTTTGAGAGATACCAAACCGGTTATCCACATCACCCTGGGATGCCTATCAACAAAGGCTTTCAGCCTTTTTACACTCTCGTTATCCGCCAGCTGATGCTCCCAAATACGGTCGTCGATGGCCGTTTCAGGGCATACCACATAGCGAATGGTACTGTCAATGTTCTCTTCAGCAAGATTAAGCATGATATCCATTTGCTGCTCATTAGTTAACCCGCTAAACTTTTCGTTGTAGGGATCAATGTTGGGTTGAACAATGAGCACATTCACTTTTTCGCCCTTCTCCTCGTGGTTAAAGTAGATGTAAAGCGACAGAGCAAAGGGGATTGTAAAAAAGAGCAGAACATCGGAAAAGAACCATGCAATGCGACCATAAATTCTGTCGCGATAAGCGGTTATCTGTGAAAGAATAAAAAAGTTAACCACTAAAATCCAAAGGGAACCGCCCAACACACCTGTGTACTCGTACCACTGGATTACCATAGGATGATTACCTAAGCTATTGCCAAGGGTTAGCCATGGCCAGGTTATTTCGGAATTATGAAAAAACTGCTCCCAGGCAATCCAAAGAGTTATAAACGCAAAAGCACCAATGGTTTTACTCGTATTTATATGAATGAAATGGTAAATACTGAAAACAGTGGTCATTAGCATAGCAGTAATGAAAACAGCCAACACGGCTCCAATTGCAGTAGCATTATATATCCACCATGTAGCTAAAATATTCCAGGTGAAAAAAGAGAGGTATACATACCTAAATATTTTCCAAAAACCAGCTTTTTGCTCAACCAGCCTATAGTATGACACAAAGAGGGGAACAAACGCAAAAAAAATGGTGTAGCTGGGTAAACCCTCATACCATGGGAGCGCTAAAAGCAACCCCGAAAGAAACATCAGAAATAAATTGGATTTAAACAGATTTTTTAGCTGCATGGTGGATGTTGTTTTAAAAACCATGTGTAAAGATAAACGATTTGCCGTTCGAACTAATCCATTTAAAGCTATTTTTGGGTGAAATTTAAAACTTGCTAGCTATGGCTTTACCCGAAATATTCCCATACATTGGGGGTGAATTCATTTCCACAAATGAGACTTACCAAGTTCATTGTCCTTGGGACAATTCTCCCATTGCCAAGGTTCATCTTGCAGGAGAGAAAGAACTTGAACAGGCAATACTGCTTGCACAGCAAGCGGAGCGCCCAATGGCTGAGTTGGCTGCCTATGAAAAATACGAGATTTTAATGCAAATTGCTCATGGGATAAAGGGAAAGCGCGATGATTTTGCTAAAACACTAGCCTTGGAGGCTTGTAAACCCATTAAACTTGCCTATGGTGAAATTGACAGGGCTATACAAACATTTATTATTGCAGCCGAAGAAGCCAAAAGGCCGCCTGCAGAGCTCATACGTATCGATTGGACACCGCAAGGGAAAGGCAAAGAGGGACTGGTAAAGTACTTTCCTATTGGGCTAATTGCAGGTATAGCACCATTCAATTTCCCCCTGAACCTTAGCGTTCATAAAATAGCACCCGCTATTGCGGCTGGTTGTCCAATTATTTTAAAGCCAGCCCGTTCAACTCCCCTATCGTCACTAAAACTTGCAGAGGTAGTGAGTTCCACTTCGCTTCCCAAGGGTGCGCTATCTATACTACCCACTAACCGCGAGGTTGGTAACAAGCTGGTAACCGATCCTAGGTTTGCCTTACTATCCTTTACCGGTTCGCCACAGGTTGGTTGGAAAATGAAAAGCCAGGCTGGTCATAAGCGCGTGGTGCTTGAACTTGGTGGCAACGCAGGTGTAATAGTAACTCCATCTGCCAACCTTGAACAGGCCGTTACCAAGTGCCTGAGCGGAGCCTTTGCCTATGCTGGTCAGGTATGCATTCACACCCAGCGTATATATGTACATCAATCGGTTTTCACAGCCTTTTCCGAAAAGTTCATACAAGGCGCTGTAAAACTAAAGAATGGGAACCCGTTGGACACCGACACCGACATTTCATCAATGATTGACGAGGAAAATGCAATTAGAGTAGAGGAATGGGTGAACGAAGCGGTTGAGGCTGGCGCTAGACTATTGCTCGGGGGTAAACGCCAGGGCTCATTTTTCCCGCCCACAGTTCTTACCAACACCACCAGCAGCATGAAGGTTTGCGCCCAGGAGGTTTTTGGCCCTGTTGTTACACTTGAACCCTACACCAATTTTCACGAAGCAGTAAACCTCATAAACCAATCGGAATATGGGTTGCAGGCAGGCATTTTCACCAATCAGCTCGATGAAATGAATTTTGCATTCAATGAGTTACGTGTTGGCGGCGTAATTATTAACGATGTCCCAACCTTTAGGGTAGACCATATGCCATACGGTGGAATTAAAAACTCAGGCTTTGGGCGCGAGGGAGTCAAGTATGCCATGCTCGAAATGCTTGAGCCAAGGCTTTTAGTAAAAAATACGCTTTAGTTTAACACTATTTCTCAATTCCCAAAACATAACGGTCAGTTATTTGCTAATTATTGGTATATTTGCACCGCATCTATGAACGGAACTACCATGCTTTTAACCCTGCTAATCAAAGGAATGATTATAGGATTGGCTGCAAGCATACCGCTTGGGCCCATTGGGGTTATCTGCGTACAACGAACTATCAACAAGGGTAAAATTAGCGGTTTCCTTTCTGGTTTAGGCGCAGCCACTGCCGATACCCTTTTTGCTGCCATTGCAGGGTTTAGCCTTTCGTTCATAATCAGCTTTCTGGAAGAACGACAAACAATTATCGAACTGATTGGCGGAGTTATTGTAGTTTTACTTGGTTTAAAGATTTTCGCTACAAATCCAATTTCGCAGCTTAAACGGAACAAACGCAAAAAGAGCAATTTGCTTGAAGACTTTATGTCGGTTCTTCTACTAACTGGCTCCAATCCTCTCGCCGTTTTCTTTTTTATAGCCCTTTTTGCCACAGCGGGAGTAATTAGCCACGACCAAAGTATATGGGTGAACCTAATAGCGCTCGCTGGAGTTTTCCTTGGCGGTGCTCTCTGGTGGTATATACTTACATCTACCGTAAACTACTTTCGCAGGCACTTTAGGCTAAAGCAACTCTGGTGGATCAATAAAATTTCGGGTGCTGTAATTTTCACCCTAGGAGGCCTTGCCATTTTAAACGTAATCCACAAGGTGTTCTTTTAACACCGCTACCAATCTCTCAAAGTTTGGCTTTTCGAATTTTTGTGAAAACTTGAACTGAATTATATTAGCCTATTAATTCAAAATATTGCTATATTTGGATTGTTGATTTAATTGAAAAATCATTTCAGATGAAAATAGCCAATAAACTCATAGAGGTTTTATCGTTTGGTGTTGAAACAAACAAATCGAAAGATTTTGCCGATAAGATTATACAGCTTAACCTTATTGCTATTCCTTCACTGCTCATTTTCATAATCCTAGCCATTGCATCGCTTAAATCATCTATACCTGTTTCAATCCTTAATTTTTCTACATTTTTCGTAGCTCTGGTTTTACTTTTTATGCTTTACCGCTCAAACCGCTTTGGCAGTATTGGGCTTGGCATTTCTTACATTTTTGCTATAGGAATTTTGGTTAATATACTTCTGGGTTCAAACAACCTTATGCTGCTTGCAGTTACAATGTTATTACCCCTGATGTTTTTTAGCTCTACTACATTCAATAAAGCATCGGTGATACTTGTAGTATTTACAGCATTACTCACCATAGTTCTTTTTATCCTACCTTTTATTGGCTTACCCAACGAAAATATTTTTTATGAAAACCGTTATTTCATTAGCGTTGGATTTATTGTTTACCTAACCGCTCTATCGCTGCTTTGGTTCATCAGAACTAAACAATTACAAGAGTTGGAAAGAAAAAGCATTGAACTTCAAAATGACATAAAAAAACGAACCGAGAATCTTGCCAAGCTTTCGCACGACATAAGAACACCGCTCAATAACATTGTCATAATTTCAAACATACTGTCAAACCAAATTCAGGAAGAGAAGCTCAAGGATATGATTGATACCATTCAAGCTTCATCAAATAACCTTATGAGCACCCTGAACAGTATGATTGACCTATCCATAAGCGAGATGCCAAAAGACTCCGATGTACTCGTGCCATTCGACCTTCAAAATACGGTAAACAACACATTCCGCCTCTTTTCAACCCAATCGGGCACTGTTAGTTTTTCCTTTAAGTATGACGAGCGCCTTCCCAAAAACCTACTTGGCGACCCCGTTAAGCTAAAGCAGATTTTCCTAAACATTGTGGAGAGTATCATTAAAAACAAAAGTAGCCAAAAGGTAATACTTGATATTAAGATCAATAAAATGCAGGAAGCCGGCGATGGAATTGACATTTATACTGAAATCAAAACAAACACCCCATTACTCCTGCACCATGCCGATGGTGTATCGTCAACTACCCTAGCCGATAGCTCAACCGCACTGAGTAACCAGGTATTTATTGAGATGCTCGACCTAAAAATTGCAGCCAAGCTTATTCGTGAAAATGGGGGCAAACTAAATGTTAAGCTAACATCGCAGGAATCACAAATAAACTTCAACATCAGGCTACTTAAAGTTCCCACATCGCTAAAAGAAGAAATCCAACAACCTGAGGGCAAGGGGAAAGGTGTTGATGAAACCGTACCCGTAACTTCTGAAATTAGCAAGGCTGAGAAGTTGCCCACATCGGATGTAAGCTTAGAAAACGCTAATGTTTTGCTGGTTGAGGACAACCTAATTAACCAGAAGATTGTATTACTTAGCCTTAAAAAGCTGGTTAAAAATATTGATGTAGCAGTAAACGGCAAAGAGGCATTGGATAAATTTGGGACCAGCAAGTACGATATCATACTGATGGATGTTCAAATGCCAATCATGAATGGCTACACGGCAGCTAAAAAGATTCGGGAAATTGAGGCAAGCACAAACTCGCACACCCCTATTATTGCCATAACTGCTAATGCACTCATGGGCGACCGGGAAGAATGTTTAGCCGCCGGAATGGACGATTACATCAGCAAACCTTTCCAGATTGAAGTGCTAATCCAGAAAATGCGCAACCTGCTCGAGGCAAACCGTTAGTTATCAAAAACCCTTGGGTTAAACAACGAGTATCCAAACGACAAATTAAAAAAGAAATTTTTGCCCTTGTTTCTGGGGTAATGCGATACCGATATTGTTACTGGGCCTACCGGAGAATTATAAATTACCGAGGCCGACATCAAATACTCCCTGCTTTTAAAGGCATCGCCGTAGTAGGCTAAACCATTGCTATCGGCCAATATGGCTTTATAAGGCTGATAAACAAAAGCATCGAATCGGAAACTCACATTACTGCCAAAATCAACAATCGGCGATAAACCCAAAGCAACATACTTGTTTGAACGAAGCTCCTTTAAAAACAATATTCGCGAATGCGGGGTTGGCGAGAACTGGTTCATTGATAGAATTGTTGCCCAGTAATTATCGAAAAATCGTTGCGACGACCAGTAACCGTCCAGGTAAAGGCCAAGCCAGAAAATCTGTCCAAATATCCTATGGTAACTCTCATTGTGAAGGTATGCAGTGATAAACGATTGATAATCGTCAAATTCCGACAGTTGCATGGCAGTTGTACCGGGTTTATGAATTTGGTGTCCGTAGTACCCCGATAACGATACTAGCTGATGTCGCCCCCGATTGGCATACTGCTTATGGTTCAGGGTATTTTTTTCCAGCCTAATTCCACCCTTCAAGAACCGGAAACGGGTTTTATCGGGAATATCGAATGAGTAGTAGTTTTCGGTTTGGTAATACTCATCCAGCTTTTCACCACTCGTTATAAACATTGATGTGTTCAGCGCACTTGTATGGCTAAAGCGCAATGCGATAGTGGCAAAGGTCTCTTCCTGAATGGCATAGGCAGGTTTCACATCCTCAAAAAAAGGAACCGGATTACCGCTATGGTAATCGTAACGGTTGGCTACAAGGGTCGAAACCAGCGAGATTGGTATTCGCGACGGGAAGGTTTTCATGGCTGTTAGCCTTGCGCTACTGTGAAATTTTCCGAAATAAATATTGCCGTACAGGGTATTCGATGTCCTGGTTAACCAGTTGTGGGTAACGGAAAAAAAGCCCTCATTGCCAATATCTGATGAAAGGCTCAGACCTAAACCAAGACTGGGGTACCGGTTAAGCGTGGCTTGCATTTTCACATCAAAAAGTCCGCTATTCCTATCGTAAACGAACTGGGGTTGAAGACGAGTAAACACTTTATCGGACATTAACCGGTAGTAGTTAACCTTAAACCTATCAAAGGTAATAATGCTGAACTTGTTTATTAACACCTTGTCGATATACTTTTGCTGCTTAGGATTCAACCCCAAAACGCTTATTTGCGATATGTATAATGGTGGAAGTTTTTCACGAAACTTTTTGCGGGCATGGGTAAGGCTATCGAGGGGGACCCTACGGTAAACCTTAGCCTTAATACTATCCATTAGGTTAATTGCAGATTGGTACCCTAAACCAACAATCTCATCAACCCTTTCAAAATCTAAAAGGCTAACGTTTGACAATCGGGTGTCAATAACAATCCCTATAGAATCGGGAATATCATAGTTGGTCATACCTACAATCATAGCCTCGAGCTGCTCAAAGGGGTCGTCGTCCGAGGGGCTTTTAGAGTCGTTAGCCACCTTGCTACCAATAATGAAATCGGGCGAAAACTCCTTTAAGGCCTCAGGCCACATGAAGTTGTTATAGATTCCCCCATCGAAAAGTAGTAAACTATCAACATAAATAGGCTTAAAGTAAAGCGGAAAAGTCATTGAAGTCCTAATGCTTCTACCTAAGTCGCCATTTCGGAAATAAACAATTTTTTTACTAACCACAACGGAGGCGTTGCACCTAAAGGGCACAAAAAGGTTATTGAAATCGCCCCCTGAAACGGCAGTACCCTGAGCAAAAAGTTCATCAAAGGCAATATCCATCCCAACGGTGGGGATGAAACTCGATGCAACCTTGGGCTTTATGCCCTTTGATGTGAGCATAAGCCCAACACTAAGATTTTCGGCATCGGTTAACGAGAAATCGTTAATGTTGTACTTGAGCGATTCCCCTATTATACCCTTGCTCCAGTTGTAAAAGTCGCGTGTTTTAAACTTTTCAACCATCTCATCGGGGGAATAACCCATGGCATAAAGGCCGCCAATTATGGCACCCATCGAAGTACCCGAAACGTTATCGATTGGAATTCCGTTTTCCTCCAGAGCTTTAATAACCCCAATGTGGGCTAACCCCTTTGCTCCGCCACCGCTTAAAACCAGGCTCACCTTTTGGGCAAAAAGCCCATTTGAAAATAGAAGAATTAACAGAATAATTACTTTTAATCGGCCCATGGCTAACTCAAATACATGCTATTCCCAAATTTAATTATTTTTTGACTGCTCTTCAAAACCAAGCAAAACAAATAACGCAAGCATAACATATTTTAGCAAAACACAAGTAAGGTAAGATATCCCCCCTACATACAACTATTTTTCTAACTTTGCGCTACAAATTCAAACCAAAATGGCTCTCATTAAATCGATATCAGGAATACGCGGAACTATAGGCGGTGGAGTTGGTGAAAACCTTACCCCTATTGATATTGTCAGGTTCATATCGGCATATGCCGAGTGGTTGAAACAACGTAATAATGGTAAGCGTTGCAGGGTTGTAGTAGGTCGCGATGCGCGCATTTCAGGCGAGATGGTTAACAATTTGGTAGTTGGAACACTCATGGGATGTGGAGTAGATATACTTAACCTTGGACTTGCCACAACGCCCACTGTTGAAATGGCGGTAATACATGAGAAAACCGATGGGGGAATTATTCTAACTGCTAGCCACAATCCCCGTCAGTGGAACGCCCTCAAGCTACTAAACGAGAAAGGCGAATTCCTTTCGGACACCGATGGCAGAAAAGTTCTTGAAATAGCAGATAGCGAAAACTTTTCATTTGCCGATATCGACAACCTTGGCGTAACCAACGAAGAGTATTCCTACATAGACGAACACATTGAGCACATTATCAACCTTAAATACGTTGATATTGATGCTATTGGCAAAGCAAACTTTAGGGTTGCAATTGACTGTGTCAACTCTGTTGGCGGAATAGCGCTACCACGGCTACTAAAAGCCTTAGGTGTAAAGGATATCATTGAGCTGTATACCGACCCCACTGGCGATTTTCCGCACAACCCCGAGCCGCTTCCCGAACATTTAACAGAGATATCACAGGTGATAAAGGAACGCAAAGCCGATGTGGGCTTTGTGGTAGACCCCGATGTGGATAGGCTTGCCATTATTAATGAGGATGGCACTATGTTTGGCGAGGAGTACACCCTTGTTGCTTGTGCCGATTATGTACTTAGCCAGAAACCCGGTAACACGGTATCGAACCTGTCAAGCACTGCCGCCCTGCGCGATATCACCCTTAAATACGGCAAGGAATACTTTGCCTCCGCGGTAGGCGAGGTAAACGTGGTTACCAAAATGAAAGAGGTAAACGCTGTTATTGGTGGCGAGGGTAATGGTGGGGTTATACTACCTGAGCTGCACTACGGTCGCGATGCCCTTGTGGGTATTGCATTATTCCTCACTCTGCTTGCAAAAAGCGGTAAAAAGTGTTCGGAGATTCGACAGCAATACCCTAACTACTTCATTTCAAAAAACAAGCTGGAGCTCAGACAGGGGTTAAATCCCGATGCGGTTCTTGAACGTCTCATGGCCAAATTTTCGAATGAGCAAATAAATACCATCGACGGTTTGCGCATCGACTTTGCAGAGGGTTGGGTACACATGCGCAAATCGAACACCGAGCCTATTATTCGAATTTATGCCGAAGCCAAATCGCCCAGTAAGGCTAACGAGTTGGCACAGCTAATAATGGATGAGGCTACAAAATAGATTTCCTATAACCTTGGTAAAAAAATAATGAACTCCGGCTTTGCCGGAGTTCGCTTTTATACTAGAAAGGTAAATCGTCGTCGGGTAGAGGGGTTGTGATTTCGGTATCGCTTGCCATTGCACTCTCGCTCTTTTCCTCAGCGTAGGATTGTGCTTTTTCACCCTGACCAGTATTTGGCCCAAGGAAACGGAAGTTATCGCAGAGGATCTCGGTTGTGTAACGTTTGTTACCATCCTTATCCTCATATGAGGAACTGCGAATACGTCCTTCCACATACAAAAGCTTTCCGGCTTTTATGTACTTTTCAGCAATGTCGGCTAAGCCACGCCATACAACAATGTTGTGCCACTCGGTTTGGGTTACCTTTTTACCTGACTTATCGGTATAGGTTTCATTGGTTGCCAATGGGAAACGGGCAACGGATACTCCACCTTCAAGGTGACGAACCTCAGGGTCTTTGCCTACGTTTCCTACCAGGATTACTTTGTTTACTGACATCGTTACTAATTTTTGGTTAAGGTTTATTACCAATCCAATTTAAAAAAAATAATGCAACAATGCAATTATTTTTTTGCAGAAAAATATTTTACTGCAGGCTCAGCAGCCATGTATGCATCAATCAGTCTTGGCAAGGAGTAATTGTTAATGTTGTCAATTGGAACCCTTACGTACTCTTCGGCAAGCACATAGTTAGGTTTATCAACCTCAAGTATTAAAAAGGTTGCCCAGATAGTCCGATGGCTCAATACATGACGGATGGGTTGTGAGATATTCAACACTTTCACCTTGGAGCCCGATAAGAAACTTAGGTTATTTAACATTGCAATCAATTCGTCGGGTTTCAGTGCAGCCGAGGTTTCAAGCATGGGAAACTCGTACAGCGAGTGCCAAATATCCTTTTGCTCGCGCCTTTTGATGTAGGAATACCCTTGGTGCTTTACCATGAAGTAGTAAAAGAATCGGTCAGTGGGTGGTTTCTTTTTACCCTTTACCGGGAGTGCAGCAATCAGGTTATTTTGAAATGCATAGCAGTAGTCGGCAAAAGGGCACTCTGGGCAGCGTGGCGATTTTGGGGTACACTGCAGTGCACCAAAATCAATCAAAGCCTGGTTGAACCGCCCGGGTTCAGACCTGGAGATGAGCTCATTTGCTAAAGCAAAAAACTCCTTTTTGCCACTTATGGAATCGATAGGCGTAAATATTCCAAAAATACGGGATAGAATTCGGTAAACATTGCCATCAACTGCAGGGACAGCCTCGCCAAATGCAAACGATGCAATAGCCGCAGCCGAGTAAGCACCTAACCCTTTAATCTTTAAAAGTTCCTTACAGGTTGTTGGCAACCTGCCATCATACTGCTCCAAAACCTGAATTGCCCCTGCCTTAAGGTTGCGTGCTCTTGTGTAGTAGCCTAAGCCCTGCCAGACCTTCATCACATCATCAATATCGGCATCGGCAAGCGATTGAATGGTTGGGAAACGCTCAATAAAGCGGTAGTAATACGAAATGCCCTGCACAACTCTGGTTTGCTGGAGTATAACCTCCGACACCCAAATATAGTAAGGGTTGGTGGTATTACGCCACGGCAAATCGCGCGCATTGGCCTGATACCACTTCAAAAGTATTGAGCTAAAATCCATGCTATCAAATCAAAAGAAAAAAAAATCTTGTCAAAATTAACCTTAACCATTTTAAATATCGATACAAAACATGTATATTTGCAATCCAAATTTGAAAGTGATTGTGTAATTTATTGATAACTAAAGATTTTCAAAAGAAATGACAAAGGCTGATATCGTAAACGAGATTTCCAAGAGTACTGGAATCGAGAAAGTAGCAGTTCAGAAAACCGTTGAGGCTTTCATGGAAGCCGTAAAGGATTCCTTGGTAAAGGAGAAGAATGTTTACCTGCGTGGTTTCGGCAGCTTTATAGTTAAAAAGCGTGCCAAAAAAACCGCTCGTAACATCTCAAAGAACACCACTATCATTATTCCTGAACACTTCATTCCTGCCTTCAAACCTTCAAAATCGTTCGTAAACAAGGTTAAGAACCACGTAAAGAAATAGTTTAGTACTAACAATCAAAATTTACCACAATGCCAAGCGGAAAGAAAAGAAAAAGACACAAGATGGCAACCCACAAGCGTAAAAAACGCCTACGTAAGAACCGCCATAAAAAGAAAAATAGATAACCATTTGCTAATCAGCATGGTGACATAAGCAACCTAAAGTGCCTCAAGGTGCTTTAGGTTGCATTGTTTAATCGCTAACCAAAAAATACACCTAAAAAGTGAATACCGAGCTAATCATCGATGTTCGTGACACTGAAGTTGCGATTGCCCTGCTCGAAAACAAGCAGCTGGTGGAGCTCAACAAGGAGCGGAGCAACGTTCAGTTCTCGGTTGGCGACATCTATCTCGGTAAAGTAAAAAAAATTATGCCCGGGTTGAATGCAGCCTTTGTAGATGTGGGCTACGAAAAGGACGCATTCCTTCACTACCTCGACCTTGGGCCACAGTTTAAAACACTCCAGAAGTTCGTTCAGGATCACTACTCGCGGAAAAACAAAACCATTCCCATTTCAAAGTATGGGATGCTTCCCGACATTGATAAGGGTGGGAAAATAACCGATGTGCTTAACCCTGGGCAACCGATAATGGTGCAAATTGCCAAGGAGCCCATTTCAACCAAAGGGCCAAGACTCACCTCTGAAATATCAATTGCCGGCCGGAATATCGTTCTTGTGCCCTTTAACGACAAGGTTTCAATTTCGCAAAAAATTACTTCCCCAGAGGAGCGCAAGCGACTAAAAAGGTTAATGGAAAGTATTATTCCAAAGAATTTTGGGGTTATTGTCCGCACTGCCGCCGAGGGCAAAAAGGTTGCAGTACTCGATGCAGAGTTGCGCAGCTTAATTAAAAGGTGGGAAATCACCGTTGAAAAACTTAAGAATCCGGGTTATCCGGTTCTGCTTACCAGTGAAATCAAACGCACCTCGGCTATCCTGAGGGATATGCTTAACGGATCGTTCAACAGCATTCATGTGAACGACGAGAATGTTTACGAAGAAATACGCGAATACATTGAGAGCATTGCGCCCGAAAAGGAAAAAATTGTAAAGCTTTACAACGGGAATGTGCCCATATTTGACCAGTTTGGCGTTGAAAAGCAAATTAAATCGCTCTTTGGCCGAACGGTTTCAATTAAAAGCGGAGCATATCTTATTATTGAACACACTGAGGCGCTTCATGTGATTGATGTGAACAGCGGTAACCGCTCCAAATCGTCGAACGATCAGGAAACAAACGCCCTTGAGGTTAACCTGGCCGCAACCGACGAGATTGCCCGGCAACTCAGGTTGCGCGATATGGGCGGTATTATTGTTGTCGATTTTAT
This sequence comes from Tenuifilum sp. 4138str, assembly GCF_041102575.1. Taxonomy (NCBI): domain Bacteria; kingdom Pseudomonadati; phylum Bacteroidota; class Bacteroidia; order Bacteroidales; family Tenuifilaceae; genus Tenuifilum; species Tenuifilum osseticum. The sequence continues at coordinate 119,782 of NZ_JBGCUE010000003.1, read as the reverse complement.
CGACATGCATAGCAACGAGAACAAGCAGATGGTGTACGAGCGCATGAAGGAGCTCATGAGCCGCGACCGTGCCAAGCACAATATTCTGCCGCTAACAAAGTTCGGGCTCATGCAAATTACCCGCCAACGGGTTCGGCCCGAAATGCACATCGACACCAGCGAGAAGTGCCCTGCCTGTAACGGAAGCGGAAAGGTTACAGCCACAATCCTGCTCGATGAACAAATTGAGAACCAGCTTTCGCTGATATGCGCAAGCAAAAAGTATCGCTCCGTTACCATTAAGCTACACCCTTACATTGCTGCTTACATAAAAAAGGGATTCTTTTCTAAACGGTTTATGTGGGCTTTGAGGTTTAAGTGCGCCATTAACCTATTACCCATGTCGTCGTACCATTTTCTGGAGTACCATTTCTTTGATAAACACGATAACGAGATAGAGTTTTAGCCAACCATGTGGGGTGTCAAGGCATGACACCCCTTTTTTATTTTTAAAATCTCTACTGCCCTGCTTAAGTTTTAAGAATTAGTAAAACCCCTACTCAACATATTCTCTAAGAGGAATGAAGAAAGCATTAATGGTATTTATCCCCTTATGTTAATAAGATGGGTGGCTTGCAGAGTTTTTCACTCGGAACTAAATTAGCTTCAAACTACCATTTAGAGTCAGTATTTCCGGAAATAGGATTAACCGCTTTTTTATTCCACCACAACCTCATCGGCAAAAATCCAGGTAGGTGAACCCGATGCTGGATGCCACTCAGGGCAGGGACCTGGATTATGGGCAACAAAACGCACGTAACGCCCCATGATTTCCTTTCCTGCAGAAGCATTAAACCTATAAACTACAAGAGGTTGGCGCGTTATGTTATCAGGACAATGCATCTGGGCAATTGGCTCAAAGGATATACTATCACCTGAAACAAAAACATCTACCCGTTTGGGCAGGAATATCCATGAGGGAATATTTTGTAAAAAGCCCAGAGAAATACTACTTATTCGCTGATTAGCACCAAGGTCAATGGTAGCTTCCATATTGCTTCCCTGAACGGCTTGCCAAATGCCATCGTTATACTTGGGTGTTCCCAGCCGGCCATCAACAAGAGCCTGCCGACTACCGCCCAAATACTTTTCGGCAGGAACAAAACCAAGCATTATGGGTTTACCTAAACTTTTCGATACCACAAATGATCGTTCAAAAACATCACCCACCCGTTTGCCATTGTTAAATGCAGCAGCCTTTAAGATTGATGACGAAGTTAAAACAATTGGTTTACGATAGCGTGCGCTATTCTGGGTTGGCTCATCTCCATTTGTGGTATATCGAATAATAAGATTTTCCTGCCCTTTATTCATCTCAACACAAATGGACTTTTTATCATCACCTATACTTGATTTAAACTCAACAGCCGATTGCTCAAAACCATAGGATACGCCCAAAGCCTCTAAACGTGCATAATGGTTACGAACCCGTTTAAGAAACTCGTTGTAGTTTCGTTCCTGTGGATATGTCCACAAAACCTCTGCAATGGCAAGCATACGCGGGAACACCTTTGAATCGACTGTTTCCTGAGGGGCATACTCTGTCCACATGTTACACTCGCCACCAAGAATCAGCGAAACCTTTGCTGAATCGACTTGAGCGGGTACGGGGTCGAAGCTGTAAACCTTTTGCAGGTTGGTAACCTCAACGGGATAGTCGAAGTAACAGTGGCTTGTTGGCGACACAATAACCGGTGCGTTGGCGTTCAGGGCTTCCGTAGCCCTATCGATACCACGCCATGCCTGAACCATAGCATTGTGCGGCCTGCCCCCCTCCAGAATCTCATCCCAGCCAATAATGGTTTTCCCTTTGCTCTCCAAAAATTTTGCTATTCGGCTAATGAAGTAACGCTGTAGCTCCTCGTAGCTATTTAATTTCACATTATGAAGCCTTGCATTGCATTTTGGGCAGTTCTCCCAACGATACTTAGGCGCCTCATCGCCGCCGATATGAATGTATGGCGAAGGAAAGAGTTCCACAACCTCAGTAAGAACGTCCTGTAAAAAGATGAAGGTAGAATCGTTCCCGGCACAGTAAATATCCTTAAAAACGCCCCAGCTGGTTTCAACCTTTAATGGCTCTCCTGTACAAGAAAGGTTCGGGTATGACGCCAAAGCGGCCACTGAATGCCCGGGCATCTCAATTTCAGGAACTACCGTCACATGGCGTTTTGCGGCGTATGAAACCACCTCGCGAATGTCATCTTGGGTATAGAAACCCCCGTAAACCGTTCCATCGGCATTGGTCCGCCAAGCCCCAACCTCAGTTAATTTAGGGTACTTCTTTATCTCTATTCGCCAGCCCTGATCTTCGGTGATGTGCCAGTGCAGTACGTTCATTTTATGGTATGCCAACAGGTCGATGTAGCGCTTCACAAAATCTTTGGACATAAAATGACGGCAACAGTCAAGGTTAAGCCCCCGCCAGGGGAAACGCGGCTTATCAATAACATTAAGACAAGGTACTGTTACCGATTTTTGCCTGAAATCGTTTTTTTCGAAATTGGCGGGCATCAGTTGCCTGAGGGTTTGTATGGCATAGAAAAAACCAGCAGCCCCATTTGCATTAATGATGATAAGCTCGGGTCCAATACTCAACATGTAGCCATCAGCACCCAAGCTATCGGGGCAACCCTTTGTAGTAAAAACAATGCTACTGGTGGAATCAACTCCTACTTCAGGCTTAAAATTACAGCCTACCCCTTTTTGGTTCAGCAGTTCAACAAGGGAAATTGCATTATTTACAGCAACACTATCGGCGCTATCGGCTCTAACTATCGTTTTGTCGCTAATGGAAAAATTGCCCTCGGCCTGTTTAAGATTTACGGGCTTGGGTATAATGTTTACATCGCTATTCTTGCTGCACGATATGAAAACCGCTAACACCAGAACCAATATCAATAATTTACGCATGGCATAAGCTTTTTACTTTATGGTAATTTCATCAATAAAAAGCCAAGATGGCTCACCGGCACTCTCGTGCCACGAAGGAAGAGGACCAAATGCCTTTGCATACACTTTTACAAATCGGGCTTTAGTATCAACATTAGCTGTAAAGTCTTTAATGGTAGGGTCCATCAGGTTTTCGGGAATATCGCTTTTAATAGTTCCAACCTCAACAAAGCTTTGCCCATCGGTGGATACCGAAAAACTCACCTCGCGAGGCATCATTATCCAAGGACTTGCATCCTGAAGAAAACCCGCAGAAATTTGCTTTACTGGCTTTACCTCACCCAAATCGACAACGGCCTCAAAATCTTGTCCTTGGTAGCCTTGCCACCCGCCAATCCTAAAGTTCTTAGCTCCTCTCACCCCATCAACCAAGCCCAAATCGCCTCCAGCCGTGTAGAGTGAACTGTATTTTGATTTCAGCTGAACATTGGCAATGCTGTTCACCCTTCTGTATGTACCTTCAACAACGGCACTTGTTTGCCCATTGGGCAAAATAGCAAAGGCGCGAATCTTTTGGCTTTCAGTAAGGGTTACCCTATTTCCTTGCTTCCAATTGGTTTTAGGCAGGGGTTTGTCCAGCGGTTCAACAGAGTAAAAAATTTGAGCATCGGGCTGAACCGATGAAATGGCAACTGTTAAGGTATCGGTAAATACATCAGATGCTGCAACTAAAAATGGCGCTATTGTTATTGGATTTTCATTAATTGAGGTGCTGGGCAAATCAACTGGCTGAGTACCCCAGGTATCGCTTGGTATACTGTCCATAGTTAAAACCAGTTCGCCACCAGCCATTATCTCGGTGTGGTCAATCCAACTCCTTGTAATGGGCTTACCATTTAGCGTAGCACTTTGAATGTAGATGTTTTGATTGCTTAAATTTTCAGCAATCACCGTGAATTTTTTACCATTCTCAATGTTTATAGCGATTTTTGGGAATAGTGGTGAGCCAATGGCATTCTGGGTTGAACCGGGGCAGAGCGGGTAAAAACCCATGGCGCTCATGATGTACCATGCGCTCATCTGACCACAATCCTCGTTACCGCAAATACCATCGGGCTTATGGCTATACATCTCCACCATAATACGTTTAACAAGCTGTTGTGTTTTCCAGGGTTTACCCACATAGTTGTAAAGGTATGCCATATGATGGCTTGGCTCATTACCATGGGCGTACTGCCCAATTAACCCTGTTATATCAACCTGATTTCGGCCGGCAAGCTGCGAGGGTGCACTAAAGAGGTCATCGAGTTTTGCCTCGAACTTTTCCATACCCCCATGCAGACTTATCAAACCAGTAACATCATGTGGCACATAGAAGCTGTACTGCCAGCTGTTGGCCTCAGTGAAATGCTGGTCAACCTCGGCAGGGTTAAAATTATGCTTAAAACCTCCGTTCAGGCGTGGCCGCATTAGTCGGGTATCGGGGTCGTATAGGTTTTTATACGATTGAGCTCTCTTAATAAACGTGCTGTAATCATCATGCTTCCCTAAACCTTTTGCCATTTGAGCTATACACCAATCGTCGTAAGCGTACTCAAGGGTTTTTGATACCGATTCGTGCTCCATATCGCCCGGTATAAAACCATAACGCTTGTAATACAGCAATCCAAAGTGATTAAGATTTGCGCTGTGCTTCATGGCCTGAAAGGCATACTCGGCATCAAAACCACGAATACCCTTAATCCATGCATCGGCAATTACCGAAACAGAGTGGTAACCTATCATACAATCGGTTTCGTTGGCTGCAAGTTCCCAAACCGGAAGCCTTCCTCCATAACGGTAGTGCGAAAGAAACGTATTAATATAGTCGGATGTGCGCTTGGTATCAATAATGGTCATTAGCGGATGCCATGCACGGTAGGTGTCCCAAATGGAAAACACGGTGTAGGGTGTAAAACCATTGGCGTAACGTACATTACCATCCATAGTGCGGTACAATCCGTCCACATCGGAAAAGATATTTGGGACAACCATGGCATGGTACATGGCTGTGTAAAACGTGGTTAACTCCTCGGGGGTGCCCCCTTCAACCTGAATTTTTGATAATTCATCGTTCCACCACTTGCGGGCTGCCTCAACAACGCCATCAAAATCCCAGCCGGGAACCTCAGCCTCAAGATTCTTGAGAGCTCCCTCCTCGCTCACAAAGGATATGCCCACCTTTACCAGTAAAACTTTGTTTTTCAGCTTTGGGAACAGCACCCATGCCTTTAGCTTGGTTCCATGAACCTCAACCGTGCCATCGTCGTTAACAAGGGTGTTCATTTCCCCACTATCGTCGGTAAACTTGGGGCCCAAGGCAAAAGGCTCCGAGAATCGGGCTACAAAATAGATTTTTTGGTCTTTTGCCCATTGCGACGAATGGCGATAGCCACGCAGCTCGTTTTTCCCCACTACCTTAAACCATGCCTCCAATACCTTATCGCGGTGGGATAGATCAATGACCATGGCTGGTTCGTTGGGTTTAGCATAGGTGTACTTGTGAAACCCCACCCTTGCCGTTGTAGTTAGCTCAGCTTTCACCTTGTACTTGTCCAGAAATACCGAGTAGTAGCCAGCCTTTGCCTGCTCATTATTTTTGTTAAATGGCGATGAGTACTTTTTACTCTCAAAAATGGGCGATTTACCAACAACTGGTGCAAACAGAATATCACCATAGTCCGATGCACCGGTACCGCTCAGGTGTGTGTGCGAGAATCCGTAAATAACCCTATCGGTGTAGTGGTAACCCGAGCATCCATCCCATCCCGATAAGCGTGTATCAGGGCTTAGCTGTACCATTCCAAAGGGGACAGTAGCCCCTGGGTAGGTGTGACCATGAAAATCGGTGCCAATGAAAGGGTTTACATAATCGGCAGGGTCTTTCTGCGCCCAAAGGCTTACAGCCTGCAAAAGTACCGTTGCTAATACCAATGGTTTCATACTATTTAGGTTTATGATTTATTCCGATGTTTCCCTTTTTATCTCTCTTATTCGTTGAACCATTCCCATACCCAGAATATCCTTATGGGGTGATTTGGTAAAGTAGTAAACGCTCTCAAAGCGCGTTTCATTATCGATGCTAACAGTTAATCTCAGGTAGATATCGTTGCGAGCAATTAGCTCGAGGGTAAGCGGTACTCTACCAACCTCAGCAGCAACATTAGGTTGCAAGGTCAAACTCTGGTAAAGTTGATTTAATTCATTTCCATTGATGTCAAAAAATCTAACGGAAATATCTACCTGTATGGGCTTTATACTATCGGATACGGCTTTTACCACAACCAAAGTATCATCTAAATGGGCACCTGCAATAACAGGTTTATAGAGATTTTGCACGTAGTATTGAACCCGTTTCCACTTTCCAGCATAGTCAGTACCTGACCACGACACTACAGGCCAGCAGTCGTTCAGCTGCCAGTACAGCGTGCCCATACAGTAGGGCGATGCTAATCTATGCGCCTCTATGGCATGAGCGTAACCCTGTGCCTGAACCAATTGGCTATAGTCCATCCACTCCAGCAAATCGTTGGGCTTAAGCCCCTCGCGTTCCATATACTCATTTATGGTTTGGTATCCTACCGGATGCTTTTGATGGCATAGCAGTTGAGCCGAGTCGGGCAGGTTATACCCGTCGTTAAACATTCGTAGAACCTGTTCGGAAGGTGCACCCTGAAAACCGTACTCACTCATAAAGCGTGGTATTCTTTGGGCGTATCGCTCAAAGGGCTCCCTACCCCACCACACACCCCAGTAGTGCGAATCGCCGTGCGTAGTGCTTTCAGCTCTTCCCCAGCCAAACATGGGCGACGACGGCCAGTAACTTCTGGTGGAATCGTAACGCATTACAGCCTCAGGTAAAAGCTGCTGGAAAAGCTGAACGTAACCATTCCATACCGAATCGGTTGCTCCCGCAAGCTCGCTAAGCTGCTTTTGCCAACCCCAGTTATGCCATCCCTCGTCCACCTCGTTGTTACCACACCATAGCGCAAGGCTTGTGTGCCTGCGCAGGCGTTTTACCTGTTCAACAACTTCAGCCTTTACATTGGCAAGGAAAGCAGAACTGTATGGATACATTGAACAGGCAAACATAAAGTCGTGCCAAACCAGAATGCCTTTGCGGGTACACTCCTCCATAAAAGCATTGGGTGCATAAACACCGCCACCCCAAACCCTAAGCATATTAAAATTGCTTTTGGCAGCTAAATCAACCTGCTTAACCCATGCCGAATCGGCAGTGCTATGCACAAAGAAGTCGGGTGGGATAAGGTTTGCCCCCTTGGCAAACATTGGCAAACCGTTTACCAAAAAGTAAAACGATTGCCCAGCGCTATCGGGCTCCGATATCAACTTTACGGTTCTAATTCCTACATCGCACACCCTATCATCAACCAACCTTTTCCCTTCAAACACCTGCACTCTAAATCGATTTAGATACTGCTCCCCCATTCCGTTTGGCCACCAGAGCTTAGGGCTATCAATATAAAAATGTGCGTTCACCTCATGCCCTTTGGGCAGAATGGTTGTATCAAGGTATATCTTGCCTGTAGAAGCATCGGTTACGGTTAGCCGCAATGGTTTTTTGGCATCACTTGCCATATCGAAATCGATAGCCATTACAGCTCTTTGATTGCTAACGGATATTGTTGATATTGAAAGGTTTTCGATTCGCACTTTTGGGACCAACCTTAAGTAAACCGGTTTCCAAATACCACAGGTAACAAATCGGGGGCCCCAGTCCCAACCAAAATGGTATGCAGCCTTACGGACATAGGCCCATTCGCCGCCAGGCAACCTGTAACTCCCACGCCCGGCAATGCTATCGACCATCCGAACGGCAGAACGGAAAAATACCCTTAGCTCATTTTGCCCTTTGCTAAGGAACCGTGAGCAAGGAACCGTCCACCGCCTGAACATGTTATCGGCCGATAGTACTTTCACACCGTTCAGGTAAACATCGGCATAGGTATCGAGTCCTTCAAACACCAGCTCAACATCCCTATTTGGGCTAAAGGCTTTGGGCAAAGTAAAGACTTTGCGGTACTCCCAATCGGCACTATCAATCCAAGCCAAGTGCATATTATTGCATCCAAGGTATGGATTGCCAATTAGGCCATTGGCCTGAAGGTCAACATGAACCGCACCAGGAACGGTTGCAGGCAGCCAATCGTCACCTGTGTTTGCCCTCCTAAATAACCATTGGCCATTGAGCGGTAACTCATGCTGCGATAGAGCAGCAAAAGCCAACGCCCATAAGACCAGAACCGATAGAACCTTTTTCGCCATTTATAATGTTTTCAGTAACCTTTCCCTTTTGCAATGTGAGCAAGCCGAAACATCATTTTTGCCCTACTCCCATTTTTGCCACTGCCCTTTATTACACGCTTCATTATGGCTGATAAGGATTATCAACCTTTTTTATCAATCATTCCAAGCGCATAAGCGTAAGCTCCAACAGCCACCGCATGGCTTGTGCCAAGGCGCGATAAACCTACACCAATACGTTTCAAAGGGTCGTACTCAACCATACGATTTGAAAAGGGGACGCTTACCTGCTGCCGTTGCCCCGACAGGAACCTTGCTCGCTGCTCCTCGTCCTCAATATTGAACACCTTAACCTCAAGCCTATCCACCTTTGTTCCATCGGTGCGAGAAATGGTTCCGTTGAGCTGGCTGAGCATGGCTGGGGCAAAATACTTCCATGCATTAGACAAACCTCCACCAATCACCACCAACGAATCGGTCAGGGTGACGGCGTTAGCAATGGCATCGCCTACCACTACGCCTAGGGTTTGAAAGGCTAACCTTGCAGCCACAAGGTCGCCCTCCTGCTTGCCCTCAAGCACCTCGTAGATATCCTTTGGTGTTAGCGGCTTGCCATGACTATGCTTGCTGTACGAATGGTAAACGCGTTGAACAGCCCTTATGCTTGCTCCCTCCTCGGCAAAGCAGTCGGGATCGATAGCGTTACGAACTAACCAAATCTCGGCGCCAGCCGAATTGTCGCCAATGAAAAGATTTCCATCGACCACAAGCCCTGCTCCAAATCCGGTTCCTAACGTAATCCCCAGCAAATGCCGGTAGCGCTTATTACTTCCACTCTCGGCAAGAAGTTGGTTTACGTATGGTAAAAATCCAGCAATAGCCTCGCCGTAAGCAAACAAATCGCCATCGTTATTGATAAAAACGGGTAAGTGAAACCTATCCTCAAGCATGGGTCCCAAGGCTATACCGCCACGGAAAGCAGGCAGATTGCCCAAATCGCCAATTATTCCATTGGGGTAATCGGCCGGGCCGGGGAATGCAAAGCTGATAGCAACAGGCTTTTCGGTTAAGCCATCTATCAAGCTACTAAAGCCATCGATAATGCCTGAAAGGCATTTATCGAGATTATCGCCATTGCTTGGAAGCGTTATGGATTGGCCTATGCACTCCATTCCCTTAATAGCGCTGAACACAAAGTTTGTTCCGCCGGCATCAAGGGTAAGCACTACACGATTGTCGTTTTTATAGTCCATTACAGTTGGGTTTTAGGTTTAACCTTGGTGAGCAGCGCAATGAATGCAATACCAGCCAAGGGAACAATAAACCCAAGCCTAATGCTGGTTGCATCGGCAAGCAGCCCCATAAGCGGTGGAATGAAAGCGCCACCAGCAATGGCGGTTACCATAAGTCCGGATATCTCGTTGGTACGTTCGGGCATGGAATCGACTGTAATTGAGAATATCAGCGGGAAAATATTGGCAAAGCCAAGACCTGTGATAAACACACCCACCAGGGTTACAACCCGATTATCAACAAAAATCAGCAAAAGACCCAATACTGCCAGGGCAACGGTCATACGAAAGAAGCTGTGGGGTTTCACCCACGACAGTATTAATGAGCCCAAAAACCTACCGGTTAGTATGGCGATGAAGAAAAATGCATTGCCCAGCAAGCCCCAGGTCTTTAAATCGATACCGTAATGCGAACTGAGCAGGATTGGCACTCCTGAACTCAAGCATATCTCAATGCCAACGTAAACAAAAATTCCTAACACCATAAGTAGGATAAACCTGTTTGAAAGCAAGCTAAAGCAGCTACCAAGAGTAGCTGACTCCTTATCGGCCTTAACCTCCTGAATACTGGTAAACGCTATAATAATAAGGGTGACTAAAAGCGCCGCTGCATAAATTGGGAAAAGTACCTTCCAATCCATACCCAGCCACTTGGCGGCTGCAAAGGGGATGAGCGAACCGGAAAGCGATCCGATTGCCTTAATGAATTGTCCGAAACTCAGATTTCGTGAGTATTTTCCGGGTTCGGACACATCGCGCATAATAGGATTACCAGCCACCTGCAGTATTGCGGCACCCGCTCCAAGCAGCAGAATGGTTAGCAGGAATAGCGCATAGCTGCTTAGCCCAAAAAGCGGAAGGACAAGACCAACCAGCGCAATGGATAATCCCAGCATCAGGACAAACTTTTTACCGGTACGGTCCTGAACCAAACCCATGGGTACCGATAAAAGCCCAAACATGATAAATCCCATAAAGGCAATAAGCTGCGCCTCAAAGTTCGATAGGGTAAACTGCTCCTTAGCTAATCCCACAAACGGACCTACTGCATCGCCAAACCCCATACACAGGAAGGCAAGCAAAATGGCAAATGTTTTACGGTTCATACGGTGTGATTTTAGTTTGATATTCTATTTCGATTTATTCTGCGATGATTGGCGTACGTTAAGCTTTACAGGAAGCCTTATCACCTCATGGCTCAAATAGCTTTCCCCATCCATTAGCTGGCTCAACACTTCAAATGCCCTGCTGCACATCTGGGCAATGGGTTGCTCAATGGCAGTGATTGTGGGGCTGATAAAGCTGAAGTACGGTAAATCGTCGAAGCATACCATTGCCATATCGCTGGGGATTTTGACGTTGGAAGCGGCCAGTGAGTGCAGCACAGCGGTGGCTATGTTATTATTTACCGCAAACAGGCAATCGGGCTTAAACGGGAGAGCCTTAAGGTTTACCAGCAGCTCATCCACATCGGCCTGAACGGTGTTGAACCCCACCTCGCGAACCGCGCAAGGCAATCCATGTTCCTTGAACACATCCATAAACCCATCGATACGTTCAGCCACCGACGAAATATGGTTTGTGGAGAGCCCCAACACCAGAGGACGGTTATACCCTTGCTCCACCAGGTGATGGGCAAGCATGGCGCCCCCTGACCTATTATCGGCTACTACGGCGGGTAGCGTATCACTACCCAAATGCCTATCGATAAGCACCAATGGCGTACCGCTTTCGTACACAGCCTTTAGCCATTCAGGCTCACGCTGCGACGTTGACACCACAAGTCCATCGACCTGACGGTTACGCAGCATGGTTATTAGCCTCTGCTCCTTTTCAACCTCCTCGTCGGTGCTGCAAATGATAACGCTATACCCTTGCGCTGAAGCTAAGTCCTCAAACATGCGGGCCATTTGGGCATAAAACGCATTGGCGATATCGGACACAATCAGCCCAACGGTTTCGGTTTTCCCGATTCGCAGGCTACGGGCGGTTTTGTTGGGCCTATAGTTCAACTCCTTAACCGCAGCAAGTACCTTATCGCAGGTTTGTTTTGAAATACCGTATTGCTGCGCTTTCCCGTTCAGCACAAGCGATACCAAGGTCTTTGAAACCCCAACATGCTGGGCAATATGGTTGAGAGTAACGCGGTTTGCCATACATTACTATTAGGTACGGTAAAGGTATAAAAAAATCTAAATCGATTTAGTGATCTGATAGCTAAAAGTGAAAATGTTGTTTCAAATTCATTTACGTAACCATTAACACACGCTATTACCGACAAAACAACCGGCCAAAATGGGGATAGTCTGGCCGCAGAAGGATATGCGGTAAAGCCATATTTCAGAGAAGTTTTAAAAAGCGTACAGGATGAAGAGAATTTTGATAGGCCACGCACGGAGCATAAGCTCCCTAATGTTTTGAGCAAGGAAGAGGTAAAGCGAATAATAACTGCGCCACAAAACATTAAGCACCGCACAATGCTCAGCCTAATTTACACATGCGGATTAAGGCGCAGCGAGCTAATCGATTTAAAACCCACAAGTATAGACAGTGGTCGCAACCTGCTTATAGTAAAACAAGCGAAGGGAAACAAGGACAGGGTTGTACCGTTATCGGCAAAAACCATTGAGATGCTGCGCGATTACTACAAGATATATAAGCCCATGGTATGGCTATTTGAGGGTCAGGAAGCCTGAGAGCAGTACACAGCAGGAAGCCTACAAAAGGTGCTAAGTACGCTACGCAGAAAGCAGGCGTTCGCAACCCCTTAACGTTGCACTGGTTGCGGCTCAGCTACGCAGCGCACCTACTCGAGAGCGGCACCGATCTGCCGTACATACAGGAACTTTTGGGGCACAAGAGTCCCAAAACCAAGGAAATTTACACGCAAGTATCGACCCAAAGCATCCAAAAAATAAAATCGCCCTTCGATGATTTATAATATAATACTACTTTTGATATTATGCAACTTTCGTATACAATACATCCAAAAAATGGTGCCATTAATAAACCAAAGGTATACAAATAGGTGAGCTATGGGCTATTAAAAAAAAGTGATACTTGCATTATGAATGATAAGATCGACAATAGAATTGCACTAAAGATTTATATGTGGATTAACTTCTGTTTTATTATTGGTAGTATATTATATTGAGCGATTATATTTGGAGCATTTTTGCATATTGATATACCCTCCTGGGTTAAAAAAATATATAAAATATTTTGTAGTGAAAAATTCTTATTATTAATTTAGCTTAAACATGTTCATGTAATGGTTTTTTTGCAGAAAATACAGCATCGTAGCGCTCCCCGAATCGGGCTGTTTTTTAAATATGATGAGCAATTAAACCAAAGAGCCAGGAGTATTGGTGCCATATGGAGCCGGACATATCGATGCTGGTATGTTGATTACAGCAAGGAAAACTTTCGGAAAATAGAACAAGCTTTTCCTGAGATTGAAATTATAAACGACCCGGAAGAAAAGGTTCCGCCACAGGCGCCTGGTTTACAAAAGAGCCACGACAATGCGCCCATAGCTGCCGCCCGGAGCGACAACGCCCTTCCGCTGCAGGTTGCTGCGGAACATAATCCGACCAAAAAGGATGAACCTACCGGAGCCTGTGCCGAGTTTTTGCGAATTATCGGGAAATACTGGGCTGTTAAACTCCCATACACCCCAACCATTGTCAAAGCGCTTAAAGAAACGAAAGGCGTTTACTGGAACAAGAGCCACAAAGCCTGGATGGTACTGAGGCATGTGTCTGTGAAAACCAAGGTTGAAGCCATTCTGGGTCAACCAGGATTATTACCGGCCGATTACTATATAAACCATACGCCAGAAGGACAAAATGGTAAAATTGTGGTAGAGCCCTATGCGGCTGAAAGGAAGATGATGATGGTGAAACTTCCCGCCATATCGGCCATTGTGCAACAGGTTAAGCGATTTGCCGGCAGCCGTTACAGCAAAGCCAACCAATGCTACCTGCTGCCAGCCACTCCGGCAATGATGGAAAACCTGGTTGCGCTTGCCAAAAACAGCGGCCTTAGCTTAACAAACCGTTTGCCCGAAAATTACCTCCACAAACGGTATGCTCCCAACCTGAAACAGGTGAAGCTGGAAACTACTCTTGCGAACCTGCAAAGGATTACACCGCCCCAGGGGCTAATTTATCTGAATGCCATGACCGATACCATGCTGGCTAAAAATATGAGCTACAACACCATAAAAAATTATGGCAATGCACTGATTACCTTTTTGCGTACAAACGATTTCCGAAACCCTGCCGAAATTGACCAGAAAGAAATAGTGAGGCAACTCGGCAACATGATGAAACATGGGTTATCTCCTTCGACTGGCAATATGCTTGTAAACGCTATGCAGTTTTATTATCGAAATGTATTACACAGGGATTATGAAATTACCCTACCACGCCCCCAAAAAGAGCATAAACTCCCCCCTGTACTTAACGAAGCTGAATGTATTAGAATTTTTGCTCAGATAAAGAATCCCAAACACAAGATGCTTATCATGCTTGCATATGGGGCAGGTTTAAGGGTTAGCGAGCTGGTTACCCTGTGCTGGGATGATATCCTTTTCGAAGAGCACAAAATCCATATCAAATGTGGGAAAGGGAAAAAAGACCGCTATGTGATGCTACCCTATACTATTGTTGCAGGGTTGAAGGCATACCGCAACCTTACCAACAGCCACAAATATGTCTTTGAGGGGCAATACAAGGGCGAACCATACAGCGCAAGCAGTGTACGACAAATCATGAGGCGCGCAGTGGAAGCGGCAGGATTGGAGAAAAGAGCCACACCACACACTTTACGTCACAGCTTTGCAACCCATCTGCTTGAAGCCGGAACCGACCTCAGATTCATTCAAGCGTTGCTCGGACACAGTAGCATCAAGACCACCACCATCTACACCCACCTTACCCAAAAGGGAGTTGACCGGATACAAAGCCCACTCGACCGACTGGCAGCAAGCTTTAATACTACGACAAATACTTCTAAAAAAACTGAAAAGTGACAAGTTTATATAGATATTTACTAGTTACCACCAATGCTAAAAAGACAGACTACACAACAAGACAATGACAGAAAATAGACTCAACATACAGACCATATCGACTAAGCGTACGTACTTACAATCTGACCGTGTTCTGCAAATGGGGCAGGTGGCAGAAAAGAAGGAAAAAGCCTACCCTTCGCATTTTTTAAAATTTCTTTTTGCCTGCCTCACAAACGGCACATTTAGTTTTGTCCAACAAAAAAAGCGCCTCTTCGCAAAACTAAAAGAACCATTTTTTCCATCGCACTTGTTTATTATTTGGTATTTTTTTTATTTTTGCCAAAAGTTGACAAGTTAAAAGTATGGACAAAATTGGAACATATCTTAAAGAAACTAGAGAGGCACTTGCGTTACAACTTCAAGAGGTGCATAGTAAGACAAAAATTGACCCAACAGTTTTAAGCAGAATTGAAAATGGCAAGAGACTTCCGACAAAAAAACAACTATTACAACTTGCCGAATTATATAACTGTGACACGCATAAAATTTTAGTTCATTGGTTAAGTGACAAGGTTGTATCAGAAATAAAGTATGAGGACTTTGGTTTAGAAGCACTACAAGTTGCTGAAGAAAAGATTGTATATGGAAAGCCAATTTCACTATTCCCTGAATTAAAAGCAGAAAATTACATTAACCTTGAAAGCAGAAGATATATTGGTAGTAAAGCTAAACTTACAAATTGGATAATTGAAACCATACTTAAAGAAACAAAAGATGCAGAATCCTTAATTGATATTTTTGCAGGAACTGCAAGTGTTGCAAAAGCTGCATCGGAACACTTTCCCTATATTATCATTAACGATATACTTCACGCAAATAACATCATTTATAAAGCTTTTTTTAAACCCGATTATTGGGATAGAGAAAAAGTTGAAGATATATTAGAATATTATAATAGCATAAATCCAAATGATTTGGAAGAAAATTATTTCTCGGAAAACTATGGAGATAAATTTTTTGACCACTTAAACGCTAAGCTAATTGGTTACATTCGTGAAGATATAGAAAGCAGAAAGAATAGTTTGACAGACAAGGAGTATTCTGTTATACTTACATCACTAATTTATAACATTGACAAAATAGCAAATACTGTTGGACATTTTGATGCCTACATTAAGAAGCCAATAAAATATAAAAAATTAAATCTGAGATTGATTAAACCTGTTGATATTAAAAATGTTGAAATATACCAAGAAAATGCAAATCTATTAGCCCGAAAAATTTCAGCTGACATTGCATATATTGACCCTCCCTATAATTCACGTCAATACAGTCGTTTCTACCACGTTTACGAAAACTTAGTTAAATGGGACAAACCGCCATTATTCGGTGTTGCTTTAAAACCTGAGCCAGAAAATATGAGTGTATATTGCACCGTAAATGCTAAAGCAGCTTTCAGAGATTTAATTGAAAATCTTGACGTAAAATATATTGCTGTTTCTTACAACAACACATATAATTCAAAAAGTAATTCATCGGAAAATAAAATCCGTCTTGAAACCATTGAAGATATCTTAAAAAAGAAAGGAAAAACTAAAGTTTTTGAATGTTCTCATAGATTTTTTAATACAGGAAAGACGGAATTTGATAATCATAAAGAATTATTATTTATCACTAAAGTAAATGGGAACTAAAATAATACGTTCGCCATTATTTTATGTGGGCGATAAATACAAATTATTAAAAGAAATATTACCGAATTTCCCTAATGAAATAAATAGGTTCATCGAACCATTTGCTGGCGGGGGTTCAGTTTTCCTAAATGTAAATGCAAATAAATATTTGCTAAATGACATTGACAAATATGTATTTAACTTACATAATTTTTTAATCAAACATTCAAAATCTCCACAAAAGTTCTTTAACGAAATTGAAAAAATTATTTTTGAATATAATCTTTCACGTTCATACAAAGAAGACATTATTCCGACTGAATTAAAAATTAAATATAAAAAAACTTATTTCGCAAAATTCAATAAAAATAGTTTTGAGAAATTGAAAACAGACTTTAACAACGAAAAGGAAATAGACTTATACAAATTTTATGTATTGTTGATATATGGCTTCAATAGGATGATTCGTTTTAATGGTTCAGGCAAATATAATTTACCTGTCGGGAATGTTGATTTTAATAAAAATGTAGTAACTGCACTTGAAAACTACTTTGATAAAGTAAAAACTGAAAAAATAAAGTGGTACAATAAAGACTACACTGATTTTTTAAAAAGCGTAAAACCGCAACAAGACGACTTTATTTATTTTGACCCTCCTTATTTGATAACATTTAGTGAATACAATAAACTTTGGGATGAGAAAAAGGAACTTGAATTAATAAAAACTTTGGATTTGCTAAATAAAAATAAAATAAGGTTTGCGGTATCAAACGTTACACATTATAAAGACAAAGAAAATAAAATTTTTAACAAGTGGTCATCGAATTACAATATCATTCCGATAAAGAGTAATTACATCAGTTACCACGACAATAGCATAAAATCATTTAGAGAAGTTTTAGTTACAAACTATGAGTAAAAAAGGAAGAAAAGTTACTCCAACTTTCAAACAAATGGCGTTTGAAACAGCTGTAAGAAATCCTGAAAGATATAAAGGGATTTTAGCAGCCATAGCTCCATTCATTGGTGAAATATTGGATGATGAAGTATTGTTAAGGGTTGTATCAAAATTGTATCTTGAAGGAATCGTTTCAAGTGATGGTGTAGAAATAACTGAAAATTCAACAATTGAAAGTATATCACAACAAGTTCAGTTTGTAAATAGAACTCGAAAAGCAGATGGCGGATTTCCCGAAGGTTATCAGTCAAGATTTTGGACTTATGTAAGAACATTGTCAGAATTAGGTTTTGTTCTTGCTCAATACAAACAAAAACTAAGATTTTCGCAAATTGCTCTTATGCTTATAAACAATGAGATTGATGAACAAGAAGCATTTTCTATTCAGGCTATTAAGTACAATAGACGTTCTCCATATCGCAATGTTTCAAATGATTTTAATTACTTTAAGTTCATTCTTCAAATTCTTACCCAAAGGGAAAAAATATCTTATGAACAATTTATTGTTTCTACTTTTAGTGAAAATGGTAATGTAGAGGAGTTTTTAGAAATAATAGATGAAAATGCTTTTCGAGATTCTAATGAAGTTGAAGCATTTGTGAGAGAAAGATTTGGTACTAATTTAAAAGCACAAACAATATTAAGAGATTATCCCGATGTTGTATTACGCCTTTTAGTCATTACAGGATTTGTTTCAATCCAATTCAGAGGCAAAGTGTTTATATACAGAAACATAGCAAATGATGAATATATAAACGATTTGCTTTCAATAAACGTTGAACTTAGTGATGATGAAAAAACTATTCCCGAAAATCATTTTGAAAAGTTAGAATCATACAATGACGTATTGCTTGCCTTAGTTTACAAACATAGGGAAGAAATTCCTGAAACTGATGGCTTTGAATACGCTAAAAAAGTTGCGGAAATTATTGATTTGTATGAGTTAAACGAAAAATTAATTGTTGAAAGTATTGGTTTAATTGGAACTCCAAAAAATATTGTTCCTGCTTTCAAATATATTGCAGAACCATTGAAGTTAGAGTTTTATTTGAGTTTAATTCTTGCACTTAAATACGGTAAAGAGTTTGCAATTAGACCAAATTACAAAGCCGATTATATAGGTATGCCAATTTCACACGCTCCAGGTAATAAAGGTGATATTGAAGTTTACTCAAAAAATATTTATTGGCTTATTGAAGTAACACTAATCCGAAATAAAACTCAACAATTGAACAGCGAAACGACATCAGTTATTCGTCATTTTTTTGAAGATAACAAAATGAACGAATATCTTTCCAAATACCTTTCATTTGTTGCTCCAATAATTCATCAGGACACTAAAGATTATTTTGACTATTCAATTGTCCGACATAAAATAAAAGAACAAAACTTGAATTTAAAGCCCTATCCAATTAATGAGTTTATAGAAGTTACTTTGGCTTGTGAAAATTTCAGCGATATGGAAAATTATACAAATCAAGTTATTGAAGATTTTAGAAATAATTTGAATTAATGAAAAATGATTGAGGTTCTTAGAATATTTCCAAAGCATAATGCAAGCACATTACCAAAGCCGCACAAGCCAACGCAAGAGAAAAGAAATTATAAAAAATGCCCCACCGCACGATAAAAGACAATGAATATAACAGCAACAAATAGACCGACAAACCACGGCAGACAAGGAAGCACTGGTGGTAACAGCGTGTATGTGGCAATAGCGGGTGAAGTGGTAAATCGAAGGTCTGTGCATCTAACAAACATTGTGCTAAACGGACAGGAAAGTACTTCTAATCCGCTACTGCACATACACGCAAAACGTTAGGTGTTATTGAAAATAGACAAAATCAACAATATGAAAAAACTCATAAGTATTCTAATTATTTTAAGTTTAGTTGGTTGTAATAGGAAACCTGATTGTTCTTATAAAATACCGATTGACAAAAATGATGGTTTGAACGTATCAACACTTGAAGAACACAACTTCGACAAAATAGCATTTGAGAAAATAAATAGTGATATATGCAAAGGAATATACGGAAACATCCACAGCTTACTGCTTATTCACAACAATGACCTAATCATAGAGCAGTATTATAATGGATGGAAAAGTAATGAACTTCATTTTTTAGCTTCTACAACGAAAAGTTTCAGTGCAATTATGACTGGCATTGCGATAGAGCAAGGAAAAGTTAAAGATGTAAACCAGAAAATGATTGATTTTTTTCCAGAGTATGCTTCGCTTGCAGAAGACACTTTAAAAAGTCAAATAACGATTAGAGATTTACTTACCAATACATCTGGTTTTAAATGGAATGAGCATGCATTACCTATTAATGACCCCAATAATATGGGAGTACAAATGGATAAAATGGATAATTGGTTGAAAGCATCATTGGAATTACCAATGGACACTATTCCAGGAACTAAATATGTGTATAGCGGACCAAACAATATTATTATTGGTGAAATAATTAAAAAATCAACTGGACAAAACATTGCGGAATATACGGAAGATAATCTTTTCAAACCTCTTGGAATAAAAGATTACAGTTGGTTTTCAAAAAATGGCATTTTTGATGTTGGTGGTGGACTAAAACTCAAATCAAGGGATATCGCTAAATATGGATTATTATACCTGAAAAAAGGAAAATGGTTTGACAAACAGATTGTTTCATCAGAATGGATGGAAGAAATATTTAATCCATTTATTGAAATCATGCATCCTTTATATGGTTGTTGTCAATGGCAAATGGTAAAAACAGAATATGGATTTAACTCTTGGTTTATTCCCGGCAATGGAGGACAAATCATAAATATTGTTCCAGATTTAGATTTGGTAATTGTAATAAATGCAGACAACAGACATATTTCGAAAGAAAAGCGAACACCTTTGGAGTATTTGATCAAGGATTTAACAAAAATACATCCCAGACTTAAAAATGAATAATAACAACACCTAACAATGTATAAAAATAATAGCCGAGATAGTAGTAAATTCAAGGGTTGTAGCCCGCTTCAATATTCTTGTAACTTGACAGGAATGAAGCCCGCAGTCGGCTACTATTCTTATACGTAACCGTTACAGGCAAGCGTAAAAAGACAGTGCAACCCTGACAGTGACGACTGAAAAATGGAGATGTTGCAACCTGACAAATAAGCGGACTTTAACTGGACAGTTCTTTAACAACTTGACACAGACCAACGAGCCGACACTCAAAGCCGACCCGAATGTTTTTAAAATTTTATCCACCGCACTTTTTTTAAAACAATTTTATGCCTGCCCGCATTGGCACATTTGCAAGCCCCACAAGCCAACCCACGACCAAAGCTTGCAAAAGAGCCAATTTTGCCGACCCACTTGACAATAGTAATCTGTTGAAAACTTTGAGAGAGATTAAATGAGAAAATAAGAAAACTATTCATATCTTTGACGAAATTTGTCAAAGCAAACAGATTCAAAGATGAAAATATCAAAAGTTATCATTCACAATTTCCGTTCAATACTTGACAGCGAGTTTGACTTGGCGGATTACTCACTTTTAGTTGGAGAAAATAACGCGGGAAAAACGAACGTAATTTCAGCACTAAGAGCTTTCTATGAAGACGCTGGAGTGAAATTTAATGAGGGCAACGACTTCCCTAAAATACCAACTAAAGACAAAGAAAGTTGGATAGAACTACATTTTAAAACAACTCCAGAAGAACAGGAATCCTTAAAAGAAGAATATAAATCGGAAGATAGCATTTTACGCGTAAGACGTTATTTTAAGTCTGAAAACCCTGATTTAGTAAAAGGAAACCAAAGCAATATTTACGCTTACGAAAAGGGGACACTATCCACAAACCTATTTTATGGGGCAAAAGGAGTTTCACAAAATAAACTTGGACGCATTATTTATATACCCGAACTTTCAAAGTCTGACGACAACCTTAAACTTTCAGGCCCAAGTCCTTTTAGGGAAATGGTTAATTATGTTTTCGGCAAGGTTATTAAATCCAGTAAAGCATTTGAAACGCTAAACGGTTCATTTGACAAATTCAATGCTGACTTTCAAAAGGAAACAAGTGAAGACGGATATTCTATGAAAGCGATTGAAGATGAAATAAATAGCGAGCTCAAAAATTGGGAAATAAAATTTGGAATAAAAATAAATCCAATAAAGCCACCTGACATTGTTAAAAGCTTGCTCTCTCACTACATTCAAGACAATAACCTTTCGGACAATAAAGAAATTGAAGTTACTTCTTTAGGTCAAGGATTACAAAGACATTTGATTTACACGCTTATCAAGCTCTCCTCAAATTATACTGATAAAAAGGAAGAAAAAAAGAAAGAGTTTTCACCTGATTTTACTCTGATACTTTTTGAAGAACCGGAAGCATTCTTGCATCCATCACAACAGGAGCAAATGAATTTGAACCTGCAAAAAATTGCAACTGAAAATAATCAGCAAATTCTAATAACCACTCATTCCCCGATTTTTGTTTGCAAAAACACAATGGCCCTAAACTCTATTATTAAAATTCAAAAGAAAAAAGGCCATACAAATATATTTCAAATCAAAAGCAATGAAATAGAAGCATTATTTGACGCGAATCTAAGCCTATTCAAACTCTTTTCTGATTTATTAGGTGATGCAGCAACGCCTGCACCAATAAAAGCTAAAATAAATAGCAAAAATTTAGGTAATGCTTCACCTGATTTAGCATTAAAACTTGAAGAAGAAACTATAAAATACTTTTTGTGGCTTGATAGTGAACGTGCAGCTTTATTTTTTGCAAAACACATAATTATTTGCGAAGGAGCATCAGAAAAAATATTTATTGATTACCTGCTTAATACTCAATGGCAGGATTTAAAGGAAAAACATATTTATTTATTAGATGCTATGGGCAAATTCAGTATTCATCGCTTTATGAATTTGTTTGGTAAACTTGGCATAACTCATTCTGTTCTTATGGATTCAGACAATGATAAGGATGTTCACAAATACATCAATGACTTTATTGAAGACAATAGAAATGAATTTACTTGGCATATAAAAAACTTTGACACAGATTTAGAAACATTCTTAGGAATTGACAAACCTAACCGAGCAGATTTAAAACCATTGAATTTAATGATGAAACACAAACAAGGAAATATTGCTGAAGCCAAAATTGCCGAATTGAAAGAATTGATTAACCACCTAATAACAGCACCTAAAATTGAAAACACCATTGCTGCTAAAGCTGAAGCAGTTGAAGTAAAATAAGATTTATGCCAACTTTCGGAGAAACTATAAAAAAATACAGAGAAGAAAGGCACTTGCCTTTGCGTACCGTTGCTTCTTATCTTGACATTGACCAGGCTGTTTTAAGTAAAATGGAACACAACAAAAGAACAGCCACAAAAGAACAAGTTAAGAAATTAGCGAAATATTTTGATGCAGATGAAAAAGAACTTTTAATACTCTGGTTGAGCGACCGTGTCGTATATGTAATTAAGGATGAAGAATTTGCTACGGATGCACTTAAAGTAACAGAGCAAGAAATTAAATACATTAAAAAGCAAAAGACGAAATGATGCAGAACTTATATAAAGATTTAGAAAAATTGCTGAAAGACAAATCAGAATTTGTCGTTAACGGCAAACTTAACAAAAGTAAAATTTCAGATGCTGCCTATCAGTATAATGAAGCATTACTAAAAATTCTGTTAAGCCATAACAGCCTGAAAAAGCAATTTTTTATGGAGGTTGGTGGTGCAACCGTTTTCAAACAAAGGGAATTTTTAAACTTCCTTAAGAACAAAGATTTTTTACCAAACAGTTATACTGAGTTTAAAAATCAAATCGGCTTACAAGACGAAAAAGGCGAATATTATCGTGAGAATAAAGATGTTGTTTTAGTATTTCCTTACAAGGACTGTGTTTTAGAAGGCGGGCAAGACAAGGAAGAACAGAAAAGAAATGAAATTTTTTACAATGAAACACTTGCTCCCGATGAAATAACCCGCCTGTTTGACACTAAAGCCCTTACTAATTTTAAACTGTATGACAGCAAAGGAGAACACACCCTAAACGCAAAATCCGATATTGACTTTTCAAAGCAAAACCTGATATTGAAAGGAAACAATCTTTTGGCATTGCACAGTTTAAAAGGTATTAAAAGCATAGCAGGACAGGTAAAACTTATCTACATTGACCCACCTTATAATACCGGAAGCGATAGCTTCAATTACAATGACAAGTTTAATCACAGCACTTGGCTTGTATTTATGAAAAATCGGCTTTTAGCTGCAAAAACATTAATGAAATACGAGTCTGTAATTGCAGTTCAATGCAGTTTTCATCAATATGCTTACTTAAAAGTTTTGATGGATGAACACATCCGTCCAAAATAAAATTTTGTAGATAAAAAATGGGAGTTGGAAATATCCCCGTTAAGGGATAGTTTTACATTGACCAAAAAACCAACTCCCATGGTAAAGTTAACGCTTTTTTCCCAAATCACCAGCCTTATACCCCGGCATATATTCTCCGATATCGTAAAGAAGTACAACGGGGACAAATACAGCAAGGGGATTGATAGCTGGACACACCTCATAAGCATGGTATTTTGCCACCTGGGGCAGCTTAGCTCAGTACGGGATATTTCGAACGGCTTAAGGAGCATAACGGGTAACATAGTCCACCTGGGCTGCACGCAGGCCCCATCCAAGTCGAGCATATCCTACATTAACGGGAGGCGGCCCAGCAAGCTATTCGAGGAGTTCTACTACGCCCTGGCAGCGCATTTCAGGTCGCAGGTCAGGTTTGCCAAGCCAGCCCTGCGCCAGATACGGCGAAAGGTTTACCTGTTGGACGCCAGCGTCATATCGCTCTCGCTGTCGCTATACGACTGGGCGAAGTTCAGGACGCGCAAGGGCGCCGTCAAGCTGCACCTGCTGCTGGACTACGAGGGGTGCCTTCCGGCCTTTGCCGACCTAACCCGGGGCAGCGTGGCCGACATTACCGCCGCCAGGGGCATGAGCTTGCCCTCGGGTAGCATTCTGGTATTCGACATGGGCTACTACGACTTTTCCTGGTGGAACAAGCTGGACAGCATGAACACCTGGTTCGTCACCCGCTCCAAGGATAACCTGGACTACGAGCTGGTCGAGGACTTTGACGTGTCGGGGGAAAGGGATAGGAATGTGCTGCAGGACTCCAACATACGCCTTACCGGGGTAAAAAGCCAGCACGATTACCCCAGGCTGCTCCGCCGGGTGAGGTACTGGGACGAGGTCAATAAGAACGAGCTGGTCTTCATTACCAACAACCGTTCCTGGACAGCAACCACCGTGGCGCGCATCTACAAGGAACGGTGGCACATCGAGTCGTTCTTCAAGCTAATCAAGCAGAACCTTAGGATTAAGTCGTTTGTGGGCACATCCGAAAACGCGGTGCAGATCCAGATCTGGACGGCGCTGATCACTATACTGCTGCTCACATTCCTGAAGGCCAAGGCCAAGTACCAGTGGCACATGTCGAACCTGGTTAGCTTTGTCCGGTTGAACCTCTTCGTGAAGATTAACCTGTGGGAATGGCTAAACCAGCCCTTTATCCGTCCCAGAAAAGAGGATGCGGTACAGCTAAAGCTGTTTTCAGGGTAGGGTCTAATTTTAAAATTGGTTACTTTTGAACCCTAACCACCTGATTAACAATTAGGCATTTTTTGATTTTAAATTATTTTGGACAGCTGTGATGGATGAACTATTTGAAAAACATTTATGCACTTTTAATATACAAGTTAGACACCCTGACAGAATTTTAACTGGCGATAAGGAATACAATGATGTTATAGAATATATATTGCTTTATTCAAAAAATCGTTTTCAAAAGCTGCCAAAACGAGAGGAAGAAAAAAATGTAAATGAATATATATACAAGATTGAAGAAATTGGAAAGCCAGATAAAATAAAATTCGGGAAGAAAGAAGTATTAATTTTCACTCCAGATAAATACAAAGTAGATATTTTGGAAGCTGATTTCTCCAATCTCAAAAAAATCAGTATTCGTGGTTCCATTCGGGAAAAAAATAGTAGTGGTAGATTTTATGTAAAATATTTAGAGAAATTAAGAAATGATTATCCGCCAGAAACACTATTTAAAGTTCCAGAAATGGGTGATGATGCTACAGGTGGTAGGTATTTTTACTTGCCCCCAAAAGGAAATGTTAATGGTGGCTATTATCAAGGTAAACCACAATCAAGTGATGTTACGCTAAAGCCTTATCCGAACTTCTTCAATTTTGCGGAGGAATATAATAATGTTGCAGACCAAGGAAATGTTTCATTTAGAAATGGGAAAAAGCCAGAAGAATTAATGAAACTCTTATTAGACCTTTTTACTGTCTATGATGATTTAATTATTGACTATCATTTAGGAAGTGGAACAACTGCCGCCGTAGCTCATAAAATGAATAGAAGATATATTGGAATTGAACAATTAGATTATGGGAAAAATGGAAGTGTAACAAGGCTGAAAAATGTAATATCAGGCGAACAGTCAGGTATTTCCCAATCAGTTGGTTGGAAAGGCGGAGGCAGTTTTGTTTATGCAGAACTAAAACGCTACAATCAGCAATACATTGATGATATTGAGGCAGCCAAAGACAGTAAGGCATTAAAAAAACTGTATGAGCAAATGAAAGAGGAGGCTTTTTTCAGAATTGAAATTGACCATAATAAATGGGACAATGGTGAATTTGAAAAACTTACATTGGAAGAACAGAAACAACTGCTCTGCGAATGTTTGGATAAAAACCATTTGTATGTGAACCTCACCGAAATGGAAGATGCCTTTTACAAAATGAGCGAAGATGAAATTGCCCTGAACAAAAAGTTTTACAACATTTCATAAGCCGAAACAATGGAATTCTTAGCAGATAAATTAGATGCCGAATGGAAATTTGCTCAAAGCTACGGCTTATTGAATACTGATGTACCAGAGCATATCAAGAGCAATCTGAACCCAATGTTTTTAGACAGGGAATATCAAAAAGAAGCGATTTCAAAATTTGATTTTTACTTAAACAAATTTAAGGACAGACCCAAAGACAAGCCTATTCATTTGCTTTTCCATATGGCGACAGGAAGCGGGAAAACCGTTTTGATGGCTGCCAATATTCTTGAGCTATATACAAAGGGCTACAGAAATTTTATTTTTATTGTTAACAGCAACAACATCATAAAGAAAACCATTTCCAATTTTACCGATAAAAGAAACAGCAAATACCTGTTTGCCGACAAAATAATTTTTGATTTCAGGGAAATTGGAATTAATCAGGTGGAGAATTTTGAAACAGTTCCGGGCAATGATATTAATATAATGTTCAGCACCATTCAGGGATTGCACATTCAATTAAAAGAGCCGAGAGAAAACGGACTTACATTTGAAAGTTTACAGCAGTCAAAATTGGTAATTCTTTCAGATGAAGCACACCACCTCAATACGCTAACCAAAAGAAAAAAAAGCAAAACAGAGGAAGAAGAAGAAAATAGTTGGGAGTGGACAATAAACACGATTATTGAAAACCACCCCGAAAATATTCTTTTAGAATATACTGCAACAGTTGACCTGAACCATCCTGAAATTGCAAAAAAATATGCTGATAAAATCCTTCTGCGTTATTCGCTTCGTGAGTTTAGAAATGACGGTTACAGCAAAGAAATTAAACTGATAAAATCGGGCATTAGCACAAACGAAAGAATTTTACAAGCATTAGTTTTAAGTCAATACCGCTTGAAGGTAGCGAATGAAAATAATATCTTATCCCCCTATTTACCGTTTAAACCCGTCATTCTGTTTAAAAGTGCAAGCATTGAAGAAAGCAATAAATGCTTTGAAGATTTTAAACTTTTGTTGAAAAACCTGAAAACAAAAGATATAAAAGATTTGGAAAATTCAGGCGGAGCAACATTAAAAAAAGCGTTTGAATTTTTTAAAAAACACGGAGTTTCCATTGACCAACTGACCGAAGAAATAAAAAACGATTTTAGGGATGAACGCTGCATTATTGTAAATAATGAAAACGACAGCGAAGAAAAACAGATTGAATTAAACCAGTTAGAGAAAAATGAGTTCAGGGCTGTATTTACCGTGAAAATGCTTACAGAGGGGTGGGATGTTTTAAACCTCTTTGATATTGTTCGTTTAGATGAAAGCAACGGAGTAAATACCAACGGAAAAGCAGCAGCCAGCACCATTTCAGAAGCACAATTAATTGGCAGAGGTGCAAGATATTTTCCCTTTCAGACAAGGCCCGATGAAGAAATGTATCAAAGAAAATTTGATAAAGATTTGCGAAACGATTTACGCTGTTTGGAAGAATTGTATTACCACAGCTTGAATGACAACAAATATATTGAAGCCATTACTAAAGAACTTGTTGAGCAGGGAGTTTACGACCCAAATCAGGACGAAAATCCTATTGAAATAAAAGTTAAACCAACTTTCAAGCAAACTAGACTTTGGGAAGAAGGATTAATATTTACGAACGAGCAGGTTTTGAAAAGCAACAAAAATGTTTCTTCATTAAAGCAAATCCACGAAACTGGATTACAATACAAGGAATATATCGGAACAAGCGGAACGGATGAATTGGTGGTATTTGATGAAGAAGCCGTAAAAGCTGACAAAGAACTGCAAAAGAAATTCATTGGCTCAATAAACAAAAACATAGAACTGATTGATTTAGGATTGCCAATTTGTCTGAAAGCCACTGAAAACATTCCGTTCTTCAATTTTGATAATCTCAAAAGAATTTTACCGCAACTGACATCTACAAGGGAATTTATAACCAGTGAAAAATGGATTGGAAAAACTCCTGTAACTCTGATTGGCAGCGAAGAAAGGTTGAAAAATTTGCTTCCACAAGAAAAATTGAGAATTGCGGAAAATGTATTGTGCAGGATAAAAAATGATATTAGTGCCAAAGTTCATCAATACGAAGGCAGCAAAGAATTTGAAGGCAGACCACTAAAAGAGTATCTGAAACACGATAAGTTGATGATGGTTTCAGAACCGGAGGCAGACAGCAAAAAACAATATGGTTTACCAATGACCGGAAACTGGGTTGCCGATTTCAGAATGAATGTAGCAGAAAAGGACTGGTACATATTTGATGAAAATTATGGCACAAGTGAAGAAAAGTATTTTATCAAATACCTTGAACAAGCCATTGACACGCTGAAAGAAAAATATGATGACATTTATCTGCTCCGCAATGAACGGCTGTTCAAAATTTACAACTTCACAGACGGAAAAGCCTTTGAACCCGACTTTGTGCTGTTTATGAAAGAGAAGAAAACCGCAAAGAAACTTTCTTATCAGCTATTCATTGAACCAAAGGGAGATGGCTATATTGAAAAAGACAAATGGAAAGAAGAATTTTTAGAAGAAATAAACATCAAAGCAAAAATCAAAAAGATAGAAATGCTTTACGAAGATGATAAATATAAAATCATTGGTTTACCTTTCTATAACTACAACACCCAACAGAAATTCAAAGCGAAATTTAAGGAAGTGTTGAAGGTTGAGTAATCTAAAAGCATTAATGCGAAAAGCAACAGGTTAGCTAAATTCGAAAAATGGAAAAACAGAAGAAATATAATCCCACCCACAAAAGCATACACATTTTGCTGCCTCGCATATCAGCCCGCAGACCAAAGCTGCAAAAAGAGTATGCTTTTCTCCAGCCCGAAAAAAATGGTTTTAAAAAAATTCCTTTCCCTCTTAAAAATTTTAAAAACGCCAATCCACATTCCGAAACAAAAACAATCGGACAGTTGGTTGCAAAACTCATTACTGACAATGGCTTCAAGACACGGACGACAAGAACGCCAGCCTGTAACAGCGTGTATGTGGCAATAGCGGGTGAAGTGGTAAATCTAAGCTCTGTGCATCTAAGAAACTTTGTGCTAAACGGACAGGTAAGTGCTTCTAATCCGCTACTGCACATACACGCAAACCG
Source organism: Tenuifilum sp. 4138str (assembly GCF_041102575.1). NCBI lineage: Bacteria > Pseudomonadati > Bacteroidota > Bacteroidia > Bacteroidales > Tenuifilaceae > Tenuifilum > Tenuifilum osseticum. The sequence continues at coordinate 90,611 of NZ_JBGCUE010000003.1, read as the reverse complement.
TTACCGCCAAGTGTAGGAAACAGAAACGACAGACAGAAAATTGAAAAGTAAACCATTGTGAAAGGACAGAAAAACGAAATATTGACGAGACAAGAGAGCCGACACTCAAGCCGACCCGATGTTTTGTATTTTTTGCCCACCGCACATTATTTAAAACAATTGCCGACCCACATTGCACACATTGCCAAAGCACCACAAGCAAACGCTGCGACCAAAGCTTTGTCAAAGAGTGCAATTTTGCCAACGCTAAAGATATCGTTACAATGAAAAATATTGACAAACAAATTGGGATATTGCTTTTTGAAAGAATTCAAGAGACAATTGAAAATAAAACGCTAAACCCAAAAGAAAAGATACCAAAATACAGGTCAATCCTAGATGACTTATTTAAAGCGTTAACTGTAGATGCCAATCAATATATAAGCGGATTAAATGCTAGAAGTATTTTTATTTTCAATGAGTATGAGACACCTAAAAATATTGTTGACAACACTCATACATTAAGAAAGTTCGCTAACCAAGTTGTTCATGAAACAGAATTCCAGCCAACTGAATTGGATGATAAAAAATGTGTTTATCAATTAGCAGAAGTAATCTCGTATTTCTCTAACATAACTATTCCAAGTAAAATTCAGGAATATTATCAATTATTTATTGATGAAATAAAAAAGAAAACAGCATTTAAGAGACCAATACTTCCAACCTATGATTTTTATGCTGTAGTTGAAGATGTTTTTATTCCTTTCGGTGAAATTGAAGGTAAATTTTGTGTTTTAACCTGCAATACCGACAGTTTGGGTGTAATAAAGCTTAAACTTTGGAATAATAAAAATGAAAACGGATTTGGAAGTGATTTGTCGGTTTTTGGTAAAATTGTAGAGCCGTATCAAAATATTTATGTTACAAACGTTAAGAAATACAAAGACAAAGAAGATGAGTTTTATACAACAGATAAGTCATATGTTGTATTGGAACCAGATTATCTAATTGATGCAAAAGAGCTTTCAGAATGCAGACAATTCAATAATAAATCATTTGGAAAATACGAAGATAATCCTCTACTCTACATTCTTAATCGTTTCACCAAAGGTGAAATTACCGATAGAATTATGGTTGGAAATATTGTAGGTAAAATGTTGGATGATATTGTGACGGATGAGAACTACAATTACAAATCATCTTTTGAATCTGTAATGCGAGAGAATTCTTTTGGAATGTTATGTATTGCCAATGAGAAAGGTTTTTATGACCGGTCAAAAATTCAAGCAATCTATATTGAGGCAAATGAGCATGAAAAACAGTTAAAGCAAGTTATTCACAGTTATAAAGGTAAGGAGATCATACTCGAGCCAACATTTGTTTCCAATAAATATGGTCTACAAGGAAGACTTGACATGCTCATTGATTATGGAAGCGATAGTAATCGAAAAGATATTATTGAACTTAAATCATCGAAAAATTATCCAGATACAAATATCGGCTTATACCTAAACCATGAAGCTCAAACGATGTGTTATGACTTACTGATTTCATCAACATATCCAGACCGTATTGGATACAATTCGATTTTATATTCCAGTGCACCAATTGAGGAGAAACCTTTAAGAAATGTTGATGCTGGTGAAAAATATTTGTCTAAGCAGGAATTGTTAATGCTTCGTAACCGAATTGTTTCTAGCGAGCTTAAACTTGCAAGAGGTATTTACGAACCATTTTTTGAAATCCTTTCAGAATCCTTTGGCCCCTATCCAAAGTTTCTTGAAGATTTGGTAGTTGAATTTAAAAGTACTATTGAAAATCTGGATGAAACCCTTAAAGCATATTTCTTGGGCTTCTTAAGGTTTATTTACAGAGAATTACAAGTTGCAAAAATTGGTAGTAATGATTCTTATAATAAGTCTAATGGTTACGCTGAATTATGGAAGGCATCCAAGTCAGATAAGATAGAAAATTATGATGTTTTAATTTACTTAAAAGTCAAAGAAATTTCGGATGATTTTCATATTAAATTATCTCTCGACAAAAATATTTTCTCGAGTGTCGTTAATGTTAGTTCATTCAGGGTAGGTGATACGGCAATCTTATATCCAACTCCCAATCCCGATGAAATACACCCTTTAAAATCCCAGATACTTAAATGTTATGTGGTTTCGGTAGACATGAATTCTATTGAAATAAGCTTAATTAACAAACAACTAAATAAAAACTATTTTGCAAAATCTGAATATTGGGCACTTGACAGAGATTTCAGAGAAACAGGATATAAGCAATTATTGCAGCAACTTTATGAATTTGTTAAATCGGAAAAAAGAGTGATTGACCTCGTACTGGGTTTATCACGACCTGAGTTTGACAGCTCAATTGAAATACCTAATAATGGATTAGACGAGATACAATTTGAAAATGTAAAGAATGCTGTAAGAGCTAAAGATTATTACTTAATTCAAGGACCTCCGGGCACTGGGAAAACCTCCAAGGTTTTGGTGGAAATAGTCAGAAACTTAGCAAAACCTGAAAATGATATTATGGTTGTTGCTTTTACTAACCGGGCTGTTGATGAAATATGTGAAAAGTTACAAAGCCTTAATATTAATTGCATTCGCTTAGGTAAAGGTGATAAACCATATTATTGGTCAGACTTAGCAGGGCGCTTAAAGCTCGATGAACTTAACGAAGTTGTTCAGAGTAATAATGTATTCGTGTCCACAATTTCAACTTTTGCAAACAGCCTCGACATTTTAAAATTCAAAAAATTTGAAACGCTTATAATTGACGAAGCATCTCAAGTTATCGAGCCACAGATTATTGGTTTCTTGAAGTACTTTAAGAAATGGATATTTATCGGGGACGAAAACCAACTACCAGCAGTTGTAGTACAAAGTGAAAATGATAGCAAGTGTGATGATGCCATACTCAATGACTTATCATTAAAAAATTTCCGAGAATCATTATTTTACCGTCTGAAGAAAAATGCAATAAAAAAATCATGGGATGATTGTTTTGACACGCTAAAATTTCAGTATAGGATGCATGCTGATATTGCTGAATTCCCTAAAAAAGAATTTTATAAGAATAAATTAGAGGAGAGCGAAGATTCTCAGAGAGAAAAGATTCCTAATTATGAAAGCTATAACAATAATCCAATAAATATTTTACTAACTAAATCAAGAGTCGTATTTGTTCCATCAAAAGTTGACTTAAGATCTAAAATTAATGATGAGGAAGCAAAACTTGTTGCAGAAACAGTGAAACACATTGCAACAGTTTTTGGGGATGACTTTAATCCCAATGAAACTGTTGGTGTAATAACTCCATTTAGAGCACAAATTGCAAACATCCGAAACCATCTTGATAATAAATTACAGGATATTACAATTGATACTGTAGAAAGATTTCAAGGTAGTGAAAGAAAAATCATTATTGTTTCATTCGCTGTAAAAAGCACAACACAGTTAGGAGCTATACAATCACTTAATGACGAAGGAGTTGATCGCAAATTAAATGTTGCAATCACAAGAGCAAAAGATCATCTAATACTTATAGGTTCTGAAGATGTTCTAATTAAGGACAAAACTTTTAAGAAATTAATCGATTTTATAAAAGAGAAAAATGGATATCTTCTGAACCCTCTAAAAGTTAAATCAGTACCAACAGATTTATTTTAAAGATATGCCAAATTTAATTGAAAGACTAAACCGGGCAATAGATGTTGAATACGACTGGAAAAACCAGGAGGTTGCCGAAACATTAAAAACACCCATTGCAGACAGGGTAAAAAAAGGTGATACCATTGAAAATGTATTTGCTGAATTTTTTCCTGATTTTAACTATGATGGGAATATTGTTTTTACTAAAGTTAAAATAAAATGTGAAGATAACAGGTCAAAGTTTCGTGAAACATCGCCTGTTATTTTAAGTGGTCACGGAAAGTTTTTTGAATTAGATGTCCTGGAAGATAATGACAATGAAATGATTCTTGAAGTAGGATTTGGGTCCAAAAGCATTCCTCAATCGCTAAATAACAAAAATGGTTGGCAAATAGATGCTGCAGCTGTTGATATCCGGCACATTGTAAAAAAATCAACTTTTATACTCCAAACAGACACATCAAAGTATAAATTAATAAACGGAATTTTTGAAGGTAGTATAACACCTAATATTCCATCTAATCAATTACAAGCTGGACGAAAATTGGCATCTAATACAAATCTTAATGATACTCAGAAAGAAGCTTTTGCATATGCCTATGCAACCAATAATTATTATCTTATACAAGGTCCCCCTGGTTCCGGGAAAACATGGTTACTTGCGCATTTAGCCCATCAATTTGCAATCGAAGGGAAAAAAGTACTGATCACTGCCCCCACCCATACAGCTATTAATAACGCACTTCAAAAATGCTCAACACTCTCGCAATATCAACATATTATAAAGGTTGGCAAAAGCAATCAGAAAGAAGGACTGAATTACGATGGTTCTACAGCCAGGAATACTCCAGATTTCAGAAATACAGCTTATGACAATAATAGCCGAGGTATTGTTGTTGGTGCAACTTGCTATTCGCCTCATACCCGTAAACTTGAGTTTATGGATTGGGATGTAATTATTTTTGACGAAGCCGGGCAATTAAGTATACCATTGGCTATCGCAGCGATGGTAAAAGGCTCAAAATTTATTTTTATTGGTGACCATAAACAATTACCCCCAATTATAGCAGAAAACCATACGGATGTAGTTTTTCAGAAATCAATTTTTGAACACTTGCATCAGTTCCATTCAGGAATAATGCTTGATATTACATACAGAATGAATAAATGGATAAATGAATTCCCCTCGAAACAATTTTATAATGGTAGATTGAAACCAGACACAAAAAATGAAACGTGGTTAATTGATATTCCTTATAATTTTGAAAAGCACAACGAAATACTTTCTGCAGATAAGCCTGAAGTGCTTTTCTGTCATTATCATGAGAGCAATGAATCTCGGTCTGAATATGAAGCTGAAATTATTGCTGAATTTATTGAGGAATATTTTAAAAAAGAAATTGATCCTGAAAATATTGCAATTCTAACACCATTCAGAGCCCAGGTAAGACAAATTAAAAAGGCATTGGCTAAGCTTAATAATTACAGCGATTTCAAGGAGAAATTGTTTTTAGATACGGTTGAACGGATTCAGGGTCAGGAACGTGATATTGTAATATTTTCACTGGCTACATCTGATCCAATAAAAGCAATGCAACGGGCTACATTCTTTTTTAATCCAAACCGTTTCAATGTAGCTATCACAAGAGCCAAAAAGAAACGCATAGTAATTGGACACAAGAATTTATTCCTTTTGAGTTCAAATGACATAGAATTAGATAAAATGATTGCAAATTTTCGGGATTTTTATGAAAGTTCCTTCAAAGTATTCGAACAAGCAGAAACGGAAGATTTATTTTGATATTAATATGTATAAGCTCACACATTTGCAAGCACATTGCCAAAGCCCCACGAGCCAACGCTCCAACCAAAGCTTTGTCAAAGAGCTTGCAAAGCCAACGTACAGAAAGAAATTGATTTAAAAAATTTGCCGACACTTTAAAAAAATAAAAAACGCTAACACACAAGCCGACAGAAAATGAAGAAAGTAAAATAACAATGATACGGAAATTCAATAATGACAATGGTTTACAAGACTGGAAGACAGAACACCTGGCGGTAACAGGCGGTATATTTTATTGCCGAGACAGTGCGGGTTTCAGCGTTTCTGCATCTAATAAACTTTCGTGTAACTTGACAGTGAAGTGCTTCGAAATCGGCAACAAAAACATACCGCCAAACCGTTAGGGGCAAGTGAAAAAGACACAACGACAACCTGAAATGATAATTATAAAAAATGATATATCAGTGGATTTAGCTTTATGATAAGACAGTGCAAATTTGATGGAAATTTATTTTGTTTTTTTCTTCCTCCGCAAAAAAGAAACCCCATCCACCTTGCAGCACATTTCCAAGCCCCCACAAGCCAACGCCCAAACCAAAGGCTTGAAAAAGAGCTGCAATTCTGCCTACGCACAGGTGCATAATTGTTACATTTAAGCTTTGAACAAACCGAGATTGTTAAAGTTAGTATAATGAAAAAGGACATAGACAACAAACTCAAATCCAAAAACATCAAACCAACCGCCATGCGCGAATTGGTTTTACAGGTTTTGACCGAACAAAAAACAGCTATCAGTCTGCCGGAATTGGAACAAAAATTTGAAAAAGCGGATAAGGCAACGTTGTATCGTACGCTTAAAACATTTCAGGAGAATAAACTGATTCATGCGATTGAGGATGGTTCGGGTTCGGTAAAATATGCTTTGTGCCAGGAAGCTTGCGATTGCCAACCCGAAGACCTGCATGTCCATTTCCTTTGCTCAAATTGCAATCAAACATTTTGTTTAAACGATATTCCTGTTCCAAAAATAAACCTCCCCAATAACTTTTCACTCGAAAGCGTGAATATGGTGGTGAAAGGTGTTTGTTCAAATTGCAAACAATAACTTTGCAACCGGGTTGCATGAACTTTGGGGTATCTTTGCCGTTGTAATTCAGAAAATACATGAATTTTAAATGAAATATGTAGCAGTAATATTATCAATGTACGTAATGGTTTTAACAGCCATACCATGCAATGATGTACATGCTGCCAATACAAATTCTGTTTCTATTGAATTATCAGAACAAAGCCCGAATCAATCAAACGAAGTTGATTTATGTTCCCCGTTTTGTTTTTGTCATTGTTGCCAAACACTTTCATTTCCTTCATTTTTTAGTATTTCCTTTATCAATTTAGTTGAAATTACTATAGATTTTAAATTGAAAGAACCTGCAATTTCAAGTCCCGTTGCATCTATCTGGCAACCACCCAAAATATAATTCATTTTTCTTTCTTAAATATTGAGCAGTTGACTTAGACATCCTTGCATTGCCATGATACTGCGAACGTATTAAATTTGAACGCATAGAAAAAAATGCTGTACAGGATTCACATTAATAATTAAAAGAAATCAAATGATAAACAAAATCATAGCTTTTTCAATCAAAAACAAAGCCCTCATTGGTTTGATGACCATTGGGCTTATTATCGGGGGTATCTGGTCAATGACCAAAGTGCCATTGGATGCCGTGCCCGACATTACCAACAACCAGGTGCAGGTGATTACCACCGCGCCCAACCTGGGCACCGAAGACATTGAGCAGTTTGTAACCTACCAGGTGGAACTATCGGTGGCCAACCTGCCGGGGGTTATCGAAATTCGTTCGGTTTCCCGGTTTGGGCTGTCAGTGGTAACAATAGTTTTCGAGGATAATATGGGAACCTACCTTCCCCGGCAATTGGTAAGCGAAGCGCTGGCAGAAATTAAGGAAAAAATCCCGGAGGGTTTTGCCGACCCGTTTATGGCGCCAATCAGTACCGGATTGGGTGAAATTTACCAGTACACGCTTGAAGTTCAGCCCGGTTACGATACGGTGTATAACGACATGGAACTACGCACCATGCAGGAATGGATTGTAAAACGCCAGATGGCAATGGTTCCGGGGGTGGTTGAAGTAAATTCCTTTGGAGGGCGCGGAAAACAATACGAAATTTCCATTAACCCCGATAAGCTTCGAAGCATGAACCTGACCATTGCCGACATTTTCGAGGCTTTGGAAGATAATAATCAGAATACCGGAGGGGCTTATATTGAGAAAAATTTTCAGGCCAACTTTATCCGTGGCGAAGGTTTAATGCGTTCGATTGATGATATACGCAACACACCAGTAGCCAATGTAAACGGGCAACCTGTTTTTATAAGGGATGTAGCCAAAGTAAAGCACGGAAGTTTTGTGCGTTACGGGGCTTTTACTAAAGACGGTAAAGGCGAAGCCGTAGGCGGTATCGTGATGATGCTGAAGGGTGAAAACTCCAACGATGTAATCAAGGATGTAAAAGAACGCATGGCGTTAATCCAAAAATCCTTACCAGAAGGGGTGGAAATAAAACCATTCCTCGACCGCAGCAAACTGATAAAAAGCACCACATCCACAGTTGCCGAAAACCTGTCGATTGGGGCGCTGATTGTAATTTTTGTCCTGGTTATTTTTCTTGGCAATCTTCGGGGCGGTTTACTGGTGGCATCGACCATACCACTGGCTTTGCTGTTTGCTTTCATCATGATGAAAGTATTTGGTGTGTGGGCTAACCTGATGAGCCTCGGAGCCATCGACTTCGGTATTCTGGTTGACGGAGCGGTAATCATTGTGGAAAGCATGATTTTTTACCTGCACCGGAACGAGTTTATCGGGAAAAAAATCGGCCTGCCCCGGCGAAATGAAATAGCCTACAATTCAGCCAGTAAAATGATGAACTCTGCATTTTTCGGTCAGCTTATTATCCTTATTGTCTTTATCCCGGTACTGGCATTGCAGGGCGTTGAAGGCAAAATGTTTAAGCCTATGGCCATGACCTTTGGGTTTGCCGTGTTGGGTGTTATGGTGCTGTGCCTTACTTACATACCCATGATGGCGGCGCTATTCCTGAGACCGCCTAAAACAGATAAAAAGACCTGGGGCGAGCGTTTTATAGAGAAACTCGAAAACCTTTACGAACCCGTAATTGGCTGGGCTTTGCACAAAGGAAGGCTTGTATTGGGAATTGCACTTATACTTTTAGTTTCGGGTGGTTTTCTTTTCTCACGTATGGGGGCCGAATTTATTCCTCAACTGGACGAAGGCGATTTTGCTTTCCAGGCTTTCCTGAAACCGGGAACATCATTATCGGAAGTGAAGGATGCATCTACCCGTCTTGAACAAATAGTACTGGAGAATTTTCCAGACGAAGTAGAGTCTGTTCAAAGCCGTATTGGAGTTGCTGATATTCCTATGGACCCAATGCCCATGGATATTGCTGATATATTTGTTATTCTTAAACCACAGGACAAATGGACAAAGGCCGAATCGAAACAGGAACTGATTGACAAGGTAAAGGAAAAGGTAAGTGTGTTGCCGGGTATTAACTACGAATTTACCCAGCCTATCGAAATGCGGTTCAACGAACTTTTAACTGGTATCAGGCAGGATGTGGCTATAAAATTATATGGCGATGACCTGGATATGCTGGCCGACAAAGCCGATGAAATTTCAGACTTAATCGCGGGAATTGAGGGTATTGAAGGAATAAGCGCTGAGAGAACCAGTGGATTGCCTCAAATAACCGTTAACTATAACCGTACCAAACTGGGGCAGTATGGACTCAAAATTAAAGACCTTAATACTGTGGTTGAAACAGCATTTAGCGGGGGTGTTGCCGGGGTAATTTACGAAGGTGAGCGAATGTTCGACCTTGTGGTACGCCTCGACGAAGAACACCGCCAAAGCATTGACGACCTTCGGAACCTGTTTGTAAACACCCCCACCGGTAACCAGGTACCACTGAAAGAGGTAGCTGAAATAAGCTATCAGCCGGGGCCCATGCAAATCAGCCGCGACAATACCAACAGGCGCACGTATGTTGGCATTAACGTGGAAGGCAGGGACGTTAAATCGCTGGTGGAAGAAATACAGCAAACACTTGATGAAGAACTGGAATTGCCTTCGGGCTATTACATCCGCTACGGCGGCGCTTTTGAAAACCTCGAAAGGGCAACCCAACGGCTTTCACTTGTTGTGCCACTCGCTCTGGCATTGATATTTATGCTGGTTTTCTTTGCCACAAAATCGTTTAAACAAACCCTGATGATTTACATGGCCATCCCACTGGCAGCAGTGGGCGGAATACTTTCGCTTTACTTGCGGGGAATGCCGTTTAGTATTTCGGCAGGCGTAGGCTTTATCGTGCTGTTTGGTGTGGCAGTGTTAAACGGACTGGTATTAATAAGCGGTTTTAACGAGTTAAAAGAAGAGGGAAAACTTAGCCTGGGTGATATTATCAAAAAAGGTTCCATTCGCCGGGTACGCCCTATTTTCCTCACCGCTTCAACTGATATACTCGGTTTCCTGCCTATGGCCATTTCCACATCAGCAGGGGCGGAAGTGCAACGTCCGCTTGCAACGGTGGTCATTGGCGGAATGTTAACGTCCACGCTTCTAACACTGGTCGTGTTGCCTGTTTTATATAAAATGGTAGAGTCGGGCAAAACAAAACTGAAAGCGCCCAAACTCAATACCACGGTAATAACTCTGTTGTTTATTTTCGGCGGGCTTGGAATTTCGGGCAGCCTGAAAGCACAGGAAAACAACGTTACCCTTGAGCAGGCTATTGAACGGGCTAAGGAAAACTATCCTTCGCTAAAAGCCGCTTCGCTCAATGTTGAAAAACAAAAGGCCCTGAAAGCCACAGCTTATGATTTGGGCAGCACCTCTATATACACCGGAAAGGAGGAGACCGGCAATGGTGAGGTGGGTATTCAAACCCAAATTGGATTGGCGCAATCGGAAATTGACCTGTTTGGCATACCTGCTAAAAACAAGCTGAATGAATCGCGCATCAACCTGGCCGAATCAAGACTTGAACTGACCGAAGATGAGTTGGTCAGAAACGTGAGCCTTGCATGGTACCGGGCATTGGTAGCCAAAAAGCAAACCCAATTGTACAACCGGCTCGACAGTGTTTATGCCGATTTCCTCAGGGCTGCCGGGTTGCGTTTCGAAACCCAGCAAACATCCAAAGTAGCTTATCTGGCAGCTTCTGCCAAATACCAGGAATTAATGGTTAACATGAAACAGGCAGAGAGCGAATACATGGCTTCTTTGCAACTGCTGAACCAGTACCTGATGTACCCCGATGGTGTTGAAATTGCCGATGCCGGGCAGGAATGGGATGAAACCATTCAAACTTCCTACCCGCTTGATTCGTTAAACGCCGTCCCTTTGCTTAATCTTTACAAGCAACAGTTGGATGTTTCCGAAGCAGAGTGGAAAGCCGAAAAAGCAAATTTTTTGCCTAAGCTCGATTTGGGGTATTCCCGGCAATCTGTCGATGGAACATCCGGTTATTATGGATGGGAGGCCGGTATCTCCATTCCTCTGCTGTTCTTTTCCCAGTCGGGCAAAACAAAAGCCGCCCGTATCAATTACGAAATGACCGGGCAGCAATTCAAGCAGCGGGCGCTCGAACTGAACGCTTCCTACAAAGAACTTTTAAGCCGGTACAGGGTGATGGGCGAGGTATTGGAATATTATAAAAACGAAGCGCTGCCACTTGCCGATGAACAAATTGAAGCCGCCAACCTGGGTTACCGTTTGGGCAGTCTCGGTTATATCGAGTTTATCCAGAATACCGAATCAGCCATTAAAACAAGGCAGGAATATTTGTCCCGGCTGGCGGAATATTTCGAAATTAAAGAACAATTGGAATTCATTACAGGTCAATAATTTTAAAAACAGATAACAATGAAATCAAAAATAATTATAGCGCTTCTTGCAGTAGTTACACTCATGTCGTGCAACAACAACAAAAGCAAAAACAGTGAACCCGGGGAACACACGGAAAAAGAGGGCCCCGAAGGCGTGGTATTGCTTAATCCACAGCAACGCGAAGCCCTGGATTTAGAACTGGGGACTTTCCAAATGCGAAACCTCACCACCATGGTAAAAACAAACGGTGAGATGCAGGTGCCGCCCGCAAGCTCGGCAGAAGTTACGGCAGTAATCGGGGGAAATGTGCGGGATATCAGAGTTTTCCATGGCGACAAGGTGCGTAGGGGACAAACCCTCGCCATTCTCGAACACCCTGATTATATCAAACTACAGGAAGATTTTGCCGAATTAGCCAGCCGGCTCGAATACCTGGAAATGGAGTATGAACGCCAGAAAGAGCTCTTCGAGAACAACGTAGGCGCAGGCAGGGAGTTCCAACAGGTAAAGTCGGAATATAATTCGGCCAAAGCAAAACACCAGGGATTAAAAGCCCGCTTGCAACTCCTGCACCTCTCGCCCGAAAAAGTTAAAGAGGGAACGATTTCCAACAGCGTTCCCATTGTTTCGCCCATCAATGGGTACGTGAATGAAATAGACGTGAAAGTGGGCACGTATGCCGGGGCACAGGACATGCTATTTGAAATTACCGACAACAGCGAAATCCATGCTGATTTTATGGTGTATGAAAATGATGTGCATTTACTGGAAAAAGGACAAAAGGTACATTTTACCGCAGCCAATATTCCCGATAAGGAGCTCACGGCAACGATTTTTGCCATCGGTCAGGAATTTGAAGCCAACGCCAGGGCCGTGCATGTACATGCCAGCCTGGATGAAACCGTACCGGGCCTTATTCCGGGCATGTACATTTCAGGACACATCCATACCGATGAAAATTATACCCGCACCTTGCCCAACGATGCCATTGTTTCCGAAGGCACAAAATCTTATATTTTCGTGCTGGATGAACAAGCCACCGAAGCGGAACACGGGCATGAGGTTAACCATGCTGACGAAGACGAACACGCGCATGATGAAACACACGCAGAAGAAAGCGATGAGGAGCATGCCCGACATGAAGAAGGCACACATGAAGGTGAGGGCGATGAAGTGATGGCTTTCCGCATGGTAGAAGTAGTTGCAGGCTTGCAGGATGAAGGTTATACAGAGGTAAAATTGCTCAATCCCCTGCCCGATGATACACAGATTGTAATGAACGCAGCTTACTACCTTTTGTCTGATTTGAAAAAAGACGAAGCAGGTGATGACGATTAATAAACTTTTAAAAAAGATTAGATATGAAAGAAATAAAAGCATTTATAAGGCCCAATAAAGTAGATGGTATAGTGCATCATTTAAAAGATGCAGGTTTTGAGAACATGACCATTTCATCGGCGGAAGGTACCGGGAAATTACAGGATGAGGATGCCTTTGTGTCCCAGAAATTTTCTATTACCGACAGCGAAGTGGCCAAACTGGAACTTGTGGTCAATAAAAATGATGTGGACAAAGTGGTACACATTATTTCAGAACAAGGCAAAACATTAAACCCCGGCGATGGGTTGATTTATGTTTCTAATGTAAACCAGATTTACCGGGTGAAAGATGGTTTGAAAAAGGGGAATTAATCAAATATTAAACTGTGGCAGCTTTCTGGTTGCCGCAGCTTTTTGTTTAATTTGCATTTAAACCATAATTGAACTAAATTTTATTGGGATGTAGTAATTAATACAGAATATTTTTAAAATGACAAATGACGAGATTAACAAAAAACTTGAATCGAAAAACGTCAAACCAACAGCCATGCGAACCCTGGTTTATAAAACACTTGCCGAAACCGGGAAAGCGCTGAGCCTGGCGGATTTGGAGCAACGATTTGAAAAAGTGGAGCGTTCAACCATTTTCAGGGCGCTTAAAACATTCGAGGAAAATTTCATTGTCCACCCTGTTGATGATGGTTCAGGCTCGGTGAAGTATGCCGTTTGCGATGACGATTGCACATGTAATATACATGACCTGCACGTTCATTTTTATTGTACCCGTTGCGGCAGAACACGTTGCATGAAAGAACTTCCAATTCCCAACATTAAACTGCCTGAAGGCTACACCTACGATAATGCGCAATTCATCATTAACGGGGTGTGCCCGCGCTGCGATTAACTTTGCAATAGTGTTGCACTAACTTATTGGTAATTTTGATGTTGAAATTATTAGAATGTCTAACATTAAAAATTATTAATTATGAAAACTGGAAAATTTAAAATGGCTTTTTTACTTGCAGGATTGATTGTCTTTTCTGCATCGCAGGCAATGGCACAGCACCATTGCTGTAACTCAAACTGGTCGGCTAACGCCGATGCCCAATGGTGGAATTACAACACCCCGGCAGAATATGCGTTATCAGCCGAACAAATTACGGAAATCAATGAGCTACGTAAAAACAGCTACGAGAAAAAGCTTCCAATCGAAAATGAGCTTCGCAGTTTGAGAATGGAATACCGGGCTGCTAATTCAAATCCTGAGCTGGATGTAAAAAAGGTGAAATCACTGAGAAGCACTATCCGCGACAAGGAAGAAAAAATTGAGGATATCAACCTGGAGACAAAAGTTCAGGTAAAAAAACTTCTTACTGAAAAGCAGCTTACCTACTTTAACAACAACAATTACAATTGGTGGGATATGTCGGAAAATTGCTGGCATGCAGGTAATATGGGAATGAATTCTCGTAAACAGATGATGATGTCACGTCGCAGCAATTGTTGGTAAACACCAGTTCGGTTTTTAAAAAAACAAGCGATAAAAAGAAAGGAGAATGTTATGATGGATGGATTTGGGTGTCACGGATGGGGAATGGGAATGGGCTGGTGGTGGGTTATAGGGCTCATTATCGTAATTGCCGTTGTTTGGATGGTTGTTAAAGGAATGAGTCAAAATAACCGCCCCGGCAACCCACCCGAAAGTAAGTCGGCGCTCGATTATTTAAAAGAGCGCTACGCCCGTGGCGAAATAAACAAACAGGAGTTTGAAGAACGAAAAAAAGATTTAATGTAAAATAAAAATATCATGAAGTATTACATTGAAAAAACAACAGAGTACGGTTTCGACAAAGCCATTAAAATTGTAACCGAAGAACTAAAAAAAGAAGGTTTCGGGGTGTTGACCGAAATTGATGTACAGGCTACATTAAAAAAGAAGCTGGACGTAGATTTCAAAAAATACCAAATTTTAGGGGCTTGCAATCCACCCTTTGCTCATGAAGCATTGAAAGCGGAAAACAAAATAGGCGCCATGCTCCCCTGCAATGTAATTGTGCAGGAACTGGATAATGGCAAAACAGAAGTAGCTGCCGTTGACCCGGTGGCTTCCATGCAGGCGGTTGAAAATGACGAATTAAGTGATATCGCCAATGAAATCAGGGCGAAACTTGAAAAGGTAATTGAGAATCTATAATTCTGCTTGCAGTTTATTTGGGGAACATATTCAAAACTTTTGAAAATGAGAAAACAACTATTGTTATTAACCTTCGTACTTTTCTGGGTATTCACAGCGAATGCCCAGGAAGGCGAACGGTTAAAAGTAATCACAGGGGTACGTGTTAATCCTTTTGTGATGTATGATTTTGACGGTAACAAAAGGGAAATAACGCGTATCCATGCCGAATTGGGCGCCATGTTTAACAATAAAACCTATCTGTCGGTGGGATACACGCCCTTTGCCAACGCCATCTACAATTTTAACGAATACTGGTTTGTAGGGTTCGACAAAAAAATCCCGGTATCGTGGGTTTTGGCGGAAGAGTATATGATAGATGAAAATAAATTCATAGTCCAGACCGGCCCCAATTTCAAATTAGGGAACGTGGGAAATGCGTTTGTATTTCTGTTTACCCCTGTTGATAATATTGACTGGGGCTTGAAAGTGGGCGCTTTTATTCCTTTAAATGTGGTTTTGCATAAAGATTAGTTCACATGTTCAAATCTGTATTTACCATCAGTAAAATGGACTGCCCTTCCGAAGAATCCCTTATCAGGATGAAGCTGGAAGGGATTTCATCCGTTAAAAACCTAGTTTTTGATATTGAAAACCGGAAGCTGGAGGTATATCATTCAGGCCCTGTGGATGAAATCCACCAGGCAATCAGCCAGCTAAAATTAGGTGACAAACTCGGAAATACTACCGAAACGGAATTACCGCCCGGTGCACACGATTCACAACAGCTGAAAATACTCTGGTGGGTGCTGGGCATCAATTTTACCTTTTTCGTGGTGGAAATTACCACAGGCTGGATTTCGCACTCCATGGGACTTGTGGCCGATTCTCTGGACATGCTGGCTGATTCTATTGTTTACGGGCTCAGCCTTTTTGCAGTGGGTGCGGCCATTTCACGAAAGAAAAAAGTAGCCAAAATCAGCGGGTATTTCCAGATGGGGCTGGCTACGCTGGGTTTTGCCGAAGTGCTGCGACGTTTTTTCAGCAATAGCGAAACGCCCCTTTTTCAGTGGATGATTATTGTTTCCATCCTGGCGCTTGCCGGAAACCTGGTTTCGTTGTGGCTCATCAACAAAGCCAAAAGCAAAGAAGCGCACATGCAGGCCAGCGCCATATTCACCTCCAACGACATCATCGTGAACGGCGGGGTTATCCTGGCCGGTATGCTGGTGTATTTACTAAACAGCAAATGGCCTGATTTGGTCATTGGTGGCATTGTTTTCACCTTTGTGATGCGCGGGGCAGTGAGGATTTTAAAACTTTCGAAGTAATCAATTATGGCACACGCGCATGAACATACTACGCAAAAAAGTTACGGAAAAGCTTTTGCCATTGGCATTGGTTTAAACATCGCCTTTGTTGCTGTTGAAATATTTTATGGTCTGGCAGCCAACTCATCAGCATTATTAGCCGATGCAGGTCACAATGCCAGCGACGTTCTGTGTTTGATTTTTGCCTGGGCAGCAATCCGGCTTGCTTCTATAAAGCCAAAAGGGAAATATACATACGGTCTTCGAAAAACAACCATCCTTGTATCGATACTCAATGCGCTATTGCTTTTTGGAGCAGTAATAGCCATCGGTTGGGATGCCATAGGGAAATTCAAAAATCCCGAACCCGTGGCAGGTACTCAAGTGATGATTGTTGCCGGAATAGGCGTGGTAATCAATACCATTACGGCTTTGCTGTTTATGAAAGGCCAAAAAGTCGACCTGAACATCAAAGGAGCATTCCTGCACATGGCTGCCGATGCCGGGGTGTCGTTGGGAGTGGTTGTTGCCGGATTATTGATTAACCTCACCGGAATCGAATGGATTGACCCGGTAATGAGTTTTATCATCATCCTGGTCATCCTTTGGGGCACCTGGCGCTTGTTTACCGATTCCATAGATTTGGCGCTGGATGCCGTACCTAAAAACATCAACCTCGAAAAAGTCAGGGAATTACTGTTGGCACAAAAAGGTGTTGAAGAAATTCACGACCTACATGTTTGGGCAATGAGCACCACCCAAATAGCTTTAACCGCCCACCTGATAATGCCCAAAGGGTATCATGATAAATTTATTGCTGAATTACAGGAGAAACTTGAACACGAATTCGGGATAGGACACACAACCTTTCAAATTGAGAATGAAAGGATTGAAAAAGAATGCAAAACTGTTTGTTGAAAACTTTAAAGAAATGAAAATTCAATACCATTCAATCATAACCTGCCCAAATTGCGGGCATCAAAAAGAAGAAGAAATGCCGGAGGGTTCCTGCCAGTTCTTTTATGAATGTAAAAATTGCCATACCGTTTTAAAACCAAAACAGGGCGATTGTTGCGTGTTTTGTTCGTATGGAACAGAAAAGTGTCCTCCCATTCAATCTGGGCAATGTTGTTGAATTTTTGTTTATATAAAATTTAGTTCTTAAAATCATTAGAAAGCCCACCCTATTTGTTAGCACATTGGCAAGCCCCACAAGCAAACACACGACCAAAGCTTACCAAAGAGCTTACAAAGCCAGCCCAAGTAACCGCCTTTAAGGGCGGTTTTAGGGTTGCCCTCCCACAAAAAAGCAAAATAAATTTGTGCTTCGTGGATAGGTTGGTGCGGATTGAAAAAGACAGTGAAATGACAGCTAAATAATTGATAAACAGACAGAAATGAATGAACACCAGCCCCTAACACGCGGTCATAAAACATTGCGCGGATAGTGCTATATTTGAGCAATATAACATTTAATCAACAGCTTAGCGGGCTGATAAGTTTGTGTTTCAAAATGCGCAACGTTTCATACCGCCGACCGTTAGCAACAAGGCGAAAAAAGAGAACCTTCAAGACTGATAGGTGCAGTTTAAAACAAGCAGATTAAAATATTTAGCTCTTTGACAAGTCGGTGCAAATTTGATGGAATTTATTTTGTTTTTTTTCTCCCCCCGCAAAAAAAGGAAAGAAACCCCACCCCACATTGCAGCACATTTCCAAGCCCCCACAAGCCAACGCCCAAACCAAAGGCTTGTAAAAGAGCTGCAATTTTGCCTACACACTCGTGCTGAATTGTTACTTTTGAGCTATTAAGAAATGAACCGACAAAATGAAAAAGGAAATAGACAACAAACTCAACTTAAAAAACATCAAACCAACTGCAATGCGACAATTGGTTTTGCAAGTTCTAACAGAACAAAAAACGGCTATTAGTTTGCCTGAATTAGAACAAAAATTTGAAAAAGCTGATAAAGCAACGTTATATAGAACTTTAAAAACTTTCCAGGAACATCAACTCATTCATTCAATTGAAGATGGCTCTGGCTCTTTAAGATACGCACTTTGCGAAGATTTTTGCACTTGCGAACCAGAACATTTACATGTTCATTTTTTATGCAACAAATGCGGAAAAACGTATTGTATGAAAGATTTACCTGTTCCCCAGCCAGACTTACCCAATGGATTTGAATTTTCCAGTGCAAACTTTGTTGTCAAAGGTATTTGTTCAAATTGCAAAAAATAACTTTGCAACCCGGTTGCATCAACTTTTGAGTATCTTTGCTGTTGTACTTTATAAATGACAATAATTTTCAGATGAAATATGTAACAGTAATATTATCAATGTATGTAATGGTTTTAACAGCCATACCATGCAATGATGTACATGCTTCCAATTCAAATTCTGTTACGCTGGAATTATCAGAACAAAGCCAAAATCACACAAATAATGTTGATTTATGTTCCCCGTTTTGTTTTTGTCATTGTTGCCAGACCCTTTCTTTCCCATCTTTTTTTAGTATTTCCTTTACCAATTTAGTAGAAAGTACTTTAGATGTTAAATTGAAAGAATCTTCGTTTTCAAGCCCTGTTGCATCTATCTGGCAACCGCCCAAAATATAATTCATTTCTTCTTTCTCTACAGCTGAGCATTAAGCTCATGTATCATTTCATTGCCATGATATAATGGGGTTTCCATGAACAAGCACATGGATTTTAGCTCATTATAATTAATCGTATTCACATTAAAAATTTATAGAAATCAAATGATAAACAGTATAATATCCTTTTCAATAAAGAATAAGGCACTTATCGGGCTGATGACAATCGGACTGATTATTGGCGGAATATATTCCATGACGAAAGTGCCATTGGATGCCGTGCCCGACATTACCAACAACCAGGTGCAGGTGATTACCACCGCGCCCAACCTGGGCACCGAAGACATTGAGCAGTTTGTAACCTACCAGGTGGAACTATCGGTGGCCAACCTGCCGGGGGTTATCGAAATTCGTTCGGTTTCCCGGTTTGGGCTGTCAGTGGTAACAATAGTTTTCGAGGACAATATGGGAACCTACCTTCCCCGGCAATTGGTAAGCGAAGCCTTAGCCGAAGTGAAAGAAAAAATTCCACAGGGATTTGGGGAACCGTTTATGGCGCCAATCAGCACCGGATTAGGCGAAATTTATCAATACACGCTTGAAGTGCAACCCGGTTACGATACCGTTTATAACGACATGGAACTGCGCACCATGCAGGAATGGATTGTAAAACGGCAAATGGCTATGCTGCCCGGAGTGGTAGAAGTAAACTCTTTTGGTGGCAGGGGTAAACAATACGAAGTCGCTGTTAATCCCGATAAACTCAGAAGTATGGGTTTAGCCATTTCGGATATTTTTGAAGCACTTGACGACAACAATCAGAATACAGGCGGCGCATATATCGAGAAAAACTTTCAGGCGAACTTTATCCGTGGCGAAGGGTTGATGCGTTCGTTGGATGATATTAAAAACACTTTGGTCGCAAACATTGACGGGCAACCCATTTTCATCAGGGATGTGGCAGAAGTGAAATTCGGAAGTTTTGTCCGTTATGGTGCTTTTACCAAAGATGGAAAGGGAGAGGCCGTTGGCGGAATCGTGATGATGCTGAAAGGCGAAAACTCAAACGATGTGATTAAGGATGTAAAAGAGCGGATGGCTTTAATTCAAAAATCACTGCCTGATGGTGTTGAAATTAAACCTTTTCTTGACCGCAGCAAGCTCATTAAAAGTACCACATCTACCGTTGCCGAAAACCTGTCGTTGGGTGCGCTGATTGTTATTTTTGTGCTGGTTATCTTCCTCGGGAATTTAAGGAGCGGTTTAATTGTGGCATCAACCATTCCGCTGGCCTTGCTATTTGCATTTATCATGATGAACCTGTTTGGGGTGTGGGCAAACCTGATGAGCTTGGGGGCACTCGATTTCGGGATATTGGTTGATGGAGCAGTAATTATTGTTGAAGCCATGATATTTTACCTCCATCGCAAAAACCTTATCGGAACAAAACTCGACCAGGCGAAACGAAACGAAATTGCCTATAATTCGGCAAGTAAAATGATGAACTCGGCATTTTTTGGGCAACTGATTATTTTGATTGTATTTATACCCGTTTTGGCCTTACAAGGTATCGAAGGCAAAATGTTTATCCCGATGGCTATGACCTTTGGTTTTGCTGTTTTGGGCGTAGTTATCTTGTGCCTCACGTACATTCCGATGATGGCAGCCTTATTCCTCCAACCACCAAAAACAGACAAAAAAACCTGGGGCGATAAAATAATTGGAAAACTCGAAAATACTTATACTCCTGTAATCGGATGGTCGCTTAAAAGGAGTTGGATTGTAATTACCATCGCATTCGTGCTGTTAATTTCCGGTGGTTTTCTGTTTACCAGAATGGGAGCCGAATTTATCCCAAAACTCGATGAAGGCGATTTTGTTTTTCAGGCATTTTTAAAGCCGGGAACTTCATTAACCGAAGTAACAAAAACTACCACCCGACTGGAACAAATTGTCTTGGAAAACTTTCCTGATGAAGTAGAAAGTATTCAAAGCAGGATTGGTGTGGCAGATTTACCCATGGACCCAATGCCTTTGGACATTGCAGATATATTTGTGATATTGACACCAAAAGACCAGTGGACACAAGCCGAATCGAAAGCCGAATTAATTGAAAAAGTAAGGGAAAAAGTAAGTGTTTTGCCGGGTATAAATTTTGAATTTACGCAGCCTATTGAAATGCGTTTCAATGAATTGCTGACCGGAATACGTGAAGATGTTGCGGTTAAACTTTATGGCGACGATTTAGAAATTCTGGCAGCCAAATCCGAAGAAATTGCCGGGCTGGTTTCGGGAATTGAAGGCGTGGCAGGTGTAAAAGCTGAAGCCACACGCGGATTGCCGCAGATAACCGTTCATTACGACCGTAACAAACTTGGAAGGTATAACCTGAAAATTAAAGAACTAAATACCATAGTTGAATCGGCTTTCAGTGGTGGCGTTGCCGGAAGCATATACGAAGGCGAGCGGATGTTCGACCTGGTTGTGCGTCTGGACGAGGAACATCGACAGAGCATTGACGACATCCGAAACCTTTTTGTCAACCTGCCCGACGGTAATCAAATCCCTTTAAAAGAAGTGGCAGAAATAAGTTATCAGCCGGGGCCAATGCAAATCAGCCGCGACAATACCAACCGGCGAACTTATGTAGGGATTAATGTTTCGGGTAGGGATGTAAAATCACTTGTGGAAGAAATTCAAACCACCTTAGATGAAAAGCTGGATTTACCTACGGGCTATTATATCCGCTACGGCGGCGCTTTCGAAAACCTCGAACGGGCATCAAAACGCTTGTCGCTGGTTGTTCCGCTTGCTTTGGCATTAATTTTCATGTTGGTTTTCTTCGCTGTAAAGTCGTTTAAACAAACGCTAATGATTTATGTGGCTGTGCCGTTTGCCGCTGTTGGGGGTATATTTTCGCTCTATTTGCGTGATATGCCTTTTAGTATTTCGGCTGGCGTAGGTTTTATCGTCCTGTTTGGCGTTGCGGTACTTAACGGTTTAGTGTTGATTAGCGGTTTTAATGAATTGAAAGAAGAAGGCAAACTCCATATAAACGACATTATTAAAAAAGGTTCAATCCGGCGTATCCGTCCAATTTTATTAACAGCTTCAACCGATATTCTGGGCTTTCTGCCTATGGCGGTTTCCACGTCGGCAGGAGCAGAAGTTCAACGCCCTTTGGCTACTGTGGTGATTGGAGGAATGTTGACATCAACCTTGTTGACGCTTATTGTGCTACCTATTCTCTATAAATTTGTTGAAAGTGGCGTTAAAAAAATAAAAATGCCAAAAACAGCTTTAGGGATGTTTACCGTTCTTGTTGTGATTGCAGGTTTGGGAATTTCAGGAAATGCCAATGCGCAGGATTCTACGATAACATTGCCACAAGCCATTGAAAGGGCAAAAGAAAACTATCCGGCAATTAAGGCAGCCAAATTGGAAGTTGACAAACAGGAAGCATTAAAAGCTACGGCATACGAACTGGGAACGACTTCGATTTATACCGGGAAAGAAGAAGTAGGCAACAACGCACCGGGTATTCAAAACAAAATCGGGATTGGACAAACAGACATTGACCTGTTCGGCATACCGGCTAAAAGCAAGCTTGCAAACAGCCGTACAAAACAAGCTTTATCCGGTCAGGAACTTACCGAATATTCGTTGGCTCGTGATGTTAGTCTTGCCTGGTACAATGCAGTCCATGCCAAACAGCAATGGCAACTATTTAAAGACCTTGACACCTTGTACACCGATTTTCAGAAAGCTGCGGAGTTGCGTTACAATACACAGGCAACTTCAAAAATCGAATATCTTTCGGCATCGGCCAAATACAAAGAATTGCAGGTGAATTTAAGGAAAGCCGAAAGTAACTATTTGGCAAGCTTGCAAATCCTTAACCAATACCTGCTATATCCGGGGGCTGTTGATGTGAATACTCAGGATTTAGGACAATATGTTTTTGAACTTGTTTCAGGAACTGATTCTTTGGGTGCAAGCCCTTTACTTGATTACTATTCAACCGGAATTGATGTAGCAGAATCGGCGTGGAAAGCTGAAAAGGCCAATTTCCTTCCAAAGTTAGACTTGGGTTATAAATGGCAATCGGTTGACGGCAATTCAGGATTTTATGGATGGAAAGTAGGTATTTCTGTCCCGCTGGCTTTCTTTTCACAATCGGGCAAAACCAAAGCTTCAAAAATTGACTTCCAAATTGCAAACCAACAGTACGAGCAAAAGGAACTGGAACTGAAAGCCGTGTACAACCAGCAAATCAGCCGTTACCTTACTTTGCAACAGGTTATCAACTATTATCAAAAAGAAGCATTGCCTCTGGCCGACGAACAAATTCAGGCTTCCAACCTGGCGTACCGTTTAGGCAGTATCGACTATGTCCAGTTTATTCAGAACACAGAAGCAGCCATACGGACAAAACAAGACTTTTTAATGCAACAGGCAGAATACTTCGAATTGTCTGCCCAATTAAAATTCATAACAGGTAAATAATCAACAAAATTGAGTAATGATGAAGACAAAAATAATTATAGCATTGATGGCAATCGCCACATTAATATCGTGCAACACAAAAAACAAAACAGCCGGAGAAGGCGAAGAACACGAAGAACATAGCCCCGAAGGCATTGTGATATTAAATAAAAACCAACGGGAAGCCCTGAAATTAAAATTGGGGTCTTTTCAAATGCGCAACCTAACCACGGTAGTAAAGATAAACGGGCAACTCGAAGTACCTCCTGCAAACAGCGCCGATATTACAGCCGTTATTGGCGGGAATGTAAAAGAGATAAAAGTATTCCATGGCGACCGGGTAAGCAAGGGGCAATTATTGGTAGTACTTGAACATCCGGATTACATTGCCTTACAGGAAAGTTTTGTCGAAGTTGCCAACAGGCTTGAATTTCTGGAACAGGAATTTGAACGCCAAAAAGAATTGTTTGAAAACAATGTTGGTGCAGGCCGAGACTTCCAACAGGCAAAAGCGGAATACAATACGGCAAAAGCAAAATACGAAGGATTAAAATCACGCCTGCAATTGCTGAATCTTTCGCCCGATAAAATTATGCAGGGCAATATTTCAAATACCATAAACATTAATTCACCAATAAACGGTTTTGTAAATGAAGTTAATATAAAAGTAGGCTCTTATGTTGATGCAAAAGACATACTGCTTGAAATAACTGACAACACCGCAATTCATGCCGATTTTATGGTTTATGAAAAAGATGTGCATCTGGTAAAAGAAGGCCAAAAAGTGCATTTCACGGTTTCAAACCGTCCGGGAGAAGAGTTAACAGCAACCGTTTTTGCAATTGGAAAAGAGTTTGAGGCCAATTCGAGGGCAGTTCATATCCATGCAAAAATTAATGAAAAAGTTTCGGGGCTTATCCCGGGAATGTATATTTCTGGCCATTTGCATACCGATGAAAAATATACCCGTGCTCTGCCCAATGATGCTATTGTTACGGAGGGGACAAAATCCTTCATTTTTATACTGGACAATCAGGCTCTTGAAGAACGAGAAAAGGACGAACCTGCAAATGAAGAAATCCATGCCGACAATGAAGATAATGCGGAAGAAAATAGTATGGCCTTCCGAATGGTCGAAGTTATTCCCGGACTGAAAGACGATGGATATACGGAAATACATTTGATAAATTCGTTGCCTGATAACACACAGGTAGTTTTGAATACAGCCTACTATTTATTGGCTGATATGAAGAAAGAAGAAACCGGAGATGATGATTAAAACAATAAAATTATGAAAGAAATAAAAGCATTTGTAAGACCAAATAAAGTGAATGAAATTGTTCACCATTTAATCGACAATGATTTTGAGAACATTACGCTTTCTTCGGCAGAAGGTACGGGAAAACTGCAAGATGAAAACACATTTGTTTCGCAGAAATTTTCTGTTACCGACAGTGAGATTGCTAAACTTGAGATTGTAGCAGAGGATGAAGATGTTGATACTATTTGTGCTATAATCTGTGAATACGGGTGTACACTTAATCCAGGCGATGGGTTAATTTATGTTTCCGATGTCGAAAAGGTGTACCGTGTGAAAACGGGTTTGGGAAATGGAGAAAAATAATTTATAACTTTAAGGGCAGGTTGCCTTAATATATCGGGCAACTTGCTTTTTAAATAATTCACATTAAAAGCAAAAACGATGAAATACTATTTTGAAAAAACATTGAATTGCTCTTTTGAAGAAGCAGTAAAAAGGGTAACAGAAGAACTCAAAAAGGAGGGTTTCGGGGTATTATCTGAAATCAACATACACGAAAAACTAAAAGAAAAATTGGGGGTAGATTTCAGAAAGTACCGCATACTTGGTGCGTGTAACCCTGCTTTTGCCTACAAAGCATTACAGGAAGAAGATAAAATCGGTACGATGTTGCCTTGCAATGTAATCGTGCAACAAATTTCAGAAAACCAAACAGAAATTGCTGCCGTTGACCCGATGGCATCAATGCAATCTGTTGAAAATGAAAAATTGGCAGGTGTTGCAAATGAGGTTCAACAAAAATTAAAACATGTCATTCACAATGTTTAAAAGCACCTTTAAAATTTCCAAAATGGATTGCCCTTCCGAGGAAACCCTTATCAGGATGAAACTCGAAGGGCTTTCCATGATTAAAAGTTTGGTGTTCGATATTGAAAACCGAAAACTTACTGTCTTTCATTCTGAAGAAAGCTCTGAAATTGAGAATCACCTGAAAGAACTCAATTTAGGGTCGCAACTCCAAGAAACAATTGTTGTCCAAGCGGATGAATTCAAGGACAATTCATCGGTACAATCGAAACTCCTTTGGACGGTTTTGATTATCAACTTTGCATTTTTTATTATTGAAATTACCACGGGTTTTATTTCTAAATCTATGGGTTTGGTTGCCGATTCGTTGGATATGCTGGCAGATGCACTTGTTTATGGTCTTAGCCTTTGGGCTGTCGGTTCAACTGTGTTCCGTAAGAAAAAAGTGGCAAAGCTGAGTGGCTATTTTCAACTGGCTTTAGCATTGATTGGGCTTATAGAAGTAATACGCAGATTTATCAGTTTCGAAGCTGCGCCGGATTTCAAAACCATGATTATTGTTTCCATATTGGCATTAATTGCCAATTCCGTTTGCCTTTATTTATTACAAAAATCAAAAAGTGAAGAAGCACACATGAAAGCCACGATGATATTCACATCGAATGATATTATTATCAATACTGGTGTTATCGCAGCAGGAGTATTGGTTTTGTTGACCCAATCAAAGTATCCTGATTTAATCATTGGTGCAATTGTTTTTTTAATTGTGGTCAGGGGGGCTTTCAGGATATTAAAACTTGGAAAATAGATATGGAAGTAATTTTAGAGTCAATAATGTTATTCCCGCTGACGACCCACTTTATTCTGAAATGGAATTGTTGTTTAGTTCAAATTCAGCCTTACATGCATACAACCAGTCAAGTGGTTCATATAAAATCAATTCCTTTCTGAATAGCAAAGGATTGTAACAGATTTAGATGCTTTTTTTGAAGGCAGGCAAGGCAACTTGCCCGCTTTCAGAAAAGCGAAATCAAACTAAAATTTCGCATACAATAACTTAAAATTTATAAAAAAAGTAAAATGAACAAGATATTAAATGTAATCAAAGCAACAGTCTTGATTTTTGGTGTATCAATTGCGAACATCTATGCGCAGGAAACAGAAAAAATTATTGGAACAGTCGGTGGTGAAAAATTAGGTGACGACGGAATTGTAATATGTGTTTTAGGAACACAGGCTTGCATGCCGGTTCAGATAGACAAAAACATGACTGTTAAATACAACGGGGAGGAAACAAAATTGACAGATTTACCTTTTGCCCTCTATATAGAAGCTGAACTTAATGATAATAATAAAATCACTACAATTAAAATTGATGAAAGAAAAACCGTAATCTGTTTTGTTGAGCATAAAGAAGGTGATAACGTGAAATTGACGACTTTGTTAAACGGAATTAAAGGTGTTGAAGATTTTAAGTTATATCGTAAATCGAACCAGGTACTGATTGAATACAATCCAAAACAAATTGCGTATAGCGAATTGGAGGCAAAAGTTAAAAATGCAGGATTTATATTGGAATAAAATAGGAGGATAGAAAAATGAAACGAAATAAATTATTTACTGGCATGAAAAATACAAAAGTTATTTTTTTAATGGTAGCAGTAGTTGGATTCCTTTTTTATTCATGTAACAAGGAAGAAGAAACACCCTTGGATAATACTTTAGCTTCCAGCGTAATCGGCACATATACAGGTACTCTTAAGAGTACAGCTACTAATCAGTCCAGTCCGGCGACATTAAATGTAACGCTAATAAACGATAGCTTAGTTAGTATGCATTGTTTGTCCTACAATTTTGATTCAACCTTTACAATGCAACTATACCAAAACTATGACAGCATTATGGTGTGTTATACCGGACAAGATTTTTTTGCTGAATATGGACATAATCGCAATAATTATGATTTTTGCACAAACCGCCAATCCGGTTGGACAAATAACGCCTGGATGAACGATGGCAATTGCTGGGGAAATATGAATCAAGGTTGGGGCAACAGCAACTGGGCGGGAACTGACCAATGGAACGCCTGGACCAATCACATGAATACCCAACACAATCAAAATGACAATCATTTTGGGGGATTTAATCCAAAAATGAATTCATGTATTTTCAAATTTACAATTCAGAACAATTCCAATTATTTTGAAGTATTTGAAGGAGTCAAGTAATTAAAGATGTGGGTAGTACAGCAATTGAAGTTGTAAAGATAAATCCCGTAAGGTTATTAAACATTTTTATGTAAATTTGGGGTATAAAAGCGTCGAATAATATTTGTCTCATAAATATTTGTAGGAATGGATAATAATGAAATTGAAAAGAAACTTGAATCGAAAAACGTCAAACCAACAGCCATGCGGACATTGGTTTACAAAACACTTACTGATTCGGGCAAAGCGTTGAGCCTGGCAGATTTGGAGCAACGATTTGAAAAAGTGGAGCGTTCAACCATTTTCCGGGCGCTAAAAACATTTGAAGACAATTTCATCGTGCATACAGTTGATGATGGTTCAGGCTCGGTGAAGTATGCTGTTTGTGATGAGGATTGTACATGTAATATACATGACCTGCATGTTCATTTTTATTGTACGCGCTGTGGCAGGACACGTTGCATGAAAGAACTTCCAATTCCCAACATTAAACTGCCTGAAGGATACACCTATGATAATGCGCAATTCATTATTAACGGCGTGTGTCCACGCTGTGATTAAACTTTGCAATAGTGTTGCACTAACTTATTGGTAATTTTGATGTTGAAATTATTGGAATGTTTAACATTAAAAATTATTTGTTATGAAAACAAGAAATTTTAAATTGACTTTTTTTATCGCGGGATTAATTATTTTTTCTGCATCGCAGGCAATGGCGCAGCCGCATTGTTGTAACTCAAATTGGTCGGCAACCGCTGATGCCCAATGGTGGAATTACAACACCCCGGCGGAATATGCCTTATCAGCCGAACAAATTACGGAAATCAATGAGCTACGTAAAAACAGTTACGAGAAAAAGCTGCCGATTGAAAACGAGCTTCGCAATTTAAGGATGGAATACCGGGCTGCTAATTCAAATCCCGACCTGGATGTTAAAAAGGTAAAATCATTGAGGAGCAGTATCAGGGTTAAGGAAGAAAAAATTGAAGACATCAATTTGGAAACAAAAGTTCAGGTAAAAGAACTTCTCACTGAAAAGCAGCTTACCTACTTTAACAACAATAATTACAGTTGGTGGGATATGTCGGAAAACTGCTGGTATGCCGGTAATATGGACATGAACTCACGCAGGCAAATGATGATGTCGTTTCGTAATAATTGCTGGTAAATGAAGCGGTAATGAAACACCAATTTTTACCACTTTGGTGTTTCATTTTTTTAAATAATTTTTAAAATCACATGATATGAAATACTATTTTGAAAAAACTACGGATTATGCTTTTGAAGAAGCAGTAGAAAAAGTTACTGAAGAACTGAAAAAAGAAGGTTTCGGGGTATTGACCGAAATTGATGTGCAGGCCACATTAAAAAAGAAACTAAATATCGATTTCAGAAAATACCGGATTTTAGGGGCTTGCAATCCTCCATTTGCCCATAGAGCACTACAAGCTGAAGACAAAATTGGTGCTATGCTACCCTGCAATGTAATTTTGCAGGAACTGGACAATGGCAAAACAGAAGTAGCTGCCATTGACCCGTTGGCTTCGATGCTGGCGGTTGAAAATGACAAATTAAGTGAAATTGCTGGCGAAATCAGGTCGAAACTTGAAAAGGTGATTAAGAATCTTTAATGTTGTATAAGATAAATGTTACAAACATCTTAAAAAATTAATAAAATGAGAAAACTACTGTTATTATTAACCCTCGTACTTTTCTGGTTATTCACCGTGGATGCACAGGAGGGCGAACGGTTAAAAGTAATTGCTGGGGTACGTGTTAACCCTTTTGTGATGTACGATTTTGACGGTAACAAGACGGAAATAACACGTATCCATACCGAGTTAGGCGCCATGTTTAATAATAAAACCTATCTTTCGGTAGGATACACGCCCTTTGCCAACGCCATCTACAATTTTAACGAATATTGGTTTGTCGGCTTCGACAAAAAGATTCCTGTATCGTGGGTTTTGGCGGAAGAGTATATGATTGATGAAAAAAAATTCATACTTCAGACCGGCCCCAATTTCAAATTGGGTAACGTGGGAAATGCCTTTGTATTCCTGTTTACACCTGTTGATGATATTAATTGGGGCTTGAAAGTAGGTGTCTTTATTCCGTTAAACGTGGTGTTACATAAAGAATAGTTAACATGTTCAAATCTGTATTTACCATCAGCAAAATGGATTGCCCTTCCGAAGAATCCCTTATCAGGATGAAGCTGGAAGGGCTTTCCACAATTAAAAGTTTGGTGTTCGATATTGAAAACCGGAAGCTCACCGTGTTTCATTCCGAAGAAAATGAGGAAATCGAAAAACACCTTAAAGAACTCAAATTGGGCACGGAACACAAAGAAACCATTGTTGTCCAACAGGATGAATTCAAGGACGATTCATCAGTACAATCGAAACTGCTTTGGACAGTTCTAATTATAAATTTTGCTTTTTTTATCATTGAAATCAGCACGGGTTTTATTTCAAAATCAATGGGGCTGGTGGCCGATTCACTGGATATGCTTGCAGACGCTTTGGTTTATGGCCTAAGCCTTTGGGCAGTTGGTTCAACTGTGTTCCGTAAGAAAAAAGTGGCAAAGCTGAGTGGCTATTTTCAACTGGCTTTAGCATTGATTGGGCTTATAGAAGTAATACGCAGATTTATCAGTTTCGAAGCTGTGCCGGATTTCAAAACCATGATTATTGTTTCCATATTGGCATTAATTGCCAATTCCGTTTGCCTTTATTTATTACAAAAATCAAAAAGTGAAGAAGCACACATGAAAGCCACGATGATATTCACATCGAATGATATTATTATCAATACTGGTGTTATCGCAGCAGGAGTATTGGTTTTGTTGACCCAATCAAAGTATCCTGATTTAATCATTGGTGCAATTGTTTTTTTAATTGTGGTCAGGGGGGCTTTCAGGATATTAAAACTTGGAAAATAGATATGGAAGTAATTTTAGAGTCAATAATGTTATTCCCGCTGACGACCCACTTTATTCTGAAATGGAATTGTTGTTTAGTTCAAATTCAGCCTTACATGCATACAACCAGTCAAGTGGTTCATATAAAATCAATTCCTTTCTGAATAGCAAAGGATTGTAACAGATTTAGATGCTTTTTTTGAAGGCAGGCAAGGCAACTTGCCCGCTTTCAGAAAAGCGAAATCAAACTAAAATTTCGCATACAATAACTTAAAATTTATAAAAAAAGTAAAATGAACAAGATATTAAATGTAATCAAAGCAACAGTCTTGATTTTTGGTGTATCAATTGCGAACATCTATGCGCAGGAAACAGAAAAAATTATTGGAACAGTCGGTGGTGAAAAATTAGGTGACGACGGAATTGTAATATGTGTTTTAGGAACACAGGCTTGCATGCCGGTTCAGATAGACAAAAACATGACTGTTAAATACAACGGGGAGGAAACAAAATTGACAGATTTACCTTTTGCCCTCTATATAGAAGCTGAACTTAATGATAATAATAAAATCACTACAATTAAAATTGATGAAAGAAAAACCGTAATCTGTTTTGTTGAGCATAAAGAAGGTGATAACGTGAAATTGACGACTTTGTTAAACGGAATTAAAGGTGTTGAAGATTTTAAGTTATATCGTAAATCGAACCAGGTACTGATTGAATACAATCCAAAACAAATTGCGTATAGCGAATTGGAGGCAAAAGTTAAAAATGCAGGATTTATATTGGAATAAAATAGGAGGATAGAAAAATGAAACGAAATAAATTATTTACTGGCATGAAAAATACAAAAGTTATTTTTTTAATGGTAGCAGTAGTTGGATTCCTTTTTTATTCATGTAACAAGGAAGAAGAAACACCCTTGGATAATACTTTAGCTTCCAGCGTAATCGGCACATATACAGGTACTCTTAAGAGTACAGCTACTAATCAGTCCAGTCCGGCGACATTAAATGTAACGCTAATAAACGATAGCTTAGTTAGTATGCATTGTTTGTCCTACAATTTTGATTCAACCTTTACAATGCAACTATACCAAAACTATGACAGCATTATGGTGTGTTATACCGGACAAGATTTTTTTGCTGAATATGGACATAATCGCAATAATTATGATTTTTGCACAAACCGCCAATCCGGTTGGACAAATAACGCCTGGATGAACGATGGCAATTGCTGGGGAAATATGAATCAAGGTTGGGGCAACAGCAACTGGGCGGGAACTGACCAATGGAACGCCTGGACCAATCACATGAATACCCAACACAATCAAAATGACAATCATTTTGGGGGATTTAATCCAAAAATGAATTCATGTATTTTCAAATTTACAATTCAGAACAATTCCAATTATTTTGAAGTATTTGAAGGAGTCAAGTAATTAAAGATGTGGGTAGTACAGCAATTGAAGTTGTAAAGATAAATCCCGTAAGGTTATTAAACATTTTTATGTAAATTTGGGGTATAAAAGCGTCGAATAATATTTGTCTCATAAATATTTGTAGGAATGGATAATAATGAAATTGAAAAGAAACTTGAATCGAAAAACGTCAAACCAACAGCCATGCGGACATTGGTTTACAAAACACTTACTGATTCGGGCAAAGCGTTGAGCCTGGCAGATTTGGAGCAACGATTTGAAAAAGTGGAGCGTTCAACCATTTTCCGGGCGCTAAAAACATTTGAAGACAATTTCATCGTGCATACAGTTGATGATGGTTCAGGCTCGGTGAAGTATGCTGTTTGTGATGAGGATTGTACATGTAATATACATGACCTGCATGTTCATTTTTATTGTACGCGCTGTGGCAGGACACGTTGCATGAAAGAACTTCCAATTCCCAACATTAAACTGCCTGAAGGATACACCTATGATAATGCGCAATTCATTATTAACGGCGTGTGTCCACGCTGTGATTAAACTTTGCAATAGTGTTGCACTAACTTATTGGTAATTTTGATGTTGAAATTATTGGAATGTTTAACATTAAAAATTATTTGTTATGAAAACAAGAAATTTTAAATTGACTTTTTTTATCGCGGGATTAATTATTTTTTCTGCATCGCAGGCAATGGCGCAGCCGCATTGTTGTAACTCAAATTGGTCGGCAACCGCTGATGCCCAATGGTGGAATTACAACACCCCGGCGGAATATGCCTTATCAGCCGAACAAATTACGGAAATCAATGAGCTACGTAAAAACAGTTACGAGAAAAAGCTGCCGATTGAAAACGAGCTTCGCAATTTAAGGATGGAATACCGGGCTGCTAATTCAAATCCCGACCTGGATGTTAAAAAGGTAAAATCATTGAGGAGCAGTATCAGGGTTAAGGAAGAAAAAATTGAAGACATCAATTTGGAAACAAAAGTTCAGGTAAAAGAACTTCTCACTGAAAAGCAGCTTACCTACTTTAACAACAATAATTACAGTTGGTGGGATATGTCGGAAAACTGCTGGTATGCCGGTAATATGGACATGAACTCACGCAGGCAAATGATGATGTCGTTTCGTAATAATTGCTGGTAAATGAAGCGGTAATGAAACACCAATTTTTACCACTTTGGTGTTTCATTTTTTTAAATAATTTTTAAAATCACATGATATGAAATACTATTTTGAAAAAACTACGGATTATGCTTTTGAAGAAGCAGTAGAAAAAGTTACTGAAGAACTGAAAAAAGAAGGTTTCGGGGTATTGACCGAAATTGATGTGCAGGCCACATTAAAAAAGAAACTAAATATCGATTTCAGAAAATACCGGATTTTAGGGGCTTGCAATCCTCCATTTGCCCATAGAGCACTACAAGCTGAAGACAAAATTGGTGCTATGCTACCCTGCAATGTAATTTTGCAGGAACTGGACAATGGCAAAACAGAAGTAGCTGCCATTGACCCGTTGGCTTCGATGCTGGCGGTTGAAAATGACAAATTAAGTGAAATTGCTGGCGAAATCAGGTCGAAACTTGAAAAGGTGATTAAGAATCTTTAATGTTGTATAAGATAAATGTTACAAACATCTTAAAAAATTAATAAAATGAGAAAACTACTGTTATTATTAACCCTCGTACTTTTCTGGTTATTCACCGTGGATGCACAGGAGGGCGAACGGTTAAAAGTAATTGCTGGGGTACGTGTTAACCCTTTTGTGATGTACGATTTTGACGGTAACAAGACGGAAATAACACGTATCCATACCGAGTTAGGCGCCATGTTTAATAATAAAACCTATCTTTCGGTAGGATACACGCCCTTTGCCAACGCCATCTACAATTTTAACGAATATTGGTTTGTCGGCTTCGACAAAAAGATTCCTGTATCGTGGGTTTTGGCGGAAGAGTATATGATTGATGAAAAAAAATTCATACTTCAGACCGGCCCCAATTTCAAATTGGGTAACGTGGGAAATGCCTTTGTATTCCTGTTTACACCTGTTGATGATATTAATTGGGGCTTGAAAGTAGGTGTCTTTATTCCGTTAAACGTGGTGTTACATAAAGAATAGTTAACATGTTCAAATCTGTATTTACCATCAGCAAAATGGATTGCCCTTCCGAAGAATCCCTTATCAGGATGAAGCTGGAAGGGCTTTCCACAATTAAAAGTTTGGTGTTCGATATTGAAAACCGGAAGCTCACCGTGTTTCATTCCGAAGAAAATGAGGAAATCGAAAAACACCTTAAAGAACTCAAATTGGGCACGGAACACAAAGAAACCATTGTTGTCCAACAGGATGAATTCAAGGACGATTCATCAGTACAATCGAAACTGCTTTGGACAGTTCTAATTATAAATTTTGCTTTTTTTATCATTGAAATCAGCACGGGTTTTATTTCAAAATCAATGGGGCTGGTGGCCGATTCACTGGATATGCTTGCAGACGCTTTGGTTTATGGCCTAAGCCTTTGGGCAGTTGGTTCAACTGTGTTCCGTAAGAAAAAAGTGGCAAAGCTGAGTGGCTATTTTCAACTGGCTTTAGCATTGATTGGGCTTATAGAAGTAATACGCAGATTTATCAGTTTCGAAGCTGTGCCGGATTTCAAAACCATGATTATTGTTTCCATATTGGCATTAATTGCCAATTCCGTTTGCCTTTATTTATTACAAAAATCAAAAAGTGAAGAAGCACACATGAAAGCCACGATGATATTCACATCGAATGATATTATTATCAATACTGGTGTTATCGCAGCAGGAGTATTGGTTTTGTTGACCCAATCAAAATATCCCGATTTAATCATTGGGGCAATTGTATTTTTAATCGTGGTCAGGGGGGCTTTCAGGATATTGAAACTTGGTAAATAGACAGAGCATGGCACATTCGCATGAACATACAACTCAAAAAAATTACGGAAAAGCTTTTGCCATTGGCATAGGTTTAAACATCGCCTTTGTTGCTGTTGAAATATTTTACGGTCTGTTAGCCAACTCATCAGCACTATTAGCCGATGCAGGCCACAACGCCAGCGACGTACTGAGTTTGATTTTTGCCTGGGCTGCAATCAGGCTCGCTTCCATAAAACCAAAAGGAAAGTACACATACGGACTTCGCAAAACAACCATTCTTGTATCGATACTCAATGCGTTATTGCTTTTTGGAGCAGTAATAGCAATTGGCTGGGATGCTGTAGGAAAATTCAAAAATCCAGAACCCGTGGCAGGTACGCAAGTGATGATTGTTGCCGGGATAGGCGTAGTAATCAATACCATTACGGCTTTGCTGTTTATGAAAGGCCAAAAAGACGACCTGAACATCAAAGGGGCATTCCTGCACATGGCTGCCGATGCCGGGGTGTCGTTAGGTGTAGTAGCTGCCGGGCTATTGATTAACCTCACCGGAATTCAATGGATTGACCCGGTAATGAGTTTTATCATTATTCTGGTTATTCTTTGGGGTACATGGCGGTTGTTTACTGATTCCATTGATTTAGCGCTGGATGCAGTACCCAAACAAATAAAACTTGATAAAGTACGCAACTTTCTTTTATCCCAAAATGGAGTTAACGATATTCACGATTTACACGTTTGGGCAATGAGTACCACCCAAATAGCTTTAACCGCCCACCTGATAATGCCAAAAGGGTTTAACGATGAATTTATTTCTGAACTGCAGAAGAAACTTGAACACGAATTCGGAATTGGACACACAACCTTTCAAATTGAGAATGAAAGGATTGAAAAGGAATGTAAAACTGATTGTTGAAAACTTTATAGATATGAAAATTCAATACCACTCAATCATAACCTGCCCAAATTGCGGGCATCAAAAAGAAGAAGAAATGCCTGAAGATTCATGCCAGTTCTTCTATGAGTGTGAAAAGTGCAAAGCTGTTATAAAACCCAAAAAAGGCGATTGCTGCGTTTATTGTTCATATGGTTCGGTAAAATGCCCTTCGATACAAAAGAATGAAAGTTGTTGCTGATTTTTTAACAAAACGGAAATGTAACTGAGTTCCTACAAAAAGTATTTTCATTATATTTAACATTTAGTTTTACAAATACAATATCAAGTTGAAAAATAGCAGTTGTAAGTTTGAAAAATGCAATAGTAGAAAGGAAAAAAAGACTGGCAAGTTGGGGAAATATTGCAGTACGGTCGGAAAAATCAATTTCAAATCCGAATAGAGAAAATGTCGGTGGGGGTAACGCAATTGTAAGACTGAAAAACAGAATTGTAAAAGCGAAAAAACCAAATGTAATTAATTATTAACCTTTAAAAATTTAATTATGGCATCACGAACAAAACTTACAGACACAGCAACTTTGGAATTGTACCGGGTAGCTTTGGAAAATGCGGAGACCCAACCTGAAATTGCGGCTATTATGGCTGATTTAGGTTATGATTCAGTAGTTATCGCAGAAGGTAAAGCATTGCTTACAAAAACCCGGACTGCATACGATGCAAACAAAACCGAAGATGATGAAACATCTGCCGCTTACGCCGATTTTTCAAGTAAAAAGGAACAATTGGAGGATATACATTCAACATTCACCGCAAGAAAGCAAAAGTTGTATTCCGTAACGATTCATTAACCGCTGACAAATTGACAATTTCTGGAACAATGCCACGGACATATATAAAATGGTTAGAAGCTGCAAAGAAATTTTATTCCGTGGCATCAGCCGATACAGCGGTTCAAGGTAAATTATCCCGTTTAAAAATCTCCGTTGACGACTTGACAGCGGCAAACACATTGATTTCTGAATTAGAAACGGCAAGAGCAGTTTACCTGAAAGAAAAAGGGGAATCACAAGATGCAACAAAAATAAAAGATGCTGCATTTGCCAAAATAGATGATTGGATGAGTGAGTTCTATGCCGTAGCAAAGATTGGTTTAGAGGACAATCCACAACTATTAGAAGCATTGGGCAAAACCATAAGAGGATAGTGGAATTGCCCTCCCTATTTGTAAGCACATTGGCAAGCCCCACGAGCCAACGCACGACCAAAACTTGCCAAAGAGCTTACAAAGCCTGCCCAAGTAACCGCCTTTAAGGGCGGTTTTAGGGTTGCCCTCCCACAAAAAAACAAAATAAATTTGCGCTCCGTTGACAGTTTTGTGCAGATTGAAAAGACAATTAAAGAAACCTTAAATGACTGAAAAACAGACTGGAAGAATCAACGCCCAGTTGCTAACAAAGTGTATAAATCATTGGGCGGATAGTGCTAATTTCAAGGGCGTTACATTTAATAAACTTTGTAGCGGTTTGGCAGTAAAGTGCTTCGAAATGCCCAACGCTTCATACACCAACCGTTGGCAACAAGTGTAAGAGCGACATACAACCAGACAGATACGATATTGACAAAATTAAAATAAGAAAGGATTTAGCTTTTTGACAGGACAGTGCAAATTTGAAGGAAATTTATTTTGTTTTTTTCTTCCCCCCGCAAAAAAAAAAGAAAGAATCCCCACCCACATTGCACACATTGCCAAAGCCCCACAAGCCAACGCTGCAACCAAAGCTTTGCCAAAGAGTGCAATCTTGCCTACGCACCGTAACAATAAATTATGAATTAAGCAGATACTTCTGTTTGACTTTCAATTAAATAATTTTCGACATTCATGTCAGGATTAAAAAAAATATACAACAAATTGAAAGTGAATGAAAACAATTTTAATGTTATTGCGTTTAACTAATTATGAAACAGATTTTTTCCATATTATTATCTTTTATTCTCTTGGCAAGCCATATCAACTTGACCATGGGTACACACTTTTGCGGTGGCGAAGCCGTAGAAACTAAGATAATATTGGGCGAAAAACATTTGGGCTGTGGAATGATGGGTATGGAACAACCATGCGATGGTTCTGAACATTCCAATAATAACCAGGTTCGTTTTAATAACGTTCCTTGCTGCCAAAATGAATTTCAAACTATTCAAGGTACAGCCGATTTTGTAAAAGAAGCCGCTCAAACTGTTTTTAATGTTGATTTTACTGTAGCATTTATTTATACCACCTTGAACTTGGATTTATTTCCAAAATCAA
Organism: Tenuifilum sp. 4138str; assembly: GCF_041102575.1. Classification (NCBI taxonomy): domain Bacteria; kingdom Pseudomonadati; phylum Bacteroidota; class Bacteroidia; order Bacteroidales; family Tenuifilaceae; genus Tenuifilum; species Tenuifilum osseticum. Next base: position 52,608 of record NZ_JBGCUE010000003.1, on the reverse strand, counting down.
CACATCGGGTATATACTGAATACATTTCCCCTCCTCTTGAAAAAGACATTCAGGTGCTTTTTCAAACTTTCCTGATTTGATTCTCACATGAACTATTGATTCCATATTTCAATTTGTAGTGTGGTTGTCGTATATTGCGTTAAAAGTTAATTTTCATGTTAAAATCATTGTATCATGCTAAATAAAATAATAAAATATTTCTTAGAGAACAAGTTGGTAACAGTACTTGTTCTAACCGGATTTGTCGCATGGGGTATTGTTACCGCTCCCTTTGGCTGGCAAGTGGGTGGCTTGCCATCAGACCCTGTTCCGGTGGATGCCATACCCGATATTGGCGAAAATCAACAGATAGTTTTTACTCCATGGAACGGACGGTCGCCACAAGATATTGAAGACCAGATTTCCTATCCGTTAACAACCTATCTTTTGGGTATTCCAGGGGTGAAAACCATTCGCAGTTCATCTATTTTTGGTTTCTCCAGTATCTACATCATTTTTGATGAAGACGTAGAATTTTACTGGTCACGCTCACGAATCTTGGAAAAGTTAAGTTCGCTTCCTTCCGGGCTATTGCCCGATGGGGTGCAACCTACATTAGGCCCGGATGCAACTGCTTTGGGGCAAGTGTACTGGTACACGCTCGAAGGGCGTGATAAGGATGGAAACCCGACTGGGGGCTGGGATTTGCACGAAATACGCACCGTTCAGGATTTTTATGTAAAATATGGACTGAATGCAACTGAAGGTGTCTCGGAGGTAGCATCCATTGGGGGATTTGTTCAGGAATACCAAATAGATGTAAATCCAGATGCCTTGAAAGCCTATAACATTCCTTTGCACAAAGTGATGCAGGCAGTACAGAAATCGAATCGCGATGTGGGGGCTAAAACCATCGAGATAAATCAGGCTGAATACCTTGTCCGTGGTTTAGGTTATGTTAAAAAGACCGAAGATATTGAGAAAGCCGTAGTGGCTGTTCAGGAAAACGTTCCCATTCGTATTAAAGATATTGGTGTAGTAACACTTGGCCCTGCCACACGAAGGGGAGCACTCGACAAGGACGGTGCAGAAGTAGTAGGTGGTGTGGTGGTAGCACGGTATGGAGCTAATCCATTGCAAGTGATTAACAATGTAAAAGAAAAAATTACGGAGATTTCACCCGGTTTGCCGAAAAAGATTTTGGCTAATGGAGTCGAAAGCCAATTGACCATTGTTCCATTTTACGACCGCTCTGAATTGATTTATGAGACACTTGGCACATTGGAAGAAGCCCTTTCACTTCAAATTCTCATAACTATACTGGTCATCATCGTAATGATTTATAACCTGAGGGCATCTTTTTTAATATCAAGCTTATTGCCCATTGCAGTACTCATGGTTTTTATCGCCATGCGGTATTTTGGTGTTGATGCCAATATTGTAGCACTATCGGGAATCGCCATTGCCATTGGTACCATGGTCGATTTGGGCATAATTCTTTCGGAGAATATCGTCAAACACGTTGATGAAGCCCCACCCGGGCAAAAGCTGACAACAACAATATACAACGGCTCGGCAGAGGTTAGCTCTGCTATCCTTACTGCCGTTTCTACTACAATTGTAAGTTTCATACCTGTTTTTACCATGCAGGCTGCCGAGGGTAAATTATTCGGCCCGTTGGCATTTACCAAAACCTTTGCTTTGGTAGCGGCACTTATCGTTTCGCTTATCATTTTACCTACGCTGGCTCACTGGTTTTTTGGTTTTAAAATTAAAAATCCACGCCTTAACAAGGGGGTGAATATGCTGCTTATTGTGGTTGGTTTTATTGGTCTGTTCAGCAATGTTGCATGGGCTGGTATTTTGTTGATTTTATTTGGAGGTATTCCCTTTATTAAGCCATTAATTAGAGACAAAAAACTGTTTAGAAATCCACTTTTCGGCAAAACCTTAGATAATATTGAATTGATTTTAGTAGTAGTTGGTGTTGTCTGGCTTTTGGCAAAGTACTGGTTGCCTTTGGGAGCTGGGAAAAGTGTGCTTCTTAACTTTGTTTTTGTTGCCTTGCTGGTTGGCTTTATTTTAGGGGCATTTACCTTATTGCAGTTTTCATACAGAAGGATTTTGCGATGGTGTTTGAATAATAAAGTTAAATTTCTTATGATTCCTGTTTTTTTGATGTTGCTGGGTGTAAATATCTGGATGGGTTTCTCAAACATTTTTGGATTTCTGGCAAATGGAGCTGACAAAATGGGTTGGAACATTCGTACTACTGCTGTTTGGTCAGGACTTAACCATTTATTTCCGGGAATGGGTAAAGAATTTATGCCCTCGCTTGATGAAGGCAGTTTTCTGCTTATGCCTACCTCGATGCCGCACTCAGGAGTTGAATATAACAGAAAAGTTGTTGGGCAGTTAGATATGTTGCTTGCCAATATTCCCGAAGTGGAACTTAGCGTAGGTAAATTAGGCCGGGTAGAATCTGCACTTGACCCAGCACCTGTTTCGATGTACGAAAATGTTATCAATTATAAGTCGGAATATGAACTCAATGATAAAGGGCATCGTAAACGCTTTAAAACTGACGGCGATGGTCGCTTTGTGTTGAAGAATGGGGAAGCATACAGCAATGATGAATTGCTGACTAAAAACATTTCGCCAGACGAACTTGTGCCGGATGATAAGGGAAACTATTTCAGAAACTGGCGCAAACATATAAAATCATCCGACGATATTTGGAAAGAAATTGTTGCGGTTACTAAAACACCGGGCGTTACTTCTGCCCCGAAACTGCAACCCATCGAAACCCGATTGGTTATGTTACAAACCGGGATGCGGGCACCCATGGGCATCAAAGTTTATGGTCCAGACCTTCAAACCATCGAGGAGTTTGGTTTGAAACTGGAAGGTATTCTAAAACAAGTACCCTCGGTGAAAGCCGAAGCAGCCTTTGCCGACCGTATTGTAGGGAAGCCTTATATTCACCTAAATATCAACCGTGATGAAATTTCACGTTATGGATTGAACGTGGAAGATGTGCAACAAAGCATTGAAACAGCAATCGGGGGCATGAAAGTATCGTCAACGGTTGAAGGACGTGAGCGTTTTCCCATACGAGTCCGTTATCCGAGAGAGCTAAGGGACGACCCGGAATCGCTTGGGAAAATTCTTATTCCAACACCCACAGGGGCTCAAATTCCACTTAGCCAGTTAGTTGATATGGAGTATGTGCGTGGCCCGCAAGCCATTAAAAGTGAGAATACCTTTCTTGTAGGTTATGTGCTGTTTGATAAAAAGGAAGGTTTTGCTGAAGTAGATGTTGTAAACGATGCACAGGAAATGATTCAGCAAAAAATTGATGCAGGAGAATTAATTGTTCCAAATGGTGTGAATTATAAATTCTCTGGAAGTTATGAAAATCAGGTGCGTGCCGAAAAACGATTAAGCATTATTGTTCCGTTGGTCTTTTTAATCATCTTCCTGATACTTTACTTTCAATTCAAATCGGTTACCACGTCACTCATGATTTTTACAGGGGTGGCGATGGCATTCAGTGGCGGGTTTATCATGCTCTGGCTATACGGGCAAGGCTGGTTTGCTGATTTTTCGGTTTTTGGGACTAATATTCGGGAACTTTTTCAAATGAATACCGTGAACCTAAGCGTTGCCGTTTGGGTGGGCTTTATTGCCCTGTTTGGATTGGCAACCGATGACGGGGTTTTAATGGGAACCTATCTCGACCAAAGTTTTAAACGTAACCGAACAAAAACAATAAAGGAAATACGGGCTGCCGTTGTGGAAGCAGGAGAACGCAGAATAAGACCTGCTGTAATGACCACCACAACCACCATCATTGCTTTGCTTCCGGTGCTTACATCAACAGGCAGGGGTGCGGATATAATGGTGCCGATGGCTATCCCTGCTTTTGGCGGTATGATTGTGGCAGCCATTACCTATTATATTGTTCCCACGCTTTACTGCTTGCGTGAAGAGTATAAACTTAAAAAATCGAAATCATGAACCGATATATAGCAATATTAATAGCAACGCTATTTTTTAGTAGCTTGAGCTTTGCTCAAACTCTTGACGACTATTTTAAAATAGCTGCCGAAAACAATCCGGGTTTACAGGCTATTTATAAAGAATACGAAGCAGCTTTACAGAAAGTGCCGCAAGTAAGTACCTTGCCCGACCCGACTTTTTCTTTCGGGTATTTTATCTCTCCGGTGGAAACAAGAGTTGGGCCGCAACAGGCAAAGTTCTCACTAACGCAAATGTTCCCGTGGTTTGGTACTTTAAAAGCACAGGGCAATGTTGCTACCTTAACAGCAGAAGCAAAGTTTCAAAGCTTTATTGATGCTCGTAATAGACTTTATTTTCAGGTGGCTTCTGCTTACTATCCATTGTACGAATTAAAAGATTTTGTTCGTATTGAACAGGAAAATATCAGTATTTTAGAATCCTATAAAACCATTGCTACTCAGAAATTTAAAAATGGAACAGGAACAATGGTAGATGTGCTGCGTGTGGATATTATGCTGAAAGATGCACAAACCAATCTTAGTATTCTGAGAGATAAAGAGAAACCATTGCTGACTACGTTCAACAAGCTTTTAAATCGTTCTGAAAATGAACCGGTGCAGATTAGCGATACGTTGAAATCGGTGATTCTCTTAGATAATTACAGAAAAGATTCACTGATTGTAGCCAATCCAAAATTAAAAGCACTCGATTTAAAATTGCAGGCAAGCCAAACCGCAGAGATTGTTGCACAAAAGCAAGGATTACCGAAATTGGGTATAGGCTTGGATTATGTATTGGTGGGCGAACGTGCCGATATTTCTATGCCTGATAATGGAAAAAATGTTCTGATGCCAATGGTAAGCATTAGTATTCCAATCTTTCGGGCTAAATACAACGCATCGGTGAAAGAATCTCAACTGATGCAGGAAAGTTACACACTTCAAAAGCAGGAAGTAACAAATACTCTTTTTTCTGAATATGAAACGGTTTGGTTTCAGGTTCAACAACAGTTGCAGTTAATATCACTTTACGAACAACAAATACAGACCTCGCAAAAATCATTAAATCTGCTATTTACTTCCTATGGAAATTCCGGGAAAGAATTTGAAGAGGTACTACGCATGCAGCAACAGTTGCTGAAATATCAGAAGATGAAAGCAACCGCCTTGGTTCAATACCATATTGCCGTTGAGAAAATCAATTACATAACATCTAAATCGTATTAAAATGAAAGCAATAGATAAAAAAACAATAATAATTGCCGCTGCAACACTTGTTGTCGGCTTGCTGGCAGGATGGTTAATGTTTGGAGGGAATAAAAGTAACTCTCACGATGACCATGAACATGTGAAAACGGAAATAAACGGAGAAACAATTTGGACTTGCTCCATGCACCCGCAAATTCGTCAAAACGAGCCGGGCGACTGCCCCATTTGCGGCATGGATTTAATACCGTTAGAGAATGACCAAAATGCCGATATTGACCCCAATGCGATAAGCATGTCGCCAACTGCTATGCAACTCGCCAATGTAAGTACGGCATTTGTGGGGAAGATGAATCCAGTTAAACAAGTCCGCCTTAATGGGAAAGTACAAGCCGATGAACGGTTGGTATATTCACAATCATCGCATATTCCGGGTAGAATTGAAAAGTTATTGGTGAATTTTACAGGCGAATTTGTGAATAAAGGACAAATCATTGCATACATCTATTCACCCGAGTTGGTAACAGCACAAGAAGAGCTGCTGGAGGCACAGAAAATAGCCGAAACGCAACCTCAATTATTTGCGGCAGCAAAAGAGAAACTAAAAAACTGGAAACTCTCCGATAAGCAAATTGAAGAAATACTAAACTCAGGAAAGGCAAATGATGATTTTCCAATAGTAGCCGATGTTTCAGGATACACAATATCAAAAAAAATAAATTTGGGTGACTATGTTCGCAAAGGGGAAACGATATATGAAATCGCTGACCTATCGAAAGTTTGGGTGTTATTTGATGTGTATGAATCGGATATAAACTGGATTAAAAAAGGTGATAAAGTGGAATTTACAATTGCCTCTTTGCCCGGTGAATCATTTATAAGCAGTATTACATTTCTCGACCCTGTAATTGACCCAAAGACAAGAGTGGCAAAAGCAAGAGTGGAATATAACAACTCAAACGGAAAGCTAAAACCTGAAATGTTTGCTTCGGGGATGGTTCAGGCTAAATTAGCTAACAAATCAAATTCTATTGTGGTACCAAAAACTGCCGTAATGTGGACAGGTAAACGCTCGGTGGTGTATGTGAAAACAAATTCAGAACAAGGAGTTAATTTCATCATGCGTGAAATAACTTTGGGTGCTGCATTAGGTGATAGCTATGTGGTTGAAGAAGGTTTAATGGAGGGAGAAGAAATAGCGGTAAACGGCACGTTCAGTATAGATGCCGCTGCCCAGTTGGCCGGAAAACCCAGCATGATGAGCCCTGAAGGTGGACAGGTAATGACCGGGCATAATCACGGAGGGACAACTGAAAGTAATGTTTCACACGAAAGTCATGAGGAACAAAATAAATCAACAACTTCAAAAACCTTGTCCATCGACAAACAAGCCAAAGAAGCTTTGCAGCCACTTTATAATACCTACTTAAATTGGAAAGATGCCCTGACCAACGATGATTTTAAAGGAGCTCAAAAAAACGCTGCAAACTTTAAAACGGCATTGGAAAAAGTGGACATGGGACTATTTAAAGATGAGGCGCACATGGTTTGGATGGATTTTCAGGGAAGATTAGCCAAAAATTTGGAACACATTCAGCACTTTTCCGACATCGAACAACTTCGAAAAGCCTTTCAATCGGTTTCTGTTACGATGATTGAAATTACCAATTCATTCGCACCACTTGGCAAAACAATCTACGTTCAACATTGCCCCATGGCCGATAACAACAAAGGGGCCGACTGGCTGAGTGCTGAGAAGGAAATTAGAAACCCGTATTTTGGCAGTTCGATGCTGAAATGCGGAGAAGTTACCAAAGAAATTAAATAATCATTTTTATTCACAATTTAAATCACAATAATATGAAAACAAAAGTTTTAAGTTTAGTATGTATGTTCCTTTTAGGAACAAGTATGGTATTTGCACAGGCAAAAACCGAAAAATTTGAAGTAAAGGGAAATTGTGGCATGTGCAAGTCCCGCATTGAGAAAGCGGCAAATTCAGTTGACGGTGTTACCAAAGCCGACTGGGTGCAAGAAACAAAAATGCTTACAGTAGCATTTGATTCAACAAAAACAACTGTGCATAAAGTTCAAATGGCTATTGCTAAAGTTGGTCATGATACACCCATGCATAAAGCCTCTGATGAAGTGTATAATTCACTTCCTGGATGCTGCAAATATGACCGTACCGTAGCAAAGAAAGAAAGTACAGGTCATGAAGGACATAAGCACTAAAAGAATTGGGGTTAATGGCTGCCTTTAATTGGTATCCATTAATTTGCCATCCCACAGGCGTAAGCACATATGCAAGCCCGCACGAGCCAACGCTCAAACCAAAGGCTTGCAAAAGAGCTTACGCCTCTCCAGCCCGAGTAACCGCCTTTCAGGACGGTTTTAGGATTACTCACGGATTGTTTATTTATAAAGGTGTTCGTGAATCGCTTCGCTTATTTGCCCACGCTCAAAAAAACAAAATAAATTTGTGCTTCGTGGATAAGTTGGTGCAGATTGAAAATGACAAGAAAATAAAGCTAAATAAATGACAAACAGGCGAATATGAATGAACACCAGTTGCCAACATCGTATATAAAACATTTGGCAGTCAGTGGTTTATCAGGCGTTTCAGCTCGTATCAAATTTTGTTGTATATTGCCAGGAAAATGCTTCGAAATGCCAAACGTTTCATATACGTAACCGTTGGCAACAAGTGGAAAGACAGATGAGCAGACAGATACGATAGTGATAAATAATAACAAAAGAAAGGATTTAGCTTTTTGACAGGACAGTGCAAATTTGATGGAAATTTATTTTGTTTTTTTCTTCCCACCCACAAAAGAAGAAAACCCCACCCACATTGCACACATTGCCAAAGCCCCACAAGCCAACGCTCCAACCAAGGGCTTGCAAAAGAGCTTCCGCCTTTCCAACCCGAGCAACCGCCTTTCAGGACGGTTTTAGGATTACTCACGGATTGTTTATTTATAAAGGTGTTCGTGAATCGCTTCGCTTATTTGCCCACTCTCAAAAAAACAAAATAAATTTGTGCTTCGTGGATAGGTTGGTGCAGGTTGTAAATTACATGAAAAATAAAGCTAAACGATTGACAAACAGACAGAAATGAATGAACACCAGTTGCCAACACGCGGTATTGTTAATTGCCGGTGCAGTGCGTATTCGAGCGGCACAGCTCGTAGCAAAAGTAATTGTAACTTGACAGGAAAGCACCCCGTAATCCGCCACTGCGCCAAGCGTAAAACCGTTGCCAACCATTGTAAAAAGACACTCACTGCAGACAGATGACCGATTTAATCCTGATATTTTTGATAGCGTTTATAGCAGCGACAGTTTCTGGAGCGGCTGGATTTGGTGGGGCATTACTATTGCTTCCTGTATTGACTGGAATTGTAGGGGTTAAAGCAGCCGTTCCGATTCTAACTATTGGACAGATTTTTGGAAACGCCTCAAGAATATGGTTCGGCAGAAAAGATTTAAAATGGAAACCGATACTTTTGTTCTTGCTGACAGCGATTCCATTAACAATTTTCGGGAGCTTTCTGTTTACGGACATTGACAGCAAAAACATAAAAATAGGGATTGGTGGATTTTTGATATTGTTGGTCATTTATCGAAGGGCTAATGTAAAAAAAATCGTTCTGGGAGAAAAAGGAATGCTCATTGGTGGCGGATTGACTGGATTTCTTTCTGGATTGGCAGGGAGTGCCGGACCGCTTGGAGCAGCTTTCTTCCTTGGATTAAACCTGACCGCAACAGCCTACATTGCAAGCGAAGCGTTTACCGCTTTGACCATGCACCTGACCAAGACAATAGTATATAATAAATACGCATTAGTAGGGCAAACTGAATTATATTACGGACTATTCATCGGGATTGCAATGATCTTAGGGAGTTGGTTAGGCAAGAAAATTATTGAGAATTTATCGAGAGAAAAATTTATAATTTTAGTAGAGATTTTACTGATTATATCTGGATTACAAATGATTATTACCGCACTGGGATAAAAACCAACGGTTAACAACATGCAATACACCCCTGACGCAAAATGTAGTAGTATTGAGCATTACTGCCCGAATTAAGATTTGTAACGGCAAACAGGGACAATGTCCACAATTACCATTGTTTTATAAACGCAACCATTCAAACATTAAGTAAATATCATGAATATTTAAAGCCGACGACAAAACAGATATTCAGAATCCTGAGCCCAAAGTTTAAAAACTTATACCTTGATTATAAAGTGAATTGTAAACCAAGAATGGATACGAAAAACCAGCAACCAATAATTATACAAGGTTATTGATCGGAATCCAAATCTATACAAAGATTTCTAAAAAAAGGGATTGTATAATGATTGGTTAAGAAACGGCAAAAACTATTCGCTACGAAAAATGATGAGATAATACGGGAAAACAATTGTAATAGTTTAATTTCGTTTCTTAAACCATCGAAGTTGGACCAAAGAATAATGATTGCAGAACATAAAAGAAATCATGGTGATTTTGATGGGGGGGGAGAAATTTTTAATAAAATTGATAACGATAATTATAGCTGGTTTAAAGGGATAATAATTGAAGCTTGTAAAAAAAATCAAGCCTTTGATACTTCTAAATGAAATCTAAAACTTGAGCATCGGAGATATTTTAGATAAAAAAAGGACTAAAAATAATGATTTGAACTATTTTTTTCATTTTTGATAGTTTATACAAAATTAAAAAAATCGATCGCGGGAATGTAAATCCGATAACAGTAAGTTTGGCGTATCCCATAGTTGCAAAGCTGGTGTAAAAAGTAATAGTCACAGATAATAAGCTTCAGCAGGCAATTGTAACGCAAATTCTGCTTAACAAGTAGTCTAATGTGATATTAGGATAACGCTTAACCTTACAAAGGAAGAGCGGTTGCTCACCCTACCCTCCTGCCATCAACAAACACCAATTAACCCCACCGGTTAATTTGGGTTAAAGTGAGAAGGAAGGGTATTTGTTCATTTGCTGAATGAGCTATATTTGAGAAAAATCTATCCGTTTTGAGAAAGTGGTTCCATCTGTTCTGGTTACTGGTAATAATTGCAAGTAATAGAAGCCTTACAGCGCAGGTATTACTCCCGGTGCCTGACTCATTGCGTGTAATCAATTTCAGGGTTACGGATTACTACACCCATGAGCCAATTGGGCTGGCCCATGTAATGAATATCACCCAGAAAAAGGGTTGTATCTCCGACCTGCTGGGCTACTTTAGCATTCCTTTCAAGCTGGGCGATAGCCTTAGCATTACAGCCATAGGCTACCATACCAAGCATGTGCTGAACTGGGGACAGTTCAACAAGGATACCCTTTTTTACGAGCTAACCCTTACCCCAAAGGTTTACCAGATTGAGGAAGTTAAAATATCGCGCTTCAGCACCTACGACCGTTTCCTGCGCGAGTTTGCCAACCTGAAACTGACAAAAACAAAGGAAACGAAGCAGCAAGAGGTTATTCAGCTATACTTCCTTAAAATCACCAAGGGCTTAAACCTACGTAATCTACCAAAGCCAACCATGGGGTTAAGCTTTGGGAAGGACTGGTACCAAAAACAAAACGAGAAGGTTGCCGAGGCCATTGAAAAGGATAGGAAAAAGCGTATAGCCGACCGAAAATTTAATGCTGGCATTGTTAGCAGCCTAACCGGTTTAACCGGAAATGAGCTTCAGGATTTTATGGAATTCCTAAATTTCGACGAGAACTACATAGTAACCTCAACCGATTACGAAATACGTGAACGGATACTTGACAGGTTTAAGGAATTTGAAACCGCTAAAAAAGGGGAAAATAACACCAAAAAGTAAGCAGTATGGCAACACAGGAAATAACCATTCCAAGCCATTTAGACATTGAAAATGCTTTTAACCTTATTGGGAAACACATAAACAGTACACCGGTACTAACATCCAGGAGTGTAAACTCCATTTTAGGCTGCAACGCTTACCTTAAATGCGAAAACTTTCAGCGGGTAGGAGCCTTTAAGTTCCGTGGAGCCACCCATGCCATTATGCGTTTAGGTATCGATGAGGCCCAAAGCGGTGTTATTACCCACAGCTCAGGCAACCATGCTGCAGCGTTGGCATTGGCTGCACGGCAAAAGGGAATTCCGGCATACATTGTTATGCCTGAAAATGCTCCCGAAATCAAAAAGAAAGCCGTTGCGGGGTATGGTGGGATTATCACCTTTTGCCCGCCAACGCAAACCGATAGGGAGCAAACCATGCTCCGCATAAAATCCCAAACCGGTGCCACATTCATTCATCCCTACGATAACTTTAACGTGGTGTGTGGACAAGGAACAGCCGCGCTGGAGCTTATGCAGCAGCAGCCCGATATCGATATGGTTATTGCGCCTGTTGGCGGTGGCGGGTTACTTAGCGGAACTGCTGCATTTATCAAAGGTCGGTTCCCGCATGTTAAGGTTTATGGCGCTGAGCCAAAGAATGCCGACGATGCCTACCGCTCGCTCCGCGACCATACCATTTACCCCTCGGTAAAACCCCAAACCATAGCCGATGGATTACTCACATCGCTTTCGCCCCTAACCTACACCATTCTAAGCCAGCACTGCGACGGTATACTCACAGTTTCAGAACAATCAATTATTGAGGCCATGCGCATGGTGTGGGAGCGCATGAAGATTATTATTGAGCCATCGTCGGCTGTGCCGGTGGCGGCTATCATGGAGAATGCTCAACTTTTCCGCAACAAACGTGTTGGCGTAATAATTTCAGGGGGTAATGTGGATTTAAACCATCTGCCCTGGCAAGGCTAACAACTTCACTGTAGTTGCAGTTCAACAATAACCGGGAAATGGTCAGAGTACCTCAGTCGTGGGCTTTGGTAGGTTACGGTTCGGAACTGTCTGCTCCGTAAGACATAATCGATTCGATACGAGGGCCACAGGCCGCTGAAGGTGACCACAACCCCGCTACCTGCATCTTTAAATGTATCGTGTAGGGAAGCCGTTAGGGTGTGATAGGTGTACGATACGGGCGAATCGTTAAAGTCGCCGCAAATAATAATGGGATAACGGCAAGTACGCATGTGTTCAACCACCATATTCACCTGGCGGGCCCGCTTTGTAAAGGCAACGCCTAATCGGCTGAGTAAATCCTTTAGCTCATCGTAGTTCTTGCTATCGAGCTTAAACTCATTACGAAGCAAAAAATTAAAGTTACGCTCCTTTAATCGGGTAGATTGCAGATGAAGGTTGTAAACCCTAATGGTATCGGTTCCCTTAACTATATCGACATACATACATGCGTTAAAAGAATTAGGAAACGATATTTCGCCCACACTCACAACAGGTTGATTGGTTAAAATGGCCAAGCCGTAAGCCGACGATGGCCGCCTAAGTATGAATGAGGAATAAACCTTCATCCCTGACATCTGCTCAACATCAAGATGGCTCAGTTTGCCCTCCCTAAGGTAAAACTCCTGCAGGCAAACCACATCAAAGTCGTTGTCCTTAATATGAGTTAGTATATCGGAATATGAGGGTTTTAGCTTTGACCACGAGTAAAGCCTGAAAAGGTTTACATTGTAAGTCATCACCCTTAAATCAGGATTGGAACCCTTTGCAGCACTCCCATACGGAAAGCGAATAAAGCCATTGAAATGGCTAACGCCAAGCAGAATGGCTGCAAGTGAAATGAAAACTAACTTTCGCCACCGAAAAATCCAGTAAAAAAGAAAAAGTAGGTTTACTATCAGAAAGAAAGGGTAAAGCAATCCGTATAGCGCAGCAAACCAAAAATCTTCAGGGTTAATGTAAACGCTCACATAGGTAAGCACCAGCAAGAGGGCAAAAAGTACATTTACCCCCACCAAAATCCGATGGATTAGCCTTACAATGAGCATCAATTAATGTTCCTGTTATTGGCCTTAAACAGAATATCCTTTTCCTCCTTGGTTAAGCTATCGTAGCCGGAGCGGGCAATCTTATCGAGGATATCATCAATCTGCTTTTGCTTTTGTGCTTTACGGTAGTTGTAGTCGTAATCGGCATTATGGCTGCGGTAAGTTACCTTCATTCGGTTCCGTTTTGGAAACCTAATGCTGCTAATGCTGTAAAATGGCTTAGCCAAATCGGTTCCCCTACGCAGAGCAACAACGTAGATGAAGCCAAACAGGGCTCCACCAAGGTGCGCAATATGCCCTCCAGCGTTGGAAACAGGGATGCTAATGATATCGATGACAACGGTGGCAAGGGCAAGGTACTTGAGCCTTACTGCACCAAGAAAAAGCAGGTAAACAGTAAAGTTGGGCTGAAGTGTTGCCACTGCAATAACCACGGCTAGCACCGAAGCCGATGCGCCCAAGGCTAACGATACCTCAGCATAGCCTTTAAATGGAGGTAGCAGGTTGAACGCTAAAATGTAAAGTAAAGCCCCACTGATACCGCCAAGCAGGTAAACCCATGTGAGCTGCCTCTGGGCAAAGAATTGCAGAAACAGCTGGCCAAACCAGTAAAGCCATAGCAGGTTAAAGAGAATATGCAAAAAATCCTCATGGTAAAACATGTAGGTTACAATAGTCCATGGGCGAACCATGAGCGATTGAAGGTTGGCCGGCACTGCCATAAAACCTGTTATCCAGCCCGAAGAACTTGCAGAGAGAAAAAGGAAAACCCTAAGCAATCCAAAAAGTAAAAATACACCAAGGTTGATATAGATAAGCCGGGTAAGGTTGCTACCCAGCCGAAACGAACTCTTAATCTCACCCCAAATAGACATAACACAAAAATGTTTAACCGTTCAAAAAAACGAGCTTTAAAGGTATTAGTAAAGTTAACCGATTTTTGGCTAAATATCAACACTAATAAAATACATCGGTGCGCCTTTGCCAAAGCTTGATGAGAATAAAGCCAAAAATCATACCACCCAGGTGAGCAAAGTGGGCAATACTACTCCCGGGTTGGGTTAAACCCAAGTATAGCTCCAAACCGCCGTAAATAATTACCATCCACTTAGCCTTAATCGGGATAGGTGGGAAAAGCAACATCAGTACAGTGTTTGGGAACAGAACCCCAAAGGCAAGCAGCACACCGTAAACTGCACCGGAAGCTCCAACGGTTGGTATGCCCTGCTGCAGCGCAATCAGTTGACGGGTATATTCAGCAGCCTGATCGGCATAAACCGGGCTGTTTGGGAACAAGTACCATTTATCCAGAAACTGGGCATAAACCTGATCGTAGTATTCAGGGAAATGGCGGGTAACAAATGCAGCAAAAGCATCGGGCGACGGGGTGTTTAGCATGGCCATAGCATCGTTCTGGATAGCTGAAATGTGGAGGTAGTTAACCAAAAGATGTATGGTTACTGCCCCTAGGCCGGTTACCATGTAGTAGATAAAAAAGCGGCGGCTACCCCAAACCTGTTCCAGGATTCGACCGAACATCCAAAGGGCAAACATGTTGAAGAAGAGGTGAAATAATCCACCATGCATGAACATGTGGGTAACAATCTGGTAAGGGCGAAAGTTAGGTGAGCCCGGGGGATAAACACCAAGAATACGATTTAAATCAATTCCAAACGTGTTTGCCATCACCCAGGTTACTACCAGCATTACCACGTTAATCATAATTAGGTTCATCACCACAGGGGGCGTTGAGCTAAAAATATTTCTGTTTCCGAATATCATCTTATTAGTGTTATGAATTGAGTTAACATTAGTAATCAGAAAATGTTTAGGGTTTACTTAAACCGGCTGTCAATATCGTCCAATTCAAGTATTATAATTATCTTTTTGCCATCAGGGGTAAGGTTTGGTTCATGGCATGCAAAAAGTTTATCGACTATCTCCTGCATTTCAAACTGACTTAACTGTTTACCGTATCCAATAGCCGATGCTTTGGCCATGGTAAGCGCAATGCGATGTTTAGCATCGTCGAACGGTAGGGCTTGGTTCTCGTGCATAATGGCAAGCAGGTTTTCAACCAGCTTTGCGGGATCGGTAACCGATGAGCTAACCGGCATACTATTCACGCTTATTGTGTTGTGGTTTAAGTTGCTGATTTCCATACCCAAACGCGACAGCTCATCGGCCTTGCTCATCAGCAGCTCAAAGTCGGCAGGTAGCAGCTCAATGGCCTGTGGAAACAGCTCGCGCTGTTTCAGGTTTATATCGGCTTGCATGCCGCTTATATACTGCTCGTAAAGTATGCGCTCATGAGCACGTTTTTGATCAATCAACATCAGCCCCGACTTTACGGTGGTAAGTATGTACTTGCCCTTAAACTGGTAAAAACGGTTGGTGTTTTCGGGAGCTTTACTCAGCATCCCTTCCGATTCAAAGGTTTCGATTCGGGTTTGAATAGGGGTTGGATCCTGGGGTAAATCGGTAAAAAGTTGCTCCCAGCCGGTTGCCGATTCACGCGATTTATCGGCGCTATGAGGCTTACGAACATTCCTGTTATGCTCATCGAAAGGGTTGTAGGAGGGGTCAACGTCAATGGTAGGAAAAGTTACCGGTGCATTCTTGGGAAGGTATGGGATATCGAATCCTGGAGCAGAATCAAAATCGATTGGAGGCACCACAGAGAATTTCCCAAGCGATTCCCGTACAGCAGCATGTAATATCTGCCAGATCATTCGCTCGTCCTCAAACTTAATTTCGGTTTTTGTGGGGTGTATGTTAACATCAATGGACTGCGGATCGATATCAAAGTAAATGAAATATGAGGGGTAGGTATCGGGTGGTAGTAAGCGGTTATATGCGTTCAACACAGCCTTGTGCAGGAAAGGGTTCTTCATGAAACGGCCATTCACAAAAAAGAACTGTTCGCCTGCAGTTTTCTTAGCCCCTTCGGGCTTACCTATATAACCACCAATATTAACTATTGATGTTTGCGTGGAGCAATCCACAAGGTGTTGGTTTATGGTCTTGCCAAATAGGCCAATAATCCTTTGCTTCAATCCCGATGCTGGCAGCCTGTAGAGTTCTGAACCATTGTGACTCAAACTGAAAGCCACTTCGGGGTAGGCCAATGCAACCCTCTGAAACTCGGTTATAATATGCTTAAGCTCCACGGAATCGCTTTTAAGGAACTTGCGCCTTGCGGGCACATTGAAAAAGAGATTTTTAACCGCAATTTGGGTGCCGATAGAACAGGCCACCGGCTGCTGGTTAACAAGTTCCGAAGCCGAAATGTTAACCTCCGTTCCAACCTCATCAACAGCCCGGCGGGTTCGTAGCTCAACCTCGGCAACAGCAGCAATGGATGCCAGTGCCTCGCCCCTAAAACCCATGGTTCGGATGTTAAAGAGGTCGGCTGCCTCGCGAATCTTGGAGGTGGCATGGCGCTCAAAGCAAAGCCTTGCGTCGGTTTCGCTCATTCCCACCCCATCGTCAATCACCTGAATTAAACCTTTACCACCCTCCCTGACAATTAGGTTGATATTACGAGCCCCAGCATCGATGGAGTTTTCCAGGAGTTCCTTAACCACCGAGGCCGGACGCTGAACCACCTCGCCCGCAGCAATCTGATTGGCAATGGAATCGGGTAACAGTTGAATTACATCGGCCATACTAGCGGAAAAATACGAAGTAACTGATTAGCAGAAGAATTGCAATAATAATCAATAACCTGATATTCGACTGCCCGCTCGAGGGTCTACTAATTTTTCGTGCGCGTTGAAACTGCCCCCTGATGCTTGGAACAAAAGGTTTATCCTTATCGGTGAGCCCCAATTCCTTCCTAATCCGTTCCTCACGCTCACGCATCTCCTCCTTTTGCTCATTGTAGTATATAGGTTTATACCTAAAACCCTTGGGCTTTGGTATACTAAAAAACTTGAATCCTGCCATGACTTGAATCTCCTTTTAGAATTACAAAGTTAGCCATTTATCATTATGCTTCAATTTTTTATCAACATCACACTTGACCATTTAATCAAATATCGTAAATTACAATGCTTTATAAAAATGTTAAACCGAAGTTCCATGAATTAAAAACTCAACTGGGCTGGTAAAAATGGGGAGGGGGTGGTTTTAGAGGAATGAGTCGGAATGAGTCGGAATGATCGGAATAAGAAGAAGTTAAAGGAAGGTAGAGGAAGTTAGAGGAAGTTAGAGGAAACTTGAGCGCGTTAAACGTGAACCGTGAAGCGTTAAACGAGTGACTTTGGGGCGGAATAATCGGAATGAGTCGGAATGATCGAAATGATCGGAATGTGATGGAGTTGAGGAAGTTAGAGAAAACTTAAGTTCGTTTAACGTGAAGCGTTAAACGAGTGACTTTGAGTCGGAATGATTAGATTTTTTAGTCGATTCATCATTAGGTTTTTCAACTGGCGAATACGGGTTATAGAAACATAAAACTGATTGCATTGCGTTATAGTTAAAGAAAAACACTATTAAATGAGAATGATATTTAAAATTGGAGTAAAAACTAGCATATGGGTTGTTTTTATTACATCCCTCACGTGCTGCACAAAAAACATTGAACCTTTACCCGATACGGTAAGCTTTGCTCCTTCAATTTCCTTACCGGTTGGTGAGGGTGAATTTAATCTCAGTAAATCGCTTGAAACCCTTGGCGTACCAGTTGTAAACCTGACCGAGAATGTTCCTGACTGGGCAAAACACAACTATGTTTACATACAGGATACCTTTGCAATTAACCTAAATGAGGTTTACAATCAGTCCGATCTGATTAGCTACATAATGATACGCGTTAACATTTGGAACGAGTTTCCACTACAAGGGAATGCCCAAATATGGATACTTGACAGCGGCCAAAATAAGTTAGACTCACTGTTTGCACAACCGGCCAGTGTTCCTGCAGCCGAGATATACTCAAATGGCAACGTGGTGGGCACCAAGTTTGAATCGTATCAGGTTGATTTTGACCAAAACCGTATCGACTTATGGCAAAACGCGGCCACAGCAGTGGTTAGGGCCGGATTGGTAATTACTGAAGAAGGTGTTACTGAGCAGAATATCCAATATTTTGACCGTTACAAGCTAAAAGTACAGCTGGCTGCACGTGTCGATTTCAAAACTATCAAAAATAATTAGGGTATGTTACTGCGATTTACCACTCTCTCCGCTTTATTTTTTGCTTATACATTGGCATGGGCACAGCAAAGCAACTCGCTTTTCTTTATGCATCGCATACCACAATCGAACCTAATAAACCCAGCAGTTCAGATTGATTGTCCGGTATATGTAGGTGTGCCTTTCCTTTCGTCGTTACACCTAAACCTGAACTCTACCGGTTATTCCTATAATGATATTGCAAACGGAACAGGTACCATTAACTTTCCTGCCCTTGTTGGGCAAATGCATAGCTGGGACTACCTATCGGAGGAACTCCACTACACACCCGTTTCGTTCGGATTTATGTACGACAACGACCAGTACTTTAACTTTGCCTGGACTGAGCGAGTGGAGAGTAAGCTATTTGTATCGAAACGTTTGATGTCGCTTTTTGCTAACGGGAATACGCAGTACGTGGGCAATGGGCTAGTAACCTCCAATCCCGGCCTAAACAGCTTTTACTACAGGGAGTTTTCATTTGGCTACTCCACCCGGTTACGTGGCGATGTGCTTGTTGGCGCCCATGCCAAAATTCTGTTCGGTCTTGCAGGCCTTTACACCAAAAGGAATAGCGTTGATATTGAGATAGATGCCTTAACCCACAATATTAATGCCCGTTGGAATCCACAGGTAAACGTAGCTTACCCCATAGGGGTAACTACCGATGCTGCAGGGAATGTTACCGGAGTTAGCGCAGGGGCATTTAGCCCATTGCCATTCTCCCTTAACTTCAGCAATCCGGGGCTTGCATTCGACTTGGGCTTTGTAAAGCCCAACGACCCTATTACATGGAGTGGTAGCATTCTGGACTTAGGATTTATATGGTGGCTCAAAAGCACCTCGCGCTTTACCAACGATGGCCATTTTGTTTACCGTGGTGCCACCCCTGCCGACCTTACCAACCCCGACGCCTATATCGACATGCTTGCCGATTCCATAAACAACCAGGTTCAATTCCAGCACTCAAACGGTAGCTTTGTGTCATTTTTAAACCCTAAAGCCTATTTTGGAGGCACTTACGCATTTACCCCACAACTACTTGCGGGTGCACATGTAAGAACCGAGTGGTATCCGGGCAGACCCGTGGTAGGACTAACCCTATCGGCCATTGCTATGGCCAAGAAAGGTTCATCGGTTTCATTAACCTACTCTGTGATGAACGGCTCTTTTGCCAACATTGGAGCCGCTTTTAACATTGGGGGTGAAAGCTTTCAGTTTTACATTCTTGCCGATAACCTGCTTGCCCCATTCTACCCGGAAAGGGTACGAAATGCAAACCTAAGGTTTGGCTTTAACCTGTTCTGGGGTTGTAAGCAAAAAAAGAAAAAGTTAAGCATTCCGGAATCGAGCGGTGGTGGTTGTTTCTGGACATGGGGTTTGGACCAGAAACGAAAGCAGCATGGGGTAAAGTAAAAGAGTAAATAGAACCGGAATTTTAGGCATTATCACCAGTAAACAATACTAGAACATACAGCTTAGCTCTGGTTTAATACCTATAATTAGCATATCGTCAACCTGCTCAAGGTTACCCATCCAATCGTTAATAGTTTTTTCAATAATAGTCCTTTGCAATTCGATAGGCTTCATATAGTTACTCAAAAGAAGGTGTCTAAACCTGCGGTATTTGAACTTCTTACCCTCCGGGCCTCCAAACTGATCGACAATTCCATCGGTAAACATGTAAATTGTGTCGTTTGGTTGGATTGGAATGAAGTAGCTGCTGAACTGACTATGTCCTAGCTCATTTGCCATACCCACGGAGTACCTGTCGCCCTTGATCTCCATTAGCTTTCCATCGCGAACCAGGAAAAGGTTTGAAAAGGCGCCAGCAAACTGCAACATGTTATACTCCTTGTCGATAACACAAAACGACACATCCATACCATCCTTAACCTTTATTCCCTCAGTAGTTTCAAGATTACTGGTAGCAAATGTGTTATGAATGGCCACGCTAAGCCTGTTAAGTATTTCGGCAGCATCGTCAACGCCTTCAACGTTGGTGATATTTCTAAGCAGCTCAATACCGATGATTGACATGAACGCACCGGGAACGCCGTGACCTGTACAGTCGACCACAGCAATAAAGGTTTTGTTACGGGTCTCGTTCACCCAGTAGAAATCACCGCTAACAATATCCTTAGGTTTAAAAATCACAAACGACTCAGGTACATATTCCTTAAATCGGCTAATGGAGGGAAGCATCGATTCCTGAATACGTTTTGCGTAGTTAATACTATCGGTGATATTCTTATTCTTAAAGGCCAGCTCGTCCTTCTGCAACCTAAGTTCCTCAAGCACAGTTTCACGTTCATTGAGTAAACGGTTAATTTCACGCAAATGCTTATTTCTACGAATGGCCCATACCAAGAGAGAAATTAGTACAATAACCCCATAAATCCACTTGGCAATCCGCGAACGCCACCAAGGTGCAACAGCACGAATCCTTAGCGATTTATATTCTGTAGTCCAAACCTGATCGCTATTGGAACCCATAATTCTTAGCTCGTAGTCGCCTTCAGAAAGGTTTGAAAAAGTAATTTTGTTAGTATTTCCCAGCTCAACCCAACGGCTATCGTGACCAACAAGCTGATAGCGGTACGAATTTTTGTTGGGTTGAACAAAATCAAGGGCTGCAATTGTGAAGGTTAGGTTGCTAAAATCATCAGGAATTTTTAGATAATTTAGCTGATACGGGATAATTTCGGTATTACCCGACTTACTGTACACCTGAATATAAGTAATACAAACATTTGGAGCAACCTTATTGGTAGGAATTGAATCGGGATGGAATACGTTAACACCGTCGATACTCCCAAAGTACATCCTCCCTTTACTATTCTTAAACGATGCGTTTATGTTTAGCTCATTGCTAAAAAGCCCATCGGAGTTATTGAACACCTTAACCAAATTGGAAAGAGGATTATACAGAACCAATCCCTTATTGGTGCTAATCCAGAATCGACCACGATCATCCTCCAGAATATCGTTTATAAGCCTGATTTTAACATCGGGTAGTACAACCGAATGCAAAACATTTTTCCCTTTTGGGTTAATCCAGAATAAACCGCTGGTAGTACCAACCCAAACCGTTTCGTTCCTGGCAATGTAAAGGCAAAGCACTTCGAAAGGCAACGTACTTTTATTGCCATTGAATGAAAATTTTTCAATGGTTCTCAAATCGGCTGAAATTCGGCAAAGTCCTGAAATTGTTGCCACCCAAACATTAGCATTTTTGTCGGCAACCACATCGTAAACCTCATTTCCCGGTAACGAAAGGGAATCACCCCTTCTGGCATAG
Source organism: Tenuifilum sp. 4138str (assembly GCF_041102575.1). Lineage (NCBI taxonomy): Bacteria > Pseudomonadati > Bacteroidota > Bacteroidia > Bacteroidales > Tenuifilaceae > Tenuifilum > Tenuifilum osseticum. The sequence goes on along the minus strand of NZ_JBGCUE010000003.1, from coordinate 31,018 downwards.
AAACTTATGAGATTTCCACCTTTCAAGCAATGCAATCCCTGCCGGGTGGCAAACCAAACTCTATCCTGTAAATCCTCAGTAATGGAGTAAACCCTGTTGTTCTTAAACAGATCGCCCACATACACATTGTTCCTCTCAAAAAAGTCGACAAACTGCCTCGATGAAGGAAGATATTGAAAAACCCCATTGCGTGTGCCTACAAGTACCCTACCATCGCGTGTTTGGTAAAGGGAATGAATAAAATCATTAGGAATGTAGTTGCCACCTCCCGACCAGTAGTGTCGGTTTTCACCAGTAGTGGGGCTGAAGATATGCAAACCGCTACCCCATGTTCCAACCCAGATATTACCGTCAGTGTTTTCAAGTACCGATGCAACAACGTTATTTGAGAAAAGATTCCGCCCGTTTGGATCCTTACTATACCCACCAATACGGTGCTCAAAGGGGTTTACCTTAACCAACCCGGTTTGCGAACCAATCCACAGTACTCCCGTCCTATCGCGAAGCACCGTTGATACATTTAAAATATTTACCGGTAAATTGTTGCTATAAATACTATTGTTCTTAATAAATGTACCGTTTGGAAGTAATTTACCCAATCCTCCCACGCTCCCAACCCAAAGGGAGGAATCGTTATCATAACCCAGGAACTGAATTCCAGTAGTCAACGATTTGTTGGAAGGGTCGTTAAGTGTAAGGATTACTCTGCGAAATTTCTGCGTACGAAAGTCAAACTCATTTATCCCCTTATCGGTACCAATTAGCAATTTCCCGTTTAAACCCTCAGTAATTGCATTAACCCTATTACCCCAAATGGAATTTGGATTAGCTGGATCTTCGGAGTACCTTTTAAAAACTAGACGCTCTTTATCGAAATAGAATAGTCCGTCCTTTGTGCCAACCCAAAGTCGTTCGTTTGAATCCTCAAAAATCGGCGACAAATCGGATGTTTGTGATATGTTAAAAATATCGTTGAAATGCGGGAATCGGGTAAAATCGTTGGTTGTTGGGTTGTATAAATGTAAGGCATCAATGGTTTTTACCCAAATCCTATTACTCCGGTCGCGGTACACCCTAAGTATCATATTGGACGACAGCGACCTTGGGTTATTTGCTTGATTGTAGTAAACCTTAACCTTTCCTGTTTTTCGGTTAAACCTATTAAGCCCACTACGGGTTGCTATCCAAAGTTCACCATTTACACCCTCAACCAAATGATTTACGTAGTTATTGGAGAGCGAAAGGCTATCGTAGGGGTTGTTGTTAAAAACCACAAAATCGTAACCATCGTAACGGCATAAACCATCCTGGGTGCCTATCCACAGGAAGCCTAAGGAGTCCTGAATTAAAGCATTTACAAACGATTGGGGCAAACCATTATCGGAGTTAAACAGGGTAACATTTACCCTTTGAGCAAAAACCGAAGATGTTGCAGCTAGCAAAAGAGCTGCAACGCAACTAGGCAGTAATTTTTTATCTAATCTAGACAACCCCATGGTTTAGGCTAAGGTACAAAAAAGTTATTGAATTCGCATTACTGCATCATCGGTTTGGTTCAGATTAAAGAACTTAAGCGATGGCGATTCAATGAATTCACCTATATCGAGCCAATGCCACATTTGATCAACCCTTTCAATGGTTTCGCCATCCATGGTAACAATGTTCGGCCAAAGCCTTGGAAAGTTATCGGTAGGATAGGCCTTTCGAGTCCCATCAATCAAAATCAAGTTACTTCCGTTAACCCGTGTAATTGATAAATCGCGTGAGGGATCGATATTGCCCGACAAAAACCAGAGCACCAGCGAAAGGTCATCAATTTGATTTTCCAAATCAACAAGAACTAAAGCAAACAAATCCTGAAAGATAGGCTGTAATGTGAGCTCCTGCTTAAAAAGCTGCCAATCCTCTATCTCCTTTTTCCTTACCGAGGCTATTAGAATAGGTATGTCCTTTTCAATAAGTGTCAGGTTTAAGGCAACTATATGATTTGAAAATGCTAGGGTACTTGATTTAATATCATCGATATTAATATTGAAACCAGTTTCTCTATAATTAAGCGCAGTAGCATCGATAAACAGCTTGCTACCAAAAGCAAACTGATTTGATGAATGGTCAAGCACATCCAGTGGGCCTTTCCCGAAAAACAAGTCGAATTGAGGGTTTACAGTCCTACATATATGGTTAAGCATTTGGTAACCATCGGTAAGATTGATGTTATTTGGGAAAGCAACAAGCACCTTGTTGAACATCATTTGTCCTGCACCCCAAAGTGCGTTCATTACACGGTAAGCCTGTCCCTGAAACTCATCCTTTATTTTAACCAGGGCAATGTTATGGGCAACCCCTTCGGTAGGCAATACCATATCGGTTAACTCAGGCAGGAGGGTTCGGCGTATTGGTTCAAGAAAGATACGTTCGGTTGCCTTGGCTATATAAGCATCTTCCATCGGGGGAACCCCAACTATGGTGGCCGGGTAAACGGCATCGGCGCGATGGGTAATGCAGGTCACCTTGAAGCGTGGGTACCAATCGGCCAGGGAGTAAAAACCGGTGTGATCGCCAAAAGGGCCCTCCCATGCTGGTTCCTCGGAAGGATCGACATAGCCTTCAATTACAAAGTCAACATCCTCGGGTACTTCAATATCAACCGTTAGGCACTTAACCAGCCTTACCCGTTTTTTACGTAAAAAACCGGCAAGAATGTACTCATCCACATTCTCAGGCATTGGGGCGGTAGCAGCATAGGTATAGGCCGGATCGCCACCAAGAGTGACTGCAATAGGCATTAGCTTGCCTAAGCCCTTATACTCCTCAAAATGCTTAGCGCCAGTTTTATGCTTGTGCCAGTGCATGCCTGTATGTGAGGAGTCGAAAATTTGCATACGGTACATCCCAACATTCCGAGTTCCAGTATTGGGATCAACGGTGTGTACCATGGGTAGGGTGATAAACTTACCCCCATCGTGTGGCCAGCATTTAAGAACGGGCAGCATGTCAAGATGGGGGTTGTAATGAACAACCTGCTGGCAAATGCCCTTACCGGTCCGGCTTGCTGGCATCCACGATGCCACCCGGGTAAGTTCGGGTAATGCCGAGATTTTAGACCAAAGGCTACCTCTTGGCCGTGTAAACTGTTCAAGCAGCCTACCCACATCGTCGCGCAATGCCTCCAAGTTATTGGTTCCAAGAGCCAGGCATATTCTTCTCTCGGAACCCAAGGCATTGGTAAGCACGGGAAAATTGGTGCCAGTATTCTCAAATAGAAGAGCTTTCCCTCCACCAGGTAGCTTTGAATGCCTATCGGTAATTTCGGTTATTTCCAGAACGGGATCAACAAAACGTTTCACCCTCAGTAGTTCACCGTTTTGCTCGAGAACATCAATAAAATGACTAAGCGACTTGTAGGCCATGCCGGAACTATTTAGCCCCTAAAAATAAAAAAAGGCTTCAGATAATACTTCCGAAGCCTTTGAAAAGTTACAAAAACCGAACTATTTTTTGATGTACTTGAAGTTCTTACCTGGGTAAATAGCTGCATCGCCAAGCATTTCCTCAATACGTATAAGCTGGTTATACTTAGCAATCCTATCGGAACGGGAAGCAGACCCGGTTTTGATAAGACCAGTGTTTAAGGCCACAGCCAGGTGGGCAATGGTAGTATCCTCGGTTTCGCCTGAGCGGTGGCTCATGATTGAGGTCATGGAGTGAACGTCGGCTAAACGAACGGCATTGATTGTCTCTGTCAATGTACCAATCTGGTTAACCTTGATTAGGATACTGTTGGTAACTCCCATATTGATACCCTTTTGCAAACGATCTACGTTGGTTACAAATAGGTCGTCGCCAACCAGCTGTATGCGGTTACCAAGAGCTTGGGTCATTAGCTTCCAGCCATCCCAGTCGTCCTCGGCCATACCATCCTCAATGGAAATGATTGGGTACTTGTCAACCCAGTTCTTCCAGTAATCAACCATTTGAGCAGGGGTTAGCTTCTCGCCAGTTGATTTATGCAGGTGGTAAACCTTTTCCTCGGGCAGGTAGTACTCGGACGAAGCGGGGTCGAGAGCGATGTAAATATCCTCGCCTGGGCGGTATCCGGCATTTTCAATGGCCTGAAGGATAACGGTGATAGCCTCTTCGTTCGATTTCAGGTTAGGAGCAAAACCTCCTTCATCGCCAACGTTGGTTGAGTATCCAAGCTTTTTGAGAACTGATTTTAGGTTGTGGAAAACCTCAGCGCCCATACGGATAGCCTCAGCAAAGGAGTTGGCACCAACGGGCATAATCATAAACTCCTGGAAGTCGATACTATTATCGGCGTGCGAACCTCCGTTTAGGATGTTCATCATGGGAATAGGAAGGGTACGAGCATTAACGCCACCCACGTAACGGTAAAGGGGTTGATTGGTAAGCTGAGCTGCGGCATGGGCAACAGCTAGTGAAACACCAAGAATTGCATTGGCACCAAGGTTACCCTTATTGGGAGTGCCATCGAGCTTAATCATGGTTTCGTCGATAAGCTGCTGGTCAAGAACATTCATACCAACAATCTCATCGGCTATAATTGTGTTCACATTGTTAACCGCCTTAAGCACGCCCTTGCCAAGGTAACGACCCTTGTCGCCATCGCGAAGCTCAACGGCCTCATGAACTCCGGTTGAAGCACCACTTGGAACAGCAGCACGGCCAAAGTATCCACTCTCAGTAATCACATCCACCTCAACGGTTGGATTGCCCCTGGAATCGAGAATCTCACGGGCATGAACGCTTACAATTTGTCCCATAGTTTGTTGTAGTTTTAAGTAAAGTTAGATAAAAAAAGGGATTAAGCTAAAAGCTCATCCCTAAATCAGTATTGTTAAGCTGGTGTTACTCAGCCTTTTCGTCAGTTGAAGTAGCATTTTCGCTATCCTGATTTTCCGATTTTGGTTCTTCAGCAACTACGTTAGCGCTACCGGTTTCAGCCTTTTTAGCTTTTGAGCCAGCCCTACGGGTTTTCTTGGCTGCGGGCTTAGCTGTTTCCTTAACGTAAGTTGTGTTATAATCAACCAACTCTATAATACACATATCGGCAGCGTCCCCAATACGGGTACCGGTTTTAAGAATACGGGTATAACCGCCGGGGCGATCGCCAATTTTCTGAGCCACCTCACGGAAAAGTTCAGTTACTGCCTGCTTGTTTTGAAGATGACTGAAAACTACACGGCGCTGATGTGTAGAATCGTCCTTGCTCCGGGTAATCAGTGGCTCAACATAAGAGCGTAAAGCTTTAGCTTTTGCTACAGTAGTGGTGATACGCTTGTGCAGTATCAACGACGATGCCATATTCGATAGCATTGCCTTACGGTGAGCGCTCTTACGGCCTAAATGGTTAAATTTTTTGTTATGTCTCATCGTAATTAATCCTTATCCAATTTATACTTTGATACATCCATGCCAAACGAGAGGTTCAGGCTATCGAGCAAGTCCTCAAGTTCGGTGAGCGATTTTTTACCGAAGTTACGGAACTTGAGTAGGTCGTTCTTGTTGTAACGAACCAGCTCGCCAAGGGTTTCCACATCGGCAGCCTTGAGGCAGTTCAATGCGCGAACTGACAGGTCAAGGTCAACCAGCTTTTGCTTCAGCAGCTGGCGCATGTGGAGGATTTCCTCATCGAATTCTTCAGTTTCAAACTTATCCTCGGTCTCCAGGGTAATCTTTTCATCGGAGAACAGCATGAAGTGGTAAATCAGAATCTTAGCAGCCTCCTTCAGCGCATCCTTCGGATGAATAGAGCCATCGGTACTGATCTCGATGATAAGCTTTTCGTAGTCGGTTTTCTGCTCTACGCGGTAGTTTTCAATCGAGTACTTAACATTACGGATAGGAGTGTGAATGGAGTCAATGGGTATGATGCCAAACTCAGCATCTTCAGGCTTGTTTTCCTCAGCGGGAACATATCCCCTACCCTTGCTGATGTTAACCTCAATCTCAATCTTAACATCAGGCTCCATGCGACAGATAACCAGTTCAGGGTTAAGCACCTTGAATCCTGAAAGGAAGTTGGACAGGTAGCCAGCCTTAAACTCGTTCTGCCCCGTAATTGTTATGGTAACCTTCTCGTTGTCAACACCGTCAACTATTCGTTTAAAGCGAACCTGCTTCAGGTTGAGAACTATCTCGGTTACGTCTTCCATTACACCGGGTATAGTTGAAAACTCGTGGTCAACGCCACGTATTTTAATCCAGGTAATGGCATAACCTTCGAGCGAAGATAGCAGAATACGCCTTAACGCATTTCCCACCGTGATACCATAGCCTGGCTCAAGAGGACGAAACTCGAACTTACCGAAGTTATCGGTAGATTCAAGCATGATAACCTTATCGGGTTTTTGGAATGCCAGTATTGCCATATGGTACAGGTTTTATTACTTAGAGTAAAGTTCAACAATTAATTGCTCCTTGATATTCTCAGGTATTTCCGAACGCTCAGGTACGTTCATGAATTTGCCTTCCATTTTATCGTTATTCCACTCCAGCCATGAGTACTTGATGTGACGGTTGGACTGAAGGGAATCGGTAATAGCTTCGAGTGTTTTTGAGCGTTCACGAACGCCAACAACATCACCGGGACGTAACCTGAATGAGGGTACGTTTACAACCTTACCGTTTACAACTATGTGCTTATGTAACACAAACTGACGGGCAGCTGCACGTGAAGGAGCAATGCCCAAACGGTATACAACGTTATCGAGACGCGACTCGAGCAGCTGAAGCAGAATTTCACCGGTGATACCCTTGCTACGAGCAGCTTGCTTAAATAGGTTAGCAAACTGACGCTCAAGTAGGCCATAGGTGTACTTAGCTTTTTGTTTCTCGAGCAGCTGGGTTCCGTACTCCGAAACCTTTTTGCGCTTCTTCATTAAGCCGTGAACCCCGGGAGGATAGTTCTTCTTCTCGAAGTACTTATCCGGCCCATAGATGGGCTCTCCGAATTTACGGGCAATCTTGGTTGTTGGTCCAGTATATCTTGCCATTATTTTGTAATTTTATTGATTCGTACTAAAATGGTTATACCCTACGACGTTTAGGAGGGCGGCAGCCATTGTGTGGTAGTGGAGTAACATCAACAATCTCAGTTACCTCAATACCGGTAGAGTTGATGGTACGGATAGCCGATTCACGGCCGGCGCCGGGTCCTTTTACAAACACTTTTACCTTCCTTAAGCCCATATCGTAGGCTACTTTAGCACAATCGGCTGCTGCAGTTTGACCTGCATACGGAGTATTCTTCTTTGAACCCTTGAAACCCATCTTACCAGCCGACGACCAGGAAATAACCTGACCGGTGCTGTTGGTCATTGTAACAATGATATTGTTAAACGATGAATGAATATGGGCTTGTCCTACCGGATCAACCTTAACTACTTTTTTCTTAGTTGCTGTTTTCTTTGCCATAGCTTAATTACTATTTAGTAGCCTTCTTCTTGTTGGCAACAGTTTTTCTCTTTCCTTTACGTGTACGAGCGTTATTCTTGGTTGATTGACCTCTCACAGGTAAACCAAGACGATGACGAATACCTCTGTAGCAACCAATATCCATCAAGCGCTTAATGCTGAGCTGAACCATGGAACGCAGTTCACCTTCAACCTTGTACCCTTCGTTCAGGATGTTACGGATGGCTGTTACATTATCATCGGTCCAATCGGCTACTTTGGTATCGTAGCTTATTCCGGCTTTGTCCAGAATCTTACGGGCGCTGCTGCGGCCAATACCATAAATATAGGTAAGGGCTACCTCGCCTCTCTTGTTTTTCGGCAAATCTACACCTACTATACGTGCCATATTTTCACTTAATAATTAGTGTGCAAAATTAAACAAATTATCCTTGACGTTGCTTGAACTTAGGATTTTTTTTGTTAATCACATACAAGCGTCCCTTACGACGAACTATCTTGCACTCGTCGCTGCGCTTCTTTACTGATGCTCTTACTTTCATTGTATTGAAATTTTTTGGTTTACTTGTACCTAAAAGTAATACGTCCTTTAGTTAAATCGTAAGGCGACATTTCAACCCTCACCTTATCGCCGGGTAAAATTTTGATGTAATGCATACGCATTTTACCGGAGATGTGGGCGGTAATAACATGTCCGTTATCGAGCTCTACCCTGAACATGGCGTTCGATAGGGCCTCAATAATAGTTCCGTCTTTCTCAATTGCAGTTTGCTTGGACATTCGCTCTTAAAAATTTAACTTAAACGTAAAACTTCATCAATATACTTGAAAGTTGAAAGCCTTTCGGCTTTATCCTTTCGAACAACAACGGCCAACTCAAAGTGCGCCGAGGGTTTACCGTCGCGGGTACGGATGGTCCATCCATCCAGATCCTGGTAAACGTGCTTTGAGCCAAGGTTAATCATTGGCTCAATGCAGATTGCCATTCCATCGACAAGCTTAGGCCCACGGCCTCGTGCTCCGTAGTTAGGGACTTCGGGTTTTTCATGCATATGGCGGCCTATGCCATGTCCCACCAATTCGCGGACTACAGAGTAACCGTTCGATTCGGCATGCGATTGCACGGCGTAGGATATATCGCCAACCCTGCCACCGGCTACTGCAGCCTCAATGCCTAGCTCAAGGCATTCGCGGGTAACCTTTAACAGCCGCTGCACTTCGGGCTTAACCTCGCCCACCGAAAAGGTGAAGGCGGAATCGCCATAAAACCCGTGCAAGAAGGTCCCGCAATCGACCGATACTATGTCGCCCTCGCGGAGCTCATACGACGATGGAATGCCATGCACCACTGCATCGTTGACCGAAATGCAAAGCGTTGCTGGGTAGCCATTATACCCCAAAAAACCCGGAACAGCCCCATGAGCCCTGATGAACTCCTCGGCTATTGAGTCGAGCTTTTGGGTGGTTACCCCTGGCTTAATATGTTTTGCCACCTCGGCTAATGTGCGCGATACCAGATCGTTGTTTAGCCTTAGCAGCTCAACTTCCTCGTCGGTTTTAGCTAAAAACATTATAAAGAACGTTTGGCAAAATTGCCCTATTACATACCGGAACGGCCCTTCAGCCTTCCCGATTTCATTAATCCATCGTAATGACGCATCAGCAGGTGACTCTCAATCTGCTGTAGTGTATCAAGAACTACACCTACTAAGATTAACAACGAGGTTCCGCCAAAGAACTGGGCAAACTGGTTGTTAACTCCCAGCTTAATGGCAAATGCAGGAAGAATAGCTATAATAGCTAAGAAGATTGAACCGGGTAGAGTGATTTTCGACATGATGGAGTCGAGATACTCAACGGTTTTCTTTCCGGGTTTTACTCCGGGAATAAAACCTCCGTTCTTCTTCATATCCTCAGCCATCTGGTTGGGATTGATAATAATAGCGGTATAGAAATAGGTGAATACTATGATCAGCAATCCAAAGGTGAAGTTGTATAGGAATCCGGTGTAGCTAAAAGCGGCAGCAATGCCAGCAGTAGCATCAAAGCGGGCAAACAGCATGGGGATAAACATCAGAGCCTGAGCAAAAATGATTGGCATTACACCGGCAGCGTTTACCTTAAGGGGTATGTACTGGCGAACACCACCATACTGTTTATTTCCTACAATTCGTTTGGCATACTGCACAGGTATTTTACGTGTACCCTGAATAAGCAGGATTGAGAACATGAATACTGCAAATAGTATAACGAGCTCTAATAGGAGCAGAACCAATCCACCACCAAGTTCTTCGGCCTTTGAGAATAGTTCTGCAACAAAGGCAAAGGGTAAGCGGGCAATAATACCAATCATGATGATTAGCGATATACCGTTACCAATACCCTTATCGGTGATCTTCTCACCCAGCCACATGATGAACATAGTTCCACCAATCATGGTGACAGTGGCTGTAATGGTGAACCAGAACTCACTTAACAGGAACGCTCCCTGTGGAAGCTGAACGTAAAGGTTGGTTATGTAAGCTGGACCCTGGAATAGCAGGATACCTACTGTAAGTACTCGGGTAATCTGGTTAAGCTTATTTCTACCACTCTCGCCTTCTTTCTGTAACCTCTGGAAGTAGGGTACAGCAATTCCTAAAAGCTGAACCACGATAGATGCTGAGATGTAGGGCATAATACCCAACGCAAAAATGGAAGCATTAGCAAAGGCACCACCCGAAAACATGTCGAGGAGGCCCATGATACCTTCCTTGGTTTGCTCTTGCAGAGCGCCAAGCTGCGATGGGTCAAGACCCGGTAATACTATAAAGCTACCAAGTCGATAAATCAGCAGAATACCAAGAGTATAGAGAATCCGCTTGCGCAGATCCTCTATCTTGTATATATTCTTGAGGGTTTCGAAAAAGGCTTTCATTATTCACTATAGTTTTACTGCGGTTCCGTTAGCTGCTTCAATTGCTTCAATTGCTTTCTTTGAGAAAGCGTGGGCTTTAACCTCAAGCTTAGCGCTGAGAGTACCCTTGGCAAGAATTTTAACCATATCGTTGCGCGACACTAAACCGGCATTGATAAGGGTATCAATATCGATAGTGGTATAGCCGTGCTTTTCGGCAAGGGCTTGCAACACTTCAAGGTTAATGGGCTTGTACTCAACGCGGAATGGGTTTTTAAAGCCAAACTTTGGTAGACGACGCTGTATAGGCATCTGGCCACCCTCAAAGCCAAACTTGCGGGAGTAACCTGAGCGTGACTTGGCACCCTTGTGACCACGAGTGGCAGTGCCTCCATGTCCTGACCCCTCACCACGGGCAATACGTTTCCTGTTGTGGGTAGAACCTTCAGCGGGTTTTAGTTTATCTAGTTTCATGACCTTACAATCGTTAGTTGTTATACCTATTGCTCTTCAATTCGCACAAGGTGACGCACCTTAGCAATCATACCCATAACCTGTGGGGTAGCCTCTACCTCAACGGTATGATGCATACGGCGGATTCCCAGCGAACGAAGTGTTAAGCGTTGCCCTTCGGGGCGGCCAATAACGCTACGTATCTGTGTTACTTTAATCTTTGCCATAGTCATCAGTTTTTATCCGTTGAATACTTTTTTAAGGTCAACCCCACGCTGCTGGGCCACGGTGTGAGCATCGCGCAGTTCAAGCAATGCCATAACGGTAGCCTTAACCAGGTTGTGAGGGTTTGATGAGCCTTTTGATTTTGCAAGTACGTCGGTTACACCCACGCTCTCAAGCACGGCGCGCATAGCACCACCAGCCTTAACACCGGTACCGTGCGAAGCAGGTTTAATCAGCACCTTGGCACCACCAAACTTGGCTTCCTGTTCGTGGGGGATAGTACCCTTTAGTATGGGTACCTTAACCAGATTCTTTTTAGCATCCTCAATACCCTTGGCTATGGCAGCGGTTACTTCGCTAGCTTTACCTAAGCCATACCCTACTACGCCATTCTCATTACCTACTACAACAATGGCTGAGAAGCTGAAAGTTCTACCACCCTTGGTTACCTTGGTTACGCGCTGAATGCTAACCAGCCTGTCCTTGAGCTCAAGGTCGCTGGCTTTTACTCTTCGTATGTTGGTATTCTGTGACATCGTGCTTAGAATTTAAGTCCACCTTCTCTTGCGGCATCAGCTAAAGCCTTAACGCGGCCATGGTATAGGTTACCACCACGGTCAAACACCACACTCTCAATACCCTTAGCCATGGCGTTTTTAGCGGCAAGCTGTCCAACAAGTCGGGCTTGTTCGGTTTTAGTAATATTTTTTTTCTCTGCAATCTCTTTTGACATCGAAGAGGCCGATGCTAGTGTTACACCATTGATATCGTCAATAAACTGAACGTATATGTTGGTGTTGCTCCTGAAAACCGACATACGAGGTTTTTGAGCTGTTCCCGAAACTCTTTTGCGGATTCGTCTGCGAATGCGCAACTTTCTTTCCAATTTACTTAAAGCCATATCTCTCTTTCAGTTTTACGGGTTATACACTAGCCGACTTACCAGCTTTCTTACGTACAACTTCACCCACAAAGCGAATACCTTTACCCTTATATGGCTCAGGCTTACGAAGCGAGCGGATCTTAGCGGCAACCTGACCTAAGAGCTGCTTATCAATGCTCTTCAGAATGACCTTGGGGTTACCCTTTTTCTCGGTAATGGCTTCAACCTTTATTTCTTTGGGCATCTCAAAGTAGATGTCGTGGGAGAAACCAAGGCTCATCTCAAGGATTTGACCTTTAACTTCGGCCTTGTAACCAACACCCACAAGTTCCTGCTGTACCTCAAAGCCCTTGGATACACCAATTACCATGTTGTTGATAAGGGCACGGTATAGCCCATGTAGCGAACGGTGACGCTTATGATCAGTTGGTCTGGAGAGAACAACTTCATTTCCCTCTACCTTTACGGTGATATCCGGATCAACTTTTTGCTTTAGTTCTCCGAGAGGGCCTTTCACGCTTACCACATTATCGGCGCTAATGCTAACGCTTACTCCTTGTGGTAAGTTTACAGGTTTTTTTCCTATTCTCGACATTAGTTTAAAAATTATACTGGATTAGTAAACATAGCAAACCACTTCACCACCAATATTCTTGGCGCGAGCCTCCTTGTCGGTCATCAACCCTTGCGATGTGCTGATAATAGCAATACCCAGGCCATTTAACACGCGGGGAAGATCTTTTGCGTTGCTGTAGCGACGCAAGCCGGGAGTACTAACGCGTTCCAAGTGCTTGATGGCACATGCCTTAGTCTCAGGATGATACTTAAGAGCGATTTTAATAATGCCCTGCTTGCCATCATCCTCAAATTTATAGTTTAGTATGTACCCCTTATCGAAAAGAATCTTGGTGATATCCTTCTTCATATTCGAAGCGGGTACCTCAACAACCCGGTGACGAGCCATCACGGCGTTACGAATTCGGGTTAGGTAATCTGCAATTGGGTCGGTAATCATTGCTTCGTTTTATTATTAAAATTCTACCAACTAGCTTTCTTAACACCAGGAATTAAGCCTTTTGAGGCCATTTCGCGGAAGGTGATACGGCTGATGCCAAATTGGCGCATATACCCTCTGGGCCTTCCGGTTAACATGCAACGATTACGCAAACGGATGGGGTTAGAGTTACGGGGTAACTTCTGAAGCCCAACGTAATCGCCTTCCTCTTTGAGCTTAGCTCTCTTCTCGGCGTATTTTGCAACGAGTTTCGCACGGCGAACCTCACGCGCTTTCATTGACTCTTTTGCCATAGTCTATTCCTTTTTAGCATTTTTAAAAGGTAACCCAAACTCACGAAGAAGTGCATAAGCCTCCTCGTCGTTCTCCGATGTGGTTACGAAAGTGATCTCAGCACCCAGAATCTTGCTCACCTTATCGATGTCAATCTCAGGGAAAATAATTTGTTCCTGAATGCCAAGGGTGTAATTTCCACGGCCGTCGAACTTGTCGTTAATTCCCTTAAAGTCGCGAATACGCGGCAAGGAAACGTTGATTAAACGCTCAAGGAACTCATACATTCTTTCGCGGCGGAGGGTAACCTTAAGCCCAATGGGAACCCCCTTACGGAGCTTAAAGTTTGATATATCCTTACGCGAGTAGGTTTGAACTGCCTTTTGACCGGCAATCATGGTGAGTTCTGCCTGTGCCTGCTCAATGAGTTTGCGATCGGCTACTGCTTGTCCTATCCCTTGGTTGATCACTATTTTTTCCAACCGGGGAACCTGCATCACGCTCTTGTAGTTGAACTGTTTCATGAGCGCGGGGACAATCTCCTCCCTATACTTTTTCTTTAGGGTTGGTACGTATTCCATTACTTAATCTCCTCTCCTGATTTTTTAGAGTAACGAACAAGTTTACCCTGGTCGTTCAACCGACGACCGATGCGGGTTGGCTTGCCAGTGGTGGGGTCAACCAGCATTAGGTTTGAAATATGAATTGGGGCTTCCTTTTTGATAATTCCACCCTGAGGGTTTTTGGAATTGGGTTTGGTATGCCTCGATACCATGTTAGCACCCTCAACAATTGCACGGTTCTCCTTTACGAGCACACTGAGTACGCGACCCTGGTGGCCTTTAGATTCACCGGAGATTACGTAAACCATATCCCCTTTCTTGATGTGTAACTTTGCCATAATTCTTCAGTTATTGGGGTTTATAACACCTCAGGTGCAAGTGAAACAATCTTCATGTAATTATCACGTAGTTCCCTGGCAACCGGGCCAAAGATACGAGTTCCACGAATTTCGCCCTGGTTGTTAAGCAGTACGCAAGCATTATCGTCGAAACGGATGTATGAGCCATCCGGACGGCGGATCTCCTTCTTGGTACGAACCACTACGGCCTTTGAAACGGTACCTTTCTTGATATCACCACCTGGTATGGCACTCTTTACGGTAACCACTATCTTATCGCCTATACGGGCGTAGCGTTTACCGGTACCTCCCAGTACCCTGATGCAGAGCACTTCCTTAGCTCCGCTATTATCAGCTACTACTAGTCTACTTTCCTGCTGTATCATGACTACTTAGCCTTTTCAATGATTTCAACTAACCTCCAGCGTTTGAGCTTGCTAAGAGGGCGAGTTTCCATGATGCGAACCAAATCGCCAACCTCGCATACATTATTCTCGTCGTGAGCGTAAAACTTGGTGGTTTTATTTACAAACTTTCCGTAAATGGGGTGCTTTACCTTACGCTTTACGGCAACAACAATAGACTTTTGCATCTTGTTGCTTACCACCACGCCAATACGCTCCTTACGGTTATTTCTCTTTACTTCGTTTACTTGTTCCATAGCTACAACGCATTACTTGTTTTGACTGAGCTTCCGCTGGTTCAGGACGGTTTTCAACCTGGCAATGTTCCTGCGGGTCTCTTTAATTTTCATTGGATTATCCAAAGGAGATATGCTATGGTTCAACCTTAGCTTAAGCAGGTTGGTTTTTTCCAGCTCAATACGCTCAAGAATCTCCTTATCAGTGAACTCTCTAATTTCTGCTGCTTTCATGGCTCAATTAGTTTGAAGGTTCAACAAAGTCCGGACGGACAACAAACTTAGTAGTAATAGGGAGCTTCTGAGCTGCCAGGCGCAATGCTTCCTTTGCAACCTCGTAGGGTACGCCGTCGCACTCAAACAGAATGCGGCCGGGAGTAACCGGAGCAACGAACCCCTCAGGAGCACCTTTACCTTTACCCATACGTACCTCGGCAGGTTTCTTGGTAATGGGCTTATCGGGGAAAATTCTGATCCAGATCTGACCTTCACGCTTCATGTAACGGGTCACGGCCTGGCGGGCAGCCTCAATCTGACGGCTTGTGATCCAGCTCGCCTCAAGGGCTTTAATTCCAAATGAACCGAATGCCAACTGGTTTCCACGTTGAGCAGTCCCTTTCATTTTTCCCTTTTGCTGCCTTCTGTATTTTGTTTTCTTTGGCTGTAACATTTCGCTAATGCTTTAGTGTTTATACACCTTACTATTTCTTTTTCTTAGCACGAGGACGTGAACCTCCCTTAGGTGCCGGTTTTGCCTTTTTCTCGGCTACGTTTGTAGCGCTCCTTGTACCAATGTTTGGTGAAAGATCGCGCTTACCGTAAACAATACCGTTGCAAATCCAGGTCTTAATACCTATAACGCCAACCTTGGTGTGAGCCTCAGCTAGGGCGTAATCGATATCGGCACGGAAGGTATGCAGGGGAATTCGTCCCTCCTTGTAGGTTTCAGAGCGTGCCATTTCAGCGCCACCCAAGCGGCCAGAAATTTGCACCTTAATACCCTCAGCCCCCATCCTCATGGTTGAGGCAATGGCTGTTTTAATAGCCCTACGATAAGAGATGCGTCCTTCAATTTGGCGAGCAATGTTGTTACCTACGATAACAGCATCAATTTCGGGGCGCTTCACCTCAAAGATATTGATTTGAACATCCTTGTTGGTAATCTTACGTAGTTCCTCGCGTAGCTTATCCACTTCCTGTCCGCCCTTACCAATAATGATACCTGGGCGAGCAGTATGTATGGTTACGGTTATCAGCTTCAGGGTACGCTCAATAACTATTTTTGAGAGGCTGGCCTTGGCAAGCCTAGCATTCAGGTAGTCGCGGATTTTGCTATCCTCAACCAATTTCTGAGCGTATTTTTTACCTCCGTACCAGTTGGAATCCCATCCACGGATGATTCCTAAACGGTTTGCTATTGGATTAACTTTCTGTCCCATGTAGCTGTTAGTTGTTTGATTCGTTATTAACTGCGCTATCAACCACAACGGTTACGTGGTTTGAGCGTTTACGGATGCGGTGAGCGCGTCCCTGTGGTGCTGTACGAATACGTTTAAGCATTCTGCCCTGATCAACAAAGATCTCCTTGATGAAAAGGTTGGCATCCTCAATGCGTACGTTCTCGTTTTTAGCTTTCCAGTTAGCAACTGCTGAAAGGATGAGCTTGTGTACATCCTTTGCGGCATCCTTGCGGCTGAATTTAAGTATGTTGAGCGCTGTGTTTACGTCTTTACCACGAACCAGGTCAACCACCAAGCGCATCTTACGGGGCGAAGATGGACAGTTGCGTAAGCGAGCAACTGCTTTGTTTTTCCTCTCCGCTTTAAGCCTCTCGGCCATGTTATGTTTTCTTGCACCCATCTCTTTTTCCTTTTATCAATTCACTATTTGTTCTTATTACCAGCATGGCCACGGAAGGTGCGGGTGGGAGCAAACTCGCCCAGCTTATGACCTACCATGTTTTCGGTAATGTACACAGGAATGAACTTATTCCCGTTGTGAACTGCTATGGTGTGTCCAACAAAATCGGGAGATATCATGGAAGCCCTTGACCAAGTCTTGATAACAGACTTCTTGTTGGTTTCGTTCATCTGAATGACACGCTTTTCCAACTTGTAGTCAATAAAGGGACCTTTTTTTAGTGACCTACTCATACTTACAGTTTTTTACAAATTACTTTTTCCTGCGTTCAATGATGAACTTGCTGCTGTGTTTCTTCTTAGAACGAGTCTTGTAACCCTTAGCAGGAATACCCTTACGTGAGCGTGGGTGTCCTCCTGAGGCACGTCCTTCACCACCACCCATTGGGTGATCAACAGGGTTCATGGCAACACCACGGGTGCGAGGACGACGACCTAACCAGCGGCTACGTCCGGCTTTTCCGGATTTTTCCAATGCGTGGTCAGAGTTCGACACGCTACCAATGGTGGCTCTACACTCGTTAAGTACCATGCGGGTTTCGCCGCTAGGCAGCTTTATGATAGCGTACTTCCCCTCACGGGCTAGGAGCTGAGCATACGATCCTGCGCTACGTGCCATGCAAGCACCACGGCCGGGGTAGAGCTCGATGTTGTGGATAATGGTACCTAGGGGTATTTCGCCAAGGTAAAGGGTATTACCCACCTCAGGAGCTACTCCGCGACCCGACATGATGGTTTGGCCTACCTTGAGCCCTGCAGGGGCTACAATGTAGCGCTTCTCGCCATCGGGGTACTCAACCAGCGCAATACGTGCAGTGCGGTTGGGATCGTACTCAATAGTCTTTACTACAGCAGGCTCATTGTCACGGTTGCGCAGGAAATCTATTAATCTGTATCTGCGCTTGTGGCCTCCCCCTATATATCGCATGGTCCTTCGGCCTTGGTTATTGCGACCACCAGTCTTTTTCAGGGGGACTAGTAACGACTTCTCAGGTTTGTTTGTCGTAATGTCATCGAACAAACCTATAATCTTGTGTCTCTGTCCTGGTGTAACAGGTTTTAGTTTCCGTACAGCCATCTTAGTTAAATGTTGCTATAAAAATCAATCTTATCTCCTTCCTTAAGCGTTACGATAGCCTTTTTGTAGCTATTGGTACGACCCACCAATACACCGGTACGGGTGTAGCGGGACTTAACTTTACCAGCATAACGCATAGTATTCACTGAGTCAACGGTTACCCCGTATAGTTCCTCTATCGCCTTCTTTATCTGTAACTTATTAGCTCTCTTATCCACGATAAAGCCGTATTGGTTCAGCTTATCGGTTAAGCGCTCCATCTTTTCAGTTACAACTGGTTTTATCAGTATATCCATGGCGCTTCCTTATTATGATACCTTAAACATTTTGTTCAGAGCATCTACAGAACTCTCAGTTAACACTAACATATTAGCATTTAGAATATCGTAAGTGTTTACTGATGAGGCAATTGCAGCCGTTTGCTTCTGTAAATTTCTGGACGACAAATATATATTTTTATTTGGCTCGCCCAACAAGAAGAGTGTTTTTTTGTCGGCTACGTTCAGGTTCTTGCAGATATTTAAAAATTCCTTGGTTTTTGGAGTATCTAAGTTGAAGTCTTCAATAACAAGCAGAGCATTCTCCTTAACCTTGTATGCAAGAGCGCTCTTACGAGCCAGCTGCTTAACCTTCTTGTTTAGCTTAAAGCTATAATCGCGTGGAACGGGACCAAAAATACGTCCACCACCACGGAACAAGGGCGACTTGATGCTACCTGCACGAGCAGTACCGGTACCCTTTTGGCGTTTTAGCTTACGGGTACTACCGGAAACCTCGTTACGCTGTTTGGATTTGTGCGTACCCTGACGACGGTTTGCTAGTATTTGCTTAACGTCGAGGTAAATGGCATGGTCGTTGGGTTCGATACCAAAAATCGAGTCTTCCAACTGAATAGTCCTGCCGGTTTCCTGTCCTTGTATGTTAAGTACCTTGATTTCCATTACTTCTCAATAATTATGTAAGAACCCTTTGCCCCTGGAATCGATCCTTTAACGAGTAAAAGATTGCTCTCAGGGATAACCTTAAGAACACGTAGGTTGATGATTTTCACCCTTTCGCCTCCGGTACGGCCTGCCAAACGCTTGCCTGGAAGTACACGTGAAGGGAACGAAGATGCACCCATAGAACCCGGGTGACGCTGACGGTTATGCTGACCGTGGGTTCTTCCGCCCACTCCACTAAAGCCGTGGCGCTTTACAACACCTTGGAATCCTTTACCTTTGGTTATACCAACTACGTCAACCCAGTTGTCGTTAGCAAAGAGGTCAACGGTTACTACATCGCCAAGCTGTAATCCTTCCCAATCGCGGAATTCAACCAACTTACGCTTTGGGGTAGTGTTGGCTTTCTTAAAATGGCCGAGCATAGGCCTGCTGGTGTGTTTCTCCTTTTTGTCATCATAGGCAAGCTGAATGGCTGTATAACCATCGGTTTCAGCGCTTTTTACCTGTGTGACAACGCAAGGACCAGCCTCAATTACGGTGCAGGGGATATTCTTACCGTCCTCACCGAATACGGAAGTCATTCCGATTTTACGTCCAATTAATCCTTGTGGCATTGTCTTTCTAATTTACAATTCACACTCATACTTTAATCTCTACTTCGACTCCACTGGGAAGTTCGAGCTTCATCAGAGCATCGATAGTCTTCGCATTGGAGCTGTAGATATCGAGCAAACGCTTATAGGAGCTGAGTTCAAATTGCTCCCTCGACTTCTTGTTAACGAATGTTGAACGGTTAACCGTAAAAATCCGCTTATGTGTTGGAAGCGGAATTGGACCGCTCACCACAGCGCCTGTAGCCTTGACCGTTTTCACGATCTTTTCGGCCGACTTATCAACCAGGTTGTGGTCGTACGATTTGAGTTTAATTCTAATCTTTTGGCTCATTGTACTTATCGGATAAAAGTAATTATTCAATTTCCTTTAGCTCTTTGCCCTTGGATTTCTCAATCACCTCCTTAGCAATGTTAGCGGGTACTTCGGCGTAATGGGAGAACTCCATGGTTGAAGTGGCGCGTCCGGAGGTTAGGGTGCGGAGTACGGTTACGTACCCAAACATCTCTGCAAGGGGAACCTTAGCCTTAACCACTCGGGCGTTACCCTTCGATTCCATTCCGGCAATTTGGCCACGACGTTTGTTGAGGTCACCAATTACATCGCCCATGTTTTCCTCGGGGGTAACCACCTCTACATTCATGATTGGCTCAAGTAAAACCGGAGCGGCTTTTGGACCTGCTGCGCGGAATCCGTAACGGGCAGCTATTTCGAACGAGAGTGCATCGGAGTCAACCGGGTGGAACGAGCCATCCTTGAGTACCACCTTCATGCTGGGGATGGCATAGCCGGCGAGTACGCCGTTGCTCATGGCTAGCTCAAAGCCCTTCTGTACTGAGGGGATAAATTCACGGGGAATATTACCACCCTTAACCTCATCAATAAACTGCAGTCCGGTTACGCCTTCGTCTGCAGGACCCATTTCAAAAATAATATCGGCAAACTTACCCTTTCCACCAGTTTGCTTCTTGAACACCTCGCGGTGCGAAACGCTCTTGGTAAATGCCTCGCGGTAAGCTACCTGAGGTGCGCCCTGGTTAATCTCAACATTGAACTCGCGACGTAGGCGGTCGACAATGATCTCGAGGTGTAACTCACCCATACCGCTAATCACGGTTTGACCGCTATCGGGGTCGGTGTTTACACGGAATGTGGGGTCTTCCTCGGCTAACTTGTTAAGCGCAACGCCAAGCTTATCCAAATCCTTTTGGGTTTTGGGCTCAATAGCTAAACCAATTACAGGCTCAGGGAAAGTCATGGCCTCAAGGGCAATTGGTTTTTCCTCCAAGCAAAGGGTATCGCCAGTTCTAATATCTTTAAAACCAACCGCAGCACAAATATCGCCAGCCTCGCAAAACTCAATTGGGTTCTGCTTGTTGGCATGCATCTGGTAAATACGGCTAATACGCTCCTTTTTGCCGGTACGGGTGTTAAAAACATAACTACCGCTATCAATCTTTCCGGAGTAAACCCTGATGAAGGCCAAACGGCCTACAAAGGGATCGGTAGCAATTTTGAATGCTAAACCGCAGAAAGGCTGATCGATGTAGGGTTTACGAACCTCTTCTTTATCGGTATTAGGATTTGTACCAACCACATCGCCCTTATCGAGAGGGCTGGGAAGGAAGGCAACAACTGCATCGAGCAGGTGTTGTACACCCTTATTCTTGAACGACGATCCGCAAAGAACCGGAATAATCGACATGTCGATTGTTGCCTTACGGATAGTTTCAATAATCTCCTGCTTGGTAATGGAATCGGGGTCTTCAAAGAAACGCTCAAGGAGCTCATCGTTGTACGATGCAACTGCCTCAATAAGCTTGGCACGCCAATCGTCAACCTCGTCCTTCATGTTGGCAGGAACCGGTTCCAAACGGTAGTTGGTAGCCTTAAGCTTTTCGTCCTCAAAGAAAACTACGGCCTTATTCTCAATAAGATCGATTATGCCGTTGAAGTTATCTTCGGCTCCAATAGGGAGCTGAATGGGAATTGGGTTTGCACCTAACTTGTCCTTAATTTCCTGAACAACCCCAAGGAAATCGGCACCCACACGGTCCATCTTGTTAACATAGGCAATGCGGGGAACCCTGTACTTATCGGCTTGGCGCCAAACGGTTTCGCTTTGGGGCTCAACACCACCCACGGCACAGAAAGTGGCAATGGCGCCATCGAGTACACGGAGTGAACGCTCCACCTCAACGGTAAAGTCCACGTGTCCTGGGGTGTCGATAATGTTTATTTGATACTGCTTATTCTCGTAGTTCCAAAAAGTTGTAGTAGCGGCTGAGGTGATAGTGATACCACGCTCCTGCTCCTGCACCATCCAGTCCATTGTTGCAGCCCCATCGTGTACCTCACCAATTTTGTGAGTTTTACCTGTATAAAACAGGATACGCTCGGTAGTTGTTGTTTTACCGGCGTCGATGTGGGCCATAATCCCAATATTCCGAGTGAATCTTAAATCTCTGCTCATCTATCTCCTACCTTCCTCGTGCTATTTGGTTTTAGAAACGGAAATGTGCAAAAGCCTTGTTAGCTTCAGCCATCTTATGCATATCCTCCTTACGCTTGAAAGCACCACCTTCCTGGTTGTAAGCAGCAATAATCTCAGCAGCAAGCTTTTCGCTCATACCCTTACCGGCGCGCTTACGGGCAAAAAGTATGAGGTTTTTCATGGAGAGTGAGATTTTACGCTCAGGACGGACCTCGGTGGGAACCTGGAAAGTAGCACCACCCACCCTGCGGCTCTTAACCTCAACCTGTGGGGTAACGTTTTCAAGGGCAATCTTCCAGATTTCAAGGGGCGATTTTTCGCTGTCCTTCATTCTTTTACCAACTATATCAAGTGCATTGTAAAAGATTTCGAAGGCAATACTCTTCTTACCCGTTACCATTAAGTTGTTCACAAACTTGGTAACCATTACATCGCCGAACTTGGGATCGGGTAAGATAATCCGTTTTTTTGGTTTTGCTTTTCTCATTGTTCAACCAATTCAAATGAGGTTAACTTTTACTTTTTATCTTTAGGCCTCTTGGCGCCGTACTTGGAACGGCCCTGTTTACGACCTTCTACTCCGGAAGCATCGAGTGTTCCGCGAATCAGGTGATAACGAACACCGGGCAAATCCTTTACCCTACCCCCGCGGATTAACACTATGGAGTGCTCCTGCAAGTTGTGACCTTCACCAGGAATGTAGGCGTTAACCTCCTTACCGTTAGTAAGCCTAACCCTGGCAACCTTACGCATAGCCGAATTCGGCTTCTTAGGTGTAGTGGTGTACACGCGTACACATACACCTCGTCTCTGGGGGCAAGCATCAAGGGCTGGAGCCTTGCTCTTATCCACCAGTTTAGACCTTCCTTTTCTTACTAGTTGCTGAATTGTTGGCATAAATCCAATTTATTGTTATAGTTTAAGTTTAAAAAATGGACTGCAAAGGTATTGATTTTTTTACAATTACAACAATGCAACTCAACTTTTTTGTTGATCATCAACTTTTTTGGTCGGTTTGCATTTTTGCGGGCGCAAAGGTATAGCTTTTGATTTAAAAAAACAAGCCTGATTTTTAGCAACTTGTAAAAATCATCCGCTCAATGTCCCTAAAATGTTTTACAACATAAGGCTTTTGGAAATTTTTATTTGTTGGAAACAAAATTTTACTATTTTTGGGGCTACCCCAAAAGGGTGGTACCGGTCAAGGGAATCGGTTTTAAAGGGATATACCTTTATATAAATGAATACCCGCGACTGGAAAAATTAACTAACCTGATGTTAAACCAATAATAAGCGTAAACCGCATGAAAACCTACCAAACCGAACAAATTAGGAATATCGCCTTACTGGGTAATACTGGCTCGGGCAAGACATCGCTGGCCGAGTCGATGATGTTTGAAGGTAAGGTAATTGAACGCAAGGGAACAATTGAAGGGAAGAACACCGTTTCCGATTACACCGAAATTGAACAGCAGAACCAAAGGTCAATTTTTTCAACCTTGCTATACACCGAGTTCAATAATAGCAAGCTTAACATTATTGACACCCCGGGATCCGACGACTTTGTTGGCGCCGTTATCTCATCGATGTATCCCGCCGATTTGCTGGTAATGGTTATTAACGCCCAATACGGGGTTGAGGTTGGAACCGAAATTTTCAACCGTCACGCCGAGCGTCTTCATAAGCCTATGATACTGGCCATTAACCAGCTCGACCACGATAAGGCTAACTTTGATGCTACACTCGACTCGCTAAAGCAAACCTTCGGTAATAAGGTTATTTTAGTTCAGTACCCCGTTGCTACCGGTGCTGCTTTCGATAGCTTTATCGATGTTATCACCATGAAAATGTATAAGTTTAAGGGCGATACCGGTATCCGCGAGGAACTCCCCATTCCCGATAGCGAAATGGATAAGGCCAATGAGCTTCACAATGCGCTCATTGAGGCTGCTGCCGAAAACGACGAATCGCTCATGGAGAAGTTCTTTGAGCAGGGTTTGCTCACGGAGGATGAGATGCGTTCAGGTATTTCAAAGGGTATTGCCAGCCGCAGCATTATGCCGGTTTTCTGCCTATCGGCAGCTAAAAACATTGGCACCAAGCGCCTTATGGATTTTATCATTAACGTTGGGCCAAATCCTACCCTTTCCCCGGTTCTTAAAAACAATAACGAAAAGCCCATTATCTGCGACGCCAGCGCCCCAACCTCACTTTTCATATTCAAATCGACCGTTGAGCCACACATTGGCGAAATCAGCTACTTCCGCGTAATGTCCGGTAAGGTAACCGAGGGTATGGATCTAACCAACGCCAACAACTCAACAAAGGAACGCCTTTCGCAGCTATTTGTTGTAGCAGGCAAGAACCGTAACAAGGTTTCCGAACTGGTTGCCGGCGATATAGGCGCTACCGTTAAGCTTAAAAACAGTAAAACCAACCATACACTTTGCGGACCGGGTCTGGATTTCACCTTCGACCCCATGGAATTCCCCGATCCCAAGTTCCGTACCGCAGTTAAGCCAAAGAATGAGGCCGAGGTTGAAAAGCTGGGCGAACTGCTTAACCGTGCCCACCAGGAAGACCCAACCATTCTGGTTGAACATTCCAAGGAGCTCCGTCAGATTATCATTTCAGGCCAGGGAGAATTCCACCTCAATATACTGAAGTGGCAACTTACCAACCTGCACAAGCTCGAAATTGAATACATAGCCCCGCGTATCCCGTACCGCGAAACTATTACCAAAGTAGCCCAAGCCGACTATCGTCATAAGAAACAATCGGGTGGTGCCGGTCAGTTTGGCGAGGTTCACCTTGTTATTGAGCCCTATGTTGAAGGAGCACCTGACCCCGTTAAGTACAAGGTTAACGGCAAGGAAATCAACCTCTCGATTAGGGGGAAGGAAGAGATAGACCTGGAATGGGGCGGTAAACTGGTGTTCTATAACTGCATTGTGGGTGGCGCAATTGATGCTCGCTTTATGCCTGCCATCCTCAAGGGTATTATGGAGAAGATGGAACAGGGACCCCTTACCGGTTCTTACGCCCGCGATATCCGCGTTGCCGTTTACGACGGTAAGATGCACCCGGTTGACTCAAACGAAATATCATTTAAACTCGCTGGCCGCAATGCATTCAAGAATGCATTCAAGGAAGCCGGTCCTAAGATCATGGAGCCCATTTACGATGTTGAAGTGCTTGTTCCTGCCGACCGAATGGGCGATGTGATGAGCGACCTACAGAACCGCCGAGCCATTATTATGGGCATGGGCAGCGTTAAAGGTTTTGAGGTGATTAACGCCAAGGTTCCCTTGGCTGAGCTAAACCGCTACTCCACCGCCTTATCTTCGTTAACCAGCGGTAGAGCAACCTACACCATGAAGTTTGCCTCGTACGAGCAAGTACCTGCCGATGTTCAGGAAAAACTCCTTAAGGCATACCAGGAACAGGAAGAGGAAGAATAGCCATAAGATACTCAGCAAAAGAGGGCAACCGGTTGGGATTTGCCCTCTTTTTTTTGTACCTTTGTACCAAACAAACACACCATGAGAACAGCAGAAATTCACACATCGAAAGGGGTAATGAAGGTTCGGTTCTACGAGGAGGATGCCCCCAACACCGTTGCTAACTTTGTTAAGCTATCCAAGGAAGGCTTTTACGATGGGTTAGCCTTTCACCGCGTAATCCCCAACTTTGTGATTCAGGCGGGATGCCCCTACTCCAAGGATATGACAGATCCCCGGGTAGGTACCGGTGGACCTGGCTATAAAATCAACTGCGAGCTTACCGGAAACAACCAATACCATGATCGTGGTGTTCTTTCCATGGCACACGCAGGCCGTAACACAGGTGGTTCACAATTCTTTATTTGCCACAACAGGCAAAACACCAAACATCTCGACCGCCAGCATACCTGCTTTGGTAAGGTTTACGAAGGCCTTGAAGTAATTGACGCTATCCGTGTTGGCGATAGGATTGAAAAGATTGTAATTGTTGAGGGATAAGGGTTGGTGTTTAGTGTTTAGTGTTTGGTGTTTTGTTTCGCGCTCCGAGAAATCGCATCCCAACTCTTCTGAATCATTTCTGATAGGTGAGGCTTAGGCTCCGCCTTAATGCTTCCCCATTGCGCTCCACTCTCCCTTCAGGAGAAAGGGCTTGGGTGAGGTCTTTCTCCACGAGCAACCTAGACGACCCCTCTAAATCTCCCCTGAAAGGGGAGACTTTAGCCCTGCAAAAAAGCTTCCTAATTGCCTCTCCCCTCTCCTGTCAGGAGAGGGGCGGGGGTGAGGTCGTTTTCCACGTACAACGATCGCCATCCCCAGCCCCGTAGGGGCGAAACATTTGTAACCCCATGGCTACTCCCACAAGTATAGCGGTGCACGCATTACCTTTTCCAAAGAACAACCCTGAAGCGTTGCATCGCATTGCGAAAGGGTTCCGAAGAGCAATAAAGAATTAGGTAATGAAAGTACAAAGGGATGCTTCGGCGAGCTCAGCATGACAATGTGAGTAAGGAAAAAAGGGGGATTGTCATTCCGAGCTAGTCGAGGAATCTCTCTCAGGTATAGCGAACAGCCCTGTAGGGACAAATCAACTAAGCCTAGGGTTTTAACCCTGGGTATTGTTGTATTCAAAATTTTGGGCGATGCACGTTGTACCTTTTCCAAAGAGCAATGGTGAATCGTTGCATCGCAACAAAAAAACATTACAAAGAGCGATTGCTGGAAAACAAAAGTAAAAAAGATACAGGACTTAAGGTATAAAGAGATGCTTCGGCTGTGCTCAGCATGACAGAAAGGCGTTTTAGAGGAGTTTATACTTATAAATCAGGAATAAATGAAAAAGGGTTGCAATCGCAACCCTTTTTCAGTATAAACGATGTGATTACTCTTCAAATTTTTCGAGCAGGATTTCCAAAATTTTAACGGCAGCTGAAGCCACTGAGGTTCCGGGGCCAAATATGCCCACAACGCCATGGTCGTAAAGGAACTGGTAGTCCTGAGGAGGAATAACGCCCCCAACAATAACCATGATATCGTCGCGGCCAAGTTTCTTTAATTCCTCAATTACCTGAGGAACTAGGGTCTTGTGGCCGGCAGCCAAGCTGGACACGCCAAGCACATGAACATCGTTTTCAACGGCTTGTTTAGCTGCCTCAGCAGGGGTTTGGAATAGAGGCCCAATGTCCACATCAAATCCTATATCGGCATAGCCGGTCGATACAACCTTGGCGCCACGGTCGTGGCCATCCTGCCCCATTTTGGCAATCATGATACGGGGCTGGCGTCCCTCGAGCTTAGCGAACTTTTCGCAGAGCTCACGGGCTTTCTGGTAGTTAGGATCATCCATAGATTCTGCTGAGTAAACGCCTGAAATGGAACGGATAACCGCTTTGTAACGGCCAACCACTTTCTCGCAGGCATATGATATTTCACCGAGTGTAGCACGTTTCTTGGCAGCCTCAACCGATAGTTCCAGCAGGTTACCTTCGCCGGTTTCTACGCAACGTGTAATGGCATTGAGGGCAGCTTGAACCTCTGCCTCGTTGCGTTCAGCACGGAGTTTTTGCAGGCGACGGATCTGCGCTTCGCGCACGGCGGTGTTGTCAACATCAAGTATTTCAATGGGATCTTCCTTGTCCAGGCGGTACTTGTTAACGCCAACAATGATATCCTTGCCCGAGTCGATACGTGCTTGCTTGCGGGCTGCGGCTTCCTCAATTTTCATTTTTGGAATGCCGGTCTCAATGGCTTTTGCCATACCGCCAAGCTCTTCTACCTCCTGAATAAGTTTCCATGCCTTATGGGCTATCTCGTGGGTAAGGTACTCAACGTAGTACGAACCTGCCCATGGGTCAACTGCGCGGCAAACGTTGGTTTCCTCCTGAATGTATAGCTGAGTGTTGCGGGCAATACGAGCCGAGAAATCGGTTGGAAGGGCTATGGCCTCATCGAGTGCGTTGGTGTGCAAGCTTTGAGTATGACCAAGCGCTGCTGCCATTGCCTCAATGCAGGTACGGGCTACGTTGTTAAAGGGATCCTGCTCGGTTAAGCTCCACCCCGATGTTTGGCTGTGTGTACGCAGCGCCATCGATTTGGGATTCTTGGGGTTAAACTGCTTAACAATCTTAGCCCAGAGCAAGCGTGCAGCACGCATCTTGGCTATCTCCATGAAGTGGTTCATGCCAACAGCCCAGAAAAACGATAGGCGGGGCGCAAAGGCATCTATATCAATACCAGCTTTTACACCAGTGCGCAGGTACTCAAGCCCGTCGGCAAGGGTGTATGCTAGCTCAATATCGGCAGTAGCACCGGCCTCCTGCATGTGATACCCTGAAATGGAGATGCTATTGAACTTGGGCATCTTCCTTGAGGTGTACTCAAAGATATCGGCAATAATCCGCATGGAAAATTCAGGAGGGTAAATGTAGGTGTTACGCACCATGAACTCCTTCAGGATGTCGTTCTGAATGGTTCCGCTTAGCTCCTCGAGCTTGGCACCCTGCTCAAGCGCAGCCACAATGTAGAATGCCATAACGGGAAGTACTGCGCCGTTCATGGTCATTGAAACCGACATCTTGTTGAGGGGAATGCCGTCGAAAAGGATTTTCATATCCTCTACCGAGTCGATAGCCACGCCTGCCTTACCCACGTCGCCAACTACACGCTCGTGGTCGGAGTCGTAGCCGCGATGAGTGGCTAAGTCGAATGCTACTGAAAGCCCCATCTGGCCAGCGGCCAGGTTACGGCGGTAAAAGGCATTTGATTCCTCAGCGGTTGAAAAGCCTGCATACTGTCTTACAGTCCAAGGTTTCATCACGTACATGGTGCTGTAAGGGCCGCGAAGGAAAGGCGGAATACCTGCCGCATAGTTCAGGTGCTCCATGTTTTCCAGGTCGGTTTCGGTAAAGGCAGGTTTCACCGGAATGCGTTCGGGTGTTAACCAGTCGGCCTCTACGTTTAACACACCGCTACTTTTATCGATGTGTTTTATATCTATCTTTTTAAAATCGGGTTTCATTGTTTACCTCTTATGGTTAAGTAAAATTGCAGTTACTTAATTCCCAGCATTTCCTGATACTTGAGCAGGGTATCGAGCAGGTTGCTCTTCACGCTGATGTAGTTGGCAATCCCCTTTGCCTCAAGGTCGGGTTTGCAGGCGGGCTCGCCGGCCACAACAAAAATTGCTTTGCCATTAAGCCTTTCAAAGGCTTCGGGGGCAAGTGTGGCGTACTCATCGTCGGAGCTGCAAATCACCACAATGTCGGACTTAGCATCCATTGCAGCCTTTACACCATCGTCAACAGTATTGAAACCGATGTTGTCAATAACCTCAAAGCCAGCAACGGCAAAGAAGTTACAGCTGAACTGGGCACGTGCACGACGCATGGCCAAATTGCCAAGGGTTAGCATGAACACACGTGGGCGACGGCCGCTACTATCGGTTCGGTAGCGCAACTCCTCAAAAGCCTGAGCACCACGGTAAGGAACAAGAGGTTGAGCAATAGCATCGGCTGATTTCACGGGCTTTGGACGGGTAACGGCCTCGGGTTTAACCTTGGCAAGGTCGGCAACCTCAGTAAAGTTGGGGTACTGGTTGGTTCCAAGAACGGTCTCGCGGCGCGAGGCAATATTGGCGTCGCGTTTAGCAGCAACCTCATTAATCTTTTCCTGAATAAATCCTTTTGTAAAGGCTTCGCGGAAACCTCCCTGGCTGTCAACCTCAAGGAATAGGTTCCAGGCGTACTCAGCAATTGAGATTGTAAGGTTCTCAATGTAGTAGCTGCCTGCAGCAGGATCGGCTACTTTACCAAAGTGCGACTCCTCGCGAAGCAATATTTGCTGGTTGCGGGCAATACGCTCACTGAAAGCCGAAGGCTGAGCAAATGGTGCATCGAATGGCAACACGTTGAGCGAGTCAACTCCAGCCAATACGGCGCTCATGCTCTCGGTTGTGGTGCGGAGCATGTTAACGTATGGGTCGTAAACTGTAAGGTTCCAACGGCTGGTCTCGGCATGAATGCTCATGCGGGCAGCATCCTTGCTCTTGGGGTTGTAGGCTTCAACCATTTTTGCCCAGAGCATGCGTGCAGCACGGAACTTAGCCATTTCCATGAAGTAGTTTGCTCCCACTGCAAAGTTGAAACGGATACGAGCTGCTAACTCATCGATACCAAACCCCTTGTCGGTTAGGGCGTTTAGGTAATCACTTGCCATGGCAAGGCCAAAGGCCAACTCCTGAACAGCCGAGGAGCCACTGTTGTGGAATACATGGGCGTTAACACCAATAACCCTGAAGTTTGGGAAACTCTTTACGGCGTTTAGCACGTTCACCAAACCCTGGTACGAGGCATCGTTCTCGCAGCAGAATTTGCCTTTAAGCGCAAAAGTTGTGAGCGGGCTGTAATCAATAGAACCTTTGATATCGGTTGGCTTTACGCCCGACTGTTCAAAAAACTTGATAATGAAAGGAAGCGCCTTGGCTGATGCTGATCCCCCTGTAAAGTTAACCTCCACCCTTGAAAGGTCGATATCCTTAAGCAATCGGCTAATGGAGTCGTATGAGGGTTCACAGTCGCTACATAGGTTAAAACCTAACGATTCCACACCGCGGTTCAGCATGTCGATTGCTTTTCGATTGGCTTCGGTGGGTTTGTCGAGGCATACCTCAAAATCCTGACGGATGAGCCAAGGATTACCTTTTTGATGGTTACCCCTTACAAACGGGAAATCGCCCGGTTTAACATGAACTGTTTCAAGGTTTGCAAGATCCTCGGAGCGGTAGTATGGCCTAACGCTGAACCCCTCGAGCGTTTTCCATACCAACTTTTTATCGTAGTCGGCTCCTTTCAAATCCTCGCGGATTACCGCTTCCCACTCAGCTGTTGAAACCGGCGGAAATTCGGTAAAAAGCTTCTCGTTGCTTTTTTCTGCCATAATCAGACTTTTAGGATTTTTGATTTGCAAATTTAACAATTGCTACAATAGCAGCCTGTTAATTTGGGGTGATAATTAAGCGAATAATGCTATTAAGCATAAAAATTGGTCGCGGTAGGGTTAAACAGGCTTAACACTTTTCAGCATAACAGTAGCAGGGTTGCAGTTGTAAGTTTCATAATTGCAATATGTGTTCTGGTTTTTATTGGCCTATGTGGCTATTAAAAAATAATTCATAATTCAATGTCGTTTAGTTAAGCAAAAGGATAGGAATAGCTCATACAGAATAGGATATAGGGGAAAATAGTTCTTTGA